>JARLIJ010000117.1 GCA_031291795.1 Acetobacteraceae bacterium | reverse complement strand
GTACGGCGGGACCTACACGCTGGCCCCCGAGGCGGTGTCGGGGGAGCCTGGGTTCTCGGTCGTGCTGTTCGACCATGGCGGACCCGCCGCCGCCCTGCTGTACGGCGCTGCCTTGCCGATCCACCTGCTGGGCCGCGCACCTGGCGTGCGCCATGTTCGAGCGGCGCGCATCGATTTCATCGGCAACGCCCGCACCCCGGCGCAGGCGGACGGCGACGCCGCCGGGTGCGTGCCACTGAACGTGGTCGACGCACCGGGACCGATCCACGTCGTCACGGGGTAGCGTGGCTTCAGGGTGACTGGCATTGGCTGCGGATGGTGTCCGACGCGCCTTGGCCGGGCTGGACGTGTAGGGCACCGTCCGGTGGGCCATGACGGACGCGCCAGCGATGTCTCCCGTGCCCACGGCAAACGCCTGAAAGGCGGGCAGTGGAGGCATCGACGGCGCCGGGCCTTGGTCCGTGTCGATTGCCCGGTCCAATCAGCAAGCATGCCTGTCCCATCCAGCTTGACAGTGGCGCTGTTTCCCCGGCCACATCACACGCGATTTTGGAATTCCACATTCAGATATGGAAGCCCTCATCGCCCAATGCCTGCAAGTGACCGAGCTGGTTGCATGAAAAACACAAAGACCAAAAAAGCCAACAAGAGGAGAGCGCCCATGCTGGCCGAAGACCAGGTCCTCCAGTTCAACGAGGAAGGCTACCTGTTCCTGCCGGACACCTTCTCCACGGAAGAAGTCGCCGTACTGCGCGCCGAAGCGGAGACCATCTACCGCCAGCAGCGCCCGGAGGTCTGGCGCGAGAAATCCGGCGCACCGCGCACCGCCTTCGCCGCCCACCTCTACAACGAAGCCCACGGCCTGCTCGGGCGTCACCCCCGCATGATCCGCCCCGTCGAGCAATTGTTCGGCGAGCATGTCTACATGCACCAGTATAAGATCAACGCGAAGGCGTCGTTCACCGGCGATGTCTGGCAGTGGCACCAGGACTACGGCACCTGGGCGCGCGACGACGGGATGCCGGAACCGCGCGCGATGAATATCGCCGTGTTCCTCGACGAGGTGATGCCGATCAACGGCCCGCTGATGCTGGTGCCGCGCAGCCACACCCATGGCGTGCTGGCGGCCGGCCACGATACGTCAACGACGTCCTACCCGCTCTGGACGCTCGACGAGGCGACCGTGACCCGCCTGGTCGAGCAGGGCGGCATCGTGGCGCCGACCGGCAAGCCCGGCGGGCTGCTGCTGTTCCACGGCAACCTGGTGCACGGCTCCGCCGGCAACATCACGCCGTATCCGCGCAAGATCGTCTACCTGACGCTGAACGCGGTCTCCAACGCCATCCGCAAGCCGACGCGGGCAGAGTGGATCGCGCACACCGACTTCACGCCCATCGAGCCGACCGACGACCAGGCGCTGACCCGCTACGCCCGCCGCCACCTGCAGCAGGCCGCGGAGTAGCCGGACCGCCCGCCTGTCGCCATATAGGGCGGATGAAGCAACGGGCCGACACGATGCTGGTGGAGCGCGGGCTGGCGGAAAGCCGCACGCGCGCCCAGGCGCTGATCCTGGCCGGCAAGGTGTTCGCCGGGGAGCGCCGGGTCGCCAAGGCCGGCGACCTGCTGGCGGACGACTCGCCGCTGGCGGTGCGTGGGCAGGATCATCCCTGGGTATCGCGCGGCGGGTTGAAGCTCGACCACGCGCTGGCGCATTTCGGCCTGTCGCCGACGGGGCGGGTGTGCCTCGACGTCGGCGCGTCGACCGGTGGGTTCACCGACGTGCTGCTGACCCACGGCGCTGCACGCGTGCATGCGGTCGATGTGGGCCACGGGCAGCTCGCCTGGAAGCTGCGGACCGATCCGCGCGTGGTGGTGCATGAGAAGACCAACGCGCGGCATCTGACCCCCGAGGCGATCGGCGAGCCGGTCGGCGCGCTGGTGTGCGACGCCAGCTTCATCGGCCTGGCCACCCTGCTGCCCGCCCCGTTGGGGCTGTGCATACAAGGTGCCTGGGCTGTCGCCCTGATCAAGCCGCAATTCGAGGCCGACCCCGGCCAGGTGGGCGCCAAGGGCGTGGTGCGCGACCCGGCCGTGCATGCGGCAGTGTGCACCCGGGTGCGGGATTGGTGGGACGCGCTGCCCGGCTGGTCGGTGCTCGGCATCACGGAAAGCCCCATCACCGGGCCGGAAGGCAATCGCGAGTTCCTCATCGCGGCGACCAGACCCGCCGCGTGAGCAGCGGCCCCGGCGCCACGTCGCACTCTCCCGTATGCCTGACACCGCGGAGGCCCTGGTTCTTCCCCGGCCATTTCACCGATTTACGCAGAGATCTCTTGTTCATTGTTGCGGTTATAGAAGGTGCCCCCCCTCTCCATCTTGGGCCCATCGCAAGACGGTCGATGTTCCGACCACCCAGCGATCAAGACAATGGCGGCCTGCACGGCAGGCCCGAAATTTGGAGACACACGATGAAAAAGACCCTGATGATTGCCGCAGCCCTGCTCACCCTCGGCGCCGGTTCCGCTTTTGCTGAAGGCTATGCCGAGGTCCTCCCGGCGCAGGTCAGCAACGCGACGGCCGCTTCGAGCGCCAACCACCTGACGGCGTTCGCGACCAGCACCCAGCGCCCGACCACGTCCGTCTATGGCCTGTTCGGCCAGGCGAGCGGCCCGCAGGGCGGCCAACAGTAACCCACGCGAAGATCCCACGGAAAAGAGCGTGCCGGGTCGCGCAGGTGAGCCGAGGCAAACCTGCAGCGCCGGCCGATAACAGGAGACCAACGATGAAAAAGACCCTGATGATTGCCGCGGCCCTGCTGACCCTGGGCGCCGGTTCCGCGTTCGCCGAGGGCTCTGCCGAGGTTCAGCAGGCCCAGGTCAGCCACACGCAGGCCGCCCAACAGTCCAGCCAGCAGTCCAGCCAGCACCAGACGGTGTTTGCCACCACCACCCAGCGCCCGACCGTGTCGGTCTACGGTCTGTTCGGTGAAGATGGCGGCCCGCAGGGCGGCCAGCAGTAACCCGCTACACCACGTCGCGGAAAAGGGCCGGTCTCGCACCGGCCCTTTTGCTGTACCCTGGCTGCGTGCCCAGCGGTTGCGGCAGATCCGATGCCTCAGGCCGCACGAACTGCTGCGACGAAACTGTGCACCTCGGCGGTAAGCTGTTCGGCCTGCTGCGAGAGTCCGTTGGCCGCCCCCAGCACCTGGCTGGCTGCGGCACCCGTGTCGTTTGCCGCCCGGTTCACGCCGGCGATGGTGGTCGTGACATCGTCCGTGCTTGTTGCCGTCTGCTGCACGTTACGGGCGATCTCGGCCGTCGCCGACCCTTGCTCCTCCACGGCGGCGGCAATCGCGGTGGCGATCATGTTCACCTCGCCGATCGTGGTGCTGATGCCTTTGATCGCCTGAACGGCTTCGGTCGTCGCGCTTTGGATCTGGCCGATCTGGGCGCCGATGTCCTGCGTCGCCTTGGCGGTCTGCTGCGCCAGGCTCTTGACCTCGCTGGCGACGACCGCGAAGCCTTTGCCTGCATCACCGGCCCGAGCGGCCTCGATCGTCGCATTGAGCGCCAACAGGTTGGTCTGACTCGCGATGGTGGCGATCAGATCGACCACCTGGCCGATCTTCTCTGCCCCCTCGGCCAAAGCCCGCACGATGGTGTCGGTGCGGGAGGCGTCGTCGACGGCCTGGCCGGCGATCTTGGACGACTGCGCCACCTGGCGGCTGATCTCGCCGATCGACGCGGTCAGTTCATGGGCCGCCGCTGCCACCGTCCGTATCCCAGCATTCGTCTCTTCTGCCGCAGCAGCCACCGTGGTGGCCTGCTGGTTGGTTTGCGTGGCGGTCGCGGACATCGACTGGGCCGTCGCCTGCAATTCGGTGGCCCCGGAAGACAGCATTCCCACGAGGCCGCCGACCTTCGCCTCGAACGCGCGCACCAATTCCTCCAGGCGCGCCGCGCGCTGCTCCCTTCCCGCGCGCTCTGCCTTCCGTTCGTCCGAGAGCCGGTCGGCGGTGATCATGCTGTCCTTGAACACCTGGACAGCGGCGGCCATGCCGCCGATCTCGTCACCGCGGCCGGCACCCGGCACCTCGACCGACAGGTCGTGGTCGGCCAGAAGCCGCATGGCGCGGGTCATGGCACCGAGCGGTGCGCTGACCCGGCGGACGGCGATCAGGTAGCCGCCCAGGGTCAGTCCCAGTGCCAGCAGCAGGGTCACGACGTTCAACACCAGCATACCCTCTGCGTCGCTCGCCTGGCTGGCAGCCAGACCGGTCACTTCGCTCAGCGCATGGTGAGAGACGTCATTTATCTTATCGTAATATACCTGGGTCCGCGTCTGGATGTCGGCCACCGCCGCCCCTGGCGCGGCCGCGTTGGCGGCTATGGTCTTCACGGCGTCATCGACCAGCGTTGCGAAGGCCGCCGGATACACTTCGCCGGCCTGCTGCGCCGCTGCGGCCAGCGCGGGCGAAATTTCAGGCCGCGCGGCGATCTCGGCAACTTCCGACCAGGCCAAACTCATGCGGCCACGATCTTCTGCACCGGCGATAATATCGGCCAGGTCCCAGGGATGCCCGGCGGCCATCTCCGTCGTGGTGCGTAGCGCCAGACTGCCGCTGTAGAGCCGGACCGCCCAGGCGGCGCGCTTCAGCGCGACCAGTTCGGCGATACCCGGGCTGACCAGCTTCATGTCGCCTTCCAACCGATCCACCACCGCCACCAGCGCGTCCAGATAACGGAGACTGACGGCGGGAGCCGATTGCATCACCGCGGCGTCACGGGCCGATTTTTCCTGGTGCGCCATGGTATCGGCCTGGGAGCGCAAGGTCGCCATCGCCTCATGCGTGTCACGCAAGCGCGCGATCATGCCGGCCAGTTCCGGGGATGATGCCGCCATACCGCCCAGCAAGGGCTCCGCCTGGCTGTACCCCGATTCCGTGAGGTTGCGCGTACTCGCCATCCGGGCCGTGGCAAAGGTGTTCGCAGTGCCGGCGCCATTCAGCACGGCCAGGATTGCTCCACGCTCGAGGCGCAGGCCCGCCATCGCGTCAAACAGGTGAACGTCGATTGCCGTCAGAGCGACCGCGCGGCTCGCCGCGAAGCTGCGCTCCACCGCGGACCGCAGGTTCAGTCCGACCACAACGATCAGCAGCGCGCCCATCGCCACGACGGTGGCGCCCAGCAGCGCACGGATCGAAAATCCGCGAAGCGTGAGGAAGTGGGGCATAATCAACTTTCGGCGATTCATTGCCTTGAATCTTATAAGGCCCGCCCCAGAAATGACCGCGCATTGTCACACCGAAATCTGTCGGCCGGGAGCAAGAGCAGCGGTTACAATTGACTTGGGTCATATTCCGGTGAGGTCCGATCCACGCCTGGCCCAACCCACCCCAAACTGGGCCTCCGCCCCATTCAGTCCCGCCGCCCCAACCTGTATAGTGAAGGTCATGAACGCGCCCCAGATCCGCCAGGCTGCATTCGCCCGCCTCAGTCAGCTCGCCGCACGGCCGGACGGGCGGCGCATCACCCCGCTGTTCGCCGCCGATCCCGGGCGCGCGCGTG
>JARLIJ010000015.1 GCA_031291795.1 Acetobacteraceae bacterium | reverse complement strand
TCGCGCCGGAGCATCGCGCCGAACTGCGGGCGGTGCTCGAAACACTGACGGTCGGCGGCAAACCGCGGCGCGTGCTGGTGCCGGTGGTCCACCGCGGCAACGGCGCACCGCGCTGGATGGAGATCGAGGCCAGCCATATCGCGCTGCCGGCGGAGGCCGCGACCCGCCGGGACGGCTGCTTCTTCATCGCCCGCGACGTCACCGAACGAAAGCAGGCGGAGGACGCGCTGCTGCGTGCCCGCAAGGACCTGGAGACGGTGGCCCGGGCCGGGCCGGGCGTGCTGTACCGCCTCGCGCTGGCCTCCGACGGGACGCGGCGGCTGCTGTTCCTGACCGATATCGGCCGGGCCTATCTCGGCTTTACCTACGAGGAAGCCCGTGCGCCCGGCTTCTTCCAGGCGGTCCTGCACCCGGCCGACCACGCGGTCTACGAAGCCGGCATCGCGCTGTTGCGCCGCAACGGCGAGGCCACCATGGAGTACCGCCTGCAGGACCGCGACGGCGCGTTCCGCTGGATCCGCGACACCTCCGTCGTGACCGAGGCGGTCGACAGCGGCCTGATCGTCTCCGGCTACTGCACGGACGTGACCCGTGAAAAGGAGCAGGCGGAGCAGCTTGAGCAGGCGCGGCGGCTGCTGAGCCTGGGCGAAATGGCCTCGGGCCTGGCGCATGAGCTGAACCAGCCGCTCGCGGCGATCAACCTGGCGGCGGACAACGGCCAGATGCTGCTGGCGCACGGGACGGCGGCGATTCCGGCCGCGCAGGAGAAGTTCGGCCGGATCGGCGCCCTGGCGGAGCGCATGGCCGCGATCATCGAAAGCATGCGGATGTTCGGACGGGCAAACGCACCGCCGCCGGTGCCGATCGACCTGACGGGGGTGATGCACGATGCCCTGGCGGTGATGCATGCGCGGCTGGAACAGGCAGGGATCGCCGTGCTGGAGGACCTGCCGCCCGCCCTGCCGATGGTGCAGGCGGTGCCGGTCCTGCTGCAGCAGGTGCTGATCAACCTGCTCGCGAACGCCTGCGACGCCTACGCGACGAGCGAGGCGACCGGACAGGCCCGCCAGATCGCGATCTCCGCCTGGTCCGATACCGGCACGGTGCGGGTGGAGGTCGCCGACCGGGCCGGCGGCATACAGCCGGACGCCCTCCCCCGCGTGTTCGAGCCGTTCTTCACCACCAAGGCGAAAGGCGGCTCCGGCATGGGGCTGGCGGTCAGCTACGGCATCATCCGCCAGCACGGCGGCAGCATCACGGCCCGCAACCGGGCCGGCGGCGCGACCTTCCAGATCTCGCTGCCGGTGCACCAGCCTGGCCCGTCGCCGACCGAACAAGCCGCACTGGCGCCGGCGCGGGTGCGCTGAGACCGCTCGAGCGGGTCAGCCGGTCAGTGCGTCCCGGGGGTGGTGACCTGGGTGGGGCCCTGAGGGGTGGGGCCCTGGGCCGACGCCAGTTCGCGCGTGGTCTGGGTGGCCTGCCTGATCTCCTGGGGGCTGGCGCCGGCCGCACCCGCCCCGAGCTTCACGTCGCCGTCGGGCTGCGGGACGGCGATCGGCTTGACGACGACCGGTGCCACGCCGTCCTTGCCGATGTCCAACTCCTTCGCCACCCGGGGCGTCACGTCGACCACCCGCCCATCGACGAACGGACCGCGGTCCTCCACCTGGACCATCGCCTCACGGCCGTTGGCGGTGTTCACGACCTTGGCCGTCGTCCCCAGCGGAAGGGTCTTGCTGGCCGCGGTCCGCGCGTTCGGGTCCAGGCGGCGGCCATTGGCCATCTTCCTGTGGGCGAAATGCGACGCGTAGTATGACGCACGGCCCTTCTCGGTCCGGCCGGAGTGGTCGATCGGCGCCCCGCCATGCGGTGCCACCGGCGGCATTTGGGCGAGCCGCTCCGCCGCCTGCCGTGCCGCGGGGGAATCGGGCGGCGGCACCGCGGCACCAGCCGTGTGCATGGCCAGCACCAGGCCCGCCATGACAGCCGCAATTCGCCGCGCACCATGCGCCATCCGTTCGCTCTCCCGGTTTCCTGTGTGCCGGAGTGACGCGGTGGGACCGCTTCGGTTGCCTGCCGCGCCAGAAAACGTGACTTGCCGGACTGGCCTCAGCTATATCCCCGCCAGCAGGTTGCCGGGGCTGCAACCGCCCAGGAAACCGCACGGGAAAGGGTCAGGCGGTGCTCGATGTCGCAGGTATCCTGTTCAGTTCGCTCATGATGTTGTTCGTGGTCCTGCAGGCCGTACGGCTGGACACGACCCGTCCCTGGTTCGAGGGGCCACCGAAGCAACCCGCTGCCGAACCGCCCCCCGCCCAAGGCGGCAAGGTCATCGTGCCCTGGCGGGAGCGCCGCCGCTGACCCGCCTGGCAGGATAGACCCAGGTGCTTCGCAGCCTGTTGCTCATCGTTGTCTACCTCACGTTCCTGGGCCTGGGGCTTGGGGCGCCCTTTGTGCTGACCCTCGGCTATGTCTGGGTCGATACCTTCCAGCCGCAATACGTCGCGTATTTCGTGCTGAACCAGTTGCCGGTTTCCATGATCATGGGGGCGGCCTCCGTGCTCGCCTATGTGGCGCTCGATCGCCGCTCCCCGCCCCGCCTCAACCTGGTCAGCGTGCTGCAGGTCCTGATGGGTATCTGGGTCACCCTGACCCTGATCTGGGCGGAAGCGCCGGCGCTTGCCTGGGACAAGTGGGACTGGGCGTTCAAGACCATCATGTTCTCGGCCTTCGTCCCGCTGGTCATCCGCTCCCGGGTGCAGATCGAGGCGTTCGCGCAGATCTATGTCTTTGCGCTGGCAGCCAATTTCATCCCATTCGGGGTCAAGACGCTCATCTCGGGCGGCGGCTATGGCGTGAACCTGGGGCTGCAGGGCGGCAATACGGGGCTGTCCGAGGGCGGCTTGCTGTCGACGCTCTGCCTGATGATCGTGCCGCTGGCCCTGTTCCTGGGGCGGCATGGCCAGCTCTTGCCCAGGCACAAACTGATGCCGCTGGCCTATCTCGGGATCGCGGGCCTCGCCGTCGCCACGGCGCTGGGCACCTACGAGCGCAGCGCGCTGATCGGCCTCGTGGTGCTGGCGGCCTACATGTTCATGCGCTCGCAGCACAAAATCCGCTTCGGCCTCGTCCTGGCGGTGCTCGGCATTGTCGGCATCTACGCCACCTCGTCGCACTGGACGGCGCGGATTTCCACGATCGGCGAGTATAATGAGGAGTCCTCCGCCCTGGTGCGCATCCTGGTGTGGCGCTGGACCCTGGGCTACGCGTCCGGCCACCCGTTCGGCGGCGGCTTCAGTTCCTTCGTCATCGACCACATCGAGCTGCCGGGGGGAGAAATCCTGTTCTCCCGGGCCTTCCACAGCATCTATTTCGAGGTCCTGGGCGAACAAGGCTGGGTCGGCCTGGGCATGTTCCTGACGATAGCCGGCTCCACCATCTTCGGCCTCCGCCGCGTGGCCAAGCGAACCCGGAACGTGCCGCACCTCGCCTGGTGCGCGGAGATGTCGGACGCGCTGCAGAGCGGGCTGATGGTGTTCCTGAGCGCCGGCGCGTTCGTCGGCATCGCATTCCAGCCGATGTTTTGGTACTTCATCGCGATGTCGATCAGCCTGCGGCAATATGTCGGCCGCGTGGAGCGGGAACACGCGGTGAAACCGACGGTCACCGGGCGCTGGCAGGGCCGGGCAGCGGCGGCGGTGATGGGGGGCCCCGCCTGGCAGCCGAACCGGCTGGTGCCGCCGGAGGGCGTGCGGCCCCGCCCCCACTGAGCTGGAGACACCGGCCGCCCTTCTGCCTCCCCGCACCAGGCCGGTGTTGCCCGATCAGCCCAGATGTTTGGCGAAGAACGCCAGGGTCCGCTGCTGCGCCAGTTCGTAGTCCGGCTTGCTGAAACTGCCGCGCTCGTCGCAGCCGAAACCGTGGCCGGCGCCGGGATAGACGAAGGATTCGACCTTCGGCTGGGCGGCGCGGATCGCCTCTACGTCCGTCATCGGGATCGAGGCGTCCTTCTCGCCGAAATGCAGCTCGACCGGGCAGGTCGGACGCTCGTCCTTGGTGCCGGCGATGCCGCCGCCATACCAGCCGCAGGCCGCGGTGAAGCTCTTGCTGCGGGTCGCACCCCACCAGGCGACGGTGCCGCCGAAGCAGTAGCCGACGATGCCCAGCTTCTTGCCGGCGAGGTGCGCGGCGGCGGCCTCGACGTCGGCCATGACCTGGGCATCGGTCAGCTTCATGCGGTATTCGCGGCCCTTGGCGATGTCATCGGGGGTGTAGCCCAGCTCGACGCCGCGTTCGGCGCGGTCGAACAGCGCCGGCGCCACCACCGCATAGCCCGCGGCGGCGAACCGGTCGGCCATATCGCGCATGTGGTGGTTCACGCCGAAGATCTCCTGGATCACCACGATCCCCTTGGTAGCGCCCTCAGGCCCTGCGACGTAGGCGGACAGCGTATGGCCGTCGGCCGCCTTCAGATCGATGGTCTTCCCCATGAAGTCCTCCCGTTGAGGGTTTGCACCTGCGCCGCACAGAATGGCCGGGACGAGCCTGCCGTCAAGTTGCCGACCGGTGACACCCGGGGCCATCGGCTGAGGGAAGCATAGAGCGGGGCGCTGCCCCAAACCCCGCCAGGGGCCTGGCCCCTGGACCCATTCTGTTGGTGTTCATCGGGGGAGAGGGCGCTACATAGACCCTCCAAGGTCCGTGTAGCGCCCTCTCCGCCGATGAACACCCATGGATCGGTTCCAAGGGCCGTCGCCCTTGGCGGGGTTTGGGGCAGCGCCCCAGCCTTTGCTGCCTTTCAACCGATGGCCCCGGCTGTCAGCCGGCCGCAAAGCGCGCGAACGACACCGCCAGCACGTCATAGATCGGCCGCTTGAAGCCGACCGCCAGGGCCGGCAGCTCCCCCAGCGGCGCCCAGCGCCAGGCGTCGAACTCGGGATGCGGGTCAAGGTCGAGGCGGATGTCGCTGTCCTCCCCCAGGAAGCGCAGGGCGAACCAGCGCTGGCGCTGGCCGCGATAGCGCCCGTGCAGCGCCACGCCGAGCAGATGGGGCGGCAGGTCGTAGGTCAGCCAGTCCGGATGCTCGCCGATGATCTCGGCACGGGCAGTGCCGACCTCCTCCTCCAGTTCGCGCAGCACCGCGATGCGCGGGTCCTCGTCGGCGTCGATGCCGCCCTGGGGCAGCTGCCAGCCGCCGGCCGGCCCCTCCGCATTCGGCAGATCCGCACGGCGGGCCACGAAGATCAGGCCCTGGCGGTTGAACAGCACCGCCCCGACATTCGGGCGGTACGGCAGGTCGGTCGCGGCCCGACTGGTCATGGCTTGGCGTCCTTCGGCGGCGTTTCTCTGGTGGTGGCGTCCCTGGCGGCCGGATCGCTGGGCGTGGCGTCCCGCGGGCTGGGTTCCCTGAGCGGCGCCTGCACGATGGCACTGACCGGCGCCAGCACAAGCCCTTTGTCGGCCAGCGTGGCGCTCCAGGCCGCCAGGCGGTCCACCGTGACAGGCCGCGGCGCACCCGCCAGGCCGAGGGCGCTGCCGTACACGCGCGCAATGCCTTCCAGCTCCGCCAGCCGCGCATCGATGGCGTCGGCGTTGACCGGATCGTCGATCACCACGTCGACCACCCGGCTCCAGACCTGGGCAGGCGGCGGCTGGCCGGGCCTGGGATCGACATAAAGCAGGCCGCGCTGGGCGATCTGCCGCAGCACCGGCTCCATCTGGTCGCTGAGGCCGGCGAACCGCTCCCCGCGCAAGTCGCCCAGCGCGCCGGTGGCCCCGACATAGCCGCCGAAGCGCGACATCGCCCAGAGCAGCCGCACCATGTTGTCGGCGCGGCCAAGGCTGGTCATCAGCGCCTGGTTGCCGGGATCGTTCAGCGGGAAGCCCTGCGGCTCCATCGGGATGGACACGAGGTATTCGTGCTGCGCCAGCCGGGCGGCGGCGATCACGCGGGCGACGGCGCCGCCATAGGGCGTGATGGCGAAGCTGACGGCACCCGGCAAGGCATTGACGGCATGGAGCGAATCGACCTCGGCCTGCCCCATGCCGGCGACCAGCACGGCGATGCGCGGACGGCGGCTGGAACGGTCGAAGCCAGCGGCATAGGCCTGCATCGGCTGCCTGCCATCCGCGGCGATCCGGGGCAGCAGGTCGTCCTTGCCGGCCGGCCCAGGCTCCTGCAGCGCCGGATCGGGATCGGTCACCGGTCCCGGCTGGTCGCGCCCCGGCTGGTTGGGCGCCGGCCCGACACGCCGCTGGACCACCAGCGGCGGCAATGGCTGGGCAGTGGCCACGACGGCCGGTGCCGTCGGACTGGCGGCGGGGGTGGGCACCGCCGCAACGCGGGGGAGCGGCGGCCCAAGGTACTGCAGCAGCCCGCCGGACACGCCGAGGACCAGCAAGACCAGCAGCCAGAACCGCGCCAACCCGGGCCAGCCTGCCCAAACAGCCGGCGGGCGCAGGAATCGGCCGACCGCGCCGGGCTGTCTGGCCATAGCGGCCGGTTAGTTGGCCGAGGCGCTCTTCTGCGCGGCCATCGCCTTGACGACCACCAGCCCCTGCTGGAGCTGGAAGTCGGTCTCATCCGGCTTGGTCGGGTCGAATTTCGGGAAGCCCTCCGGCGGGCGCTGCGGGATTTCCTTGACGATCGGCGGCAGGTCGGTGCGCGGCGGCAGCGCCTTCTCCCCGGTACCGCCGCTGTTGGTCAGCACGTGGTTCAGGTCGGATTCCCGCTCCGCCCCGAAATGCGGCTGCTCCTCCCGCGATTCGAACACCGGCACGTCCGCCACGATCCCGAGGCCCTGGATGGAGCGGCCCGACGGCGTGTAGTAGCGCGCCGTGGTCAGCCGCATCGCGCCATTGCCCGGCAGCGGGATGACGGTCTGCACGGAGCCCTTGCCGAAGCTGCGGGTGCCCAGCAGGACGGC
>JARLIJ010000116.1 GCA_031291795.1 Acetobacteraceae bacterium | reverse complement strand
GACCTCGTCGACGATCGCGTAGCCGAAGTCGCGCTGGACCATGTCCTCCAGCCGGTACTTCATGTTGTCGCGCAGGTAATCGAAGCCGAACTCGTTGTTCGTGCCGTAGGTGATGTCGGCGGCGTATTGCGCGCGGCGGGCCTCGTCGTCCAGGCCGTGCACGATCACGCCGACCGTCATGCCCAGGAAGCGGTAGATCTGGCCCATCCATTCGGAATCGCGCCGTGCCAGGTAATCGTTCACGGTGACGACGTGCACGCCCTTTCCGGCCAGGGCGTTAAGGTAGACGGGCAGGGTGGCGACCAGGGTCTTGCCCTCGCCGGTCTTCATCTCGGCAATCTTGCCGTCGTGCAGGACCATGCCGCCGACCAGCTGCACGTCGAAATGGCGCTGGCCGAGGGTGCGCTTGCCGGCCTCCCGCACCACCGCGAAGGCCTCGGGCAGCAGCGCATCCAGGGTCGCGCCGGCGGCCACGCGGTCGCGGAACTCGGCCGTTTTGGCGCGCAGGGCCTCATCCGACAGCGCGGCGATCGCCGGCTCCAGCGCGTTGATCTGCGGCACGCGGCGCTGATAGGCTTTCAGCGAGCGGTCATTGGCGTTACCGAAGACGGCGCGGGCGATCGTGGCGAACATGCAAACCTTCCAAGACGCGCTGTCAGATAGGACCCGCATGCCCCAGGGTCAACGAGAAGGGGCTGCACGGTTCCCTGTTACGCGCAGGTGTCATGGGCGGGAGCCGCGGCAGACATTCTCCCCCTCCCCTTGAGGGAGGGGGAGAAGCCGCCAGCCCTACCGCCTACTTGCAGGCGGTGACCATGATCTCGACCAGGATGCGCGGGTCGGCCAGGGCGGCTTCCACGCACGCGCGTGCCGGTGCGCCGTCCTTCGGCAGCCAGGGCGTCCAGACCTCGTTCATCGCCGCGCGGTCGTTGATATCCTTCACCCAGATCAGCGCCTGCAGCAGGCGGGTGTTGTCGGTGCCATGGATTTCCAGCAGCGCGTCGATCTGCTCCAGCACGTCCTTGGTCTGGCCTTTGATATCCAGGCTGAGATCTCGCGCAGTAACACCTTGAAGATAGACGAAACCATGGTACTCGACGGCCTTCGCCAGGATGGTGCCGGGCTCGGTACGCTTGATGGTGGCCATGAACTGCTCCCGAATTTGCGAAGCGGCGTTTCTATTCCATGCCGGTGTGCCAGGCCACCCCAGCCCAGTCGTGTCGGCCGCCGCCTCAGGCGGGCACGTCAGGGGCGGGTCACGGCCCCGCTGTCCTGCTGCGGGGGCACATCGCGACTCGTCTCCGTGCCGGTATTCCGCACGCAATCGCGGATCATCGAGTTGCGCGCATACAGGTCGGACAGCCCGCGATCGGTCGCGCCTGGGTTGTAATTGCCGGAATACGGCGAATTGACCGAGGACTGCGGCATGTAGATCTCCGCCCGGTTGCGCTGGTCGTAGACCTGTTCGGCGTGCTGGGTGCAGGCCGCGCGGGTCGCCGCGTCGGCATTGCCAAGCCCACCGCCGATGCTGCCGATGCCGCCGCCCGGCGATGCCGACCCGTTCTGGCACGCCAGCAGGGCCAGGCAGCCGAACAACGCCGCCAACGGGGCTGCCACCCGGGTGGCCGGGGAGGTGGCCGGCAGGGCGGAAGGGGCGGCGCGGCTCATACTCGTGCTCCTGTCAGGCGGCCGGCGGCCGGCGGAGCCTCCAACTGGAAGCCGCTGGCAAACTGGCCTAGGCGAACGCGGAACGAGGTTTCGTCGAACCGCGCGTCTGCCGTCAATGCCACGCTGGCCGCGGTGCACAACAGCGCGGGATGCAACTCTGCCCCGTCCGGTTCCAGCCGCAGCAGCGGCCGCGCCCAATGGGCCCGCGCCAACAGCTCCACCAGGGCCAAAAGCCGCAGGCAGAGCGACAGGCCGTAGCCGCTGGCGATGCCCACGGTGCGGTCGACGGCGCCCGCCCAGCAACTGGCGTCCCGGTCGGCCAAGGCGAGGTCGGTGTGGCTGCCGTCCGGGCGGTTGAAGCGGAAGCCGCGCACCACGCCCCAATGCTGCGACAGCGCAGCCTCCCGCGCGGCGAGCCAGGCCCGCTCCAGGTCGCGCTGCTGCACCTGCGGCAGCGCCTCGGGCGGCAGGTCGACGACGTAGGTGACGGATCCGTCCGGACCATGGCCGACGCGGATGGAAAGGGGCTGCTCAAACGCGTCCATTGTTGGAAGGATGGACCCGAGGGCAGGCCTGCACCAGGGGCACCTGGCAGAAAATCCGGTGCCGTGCGGTGGGGCAGGAGGAGGTGGACGGCTGATTGCGACCGAAGGCGGCGCGGCGGCGGGCTCCAGGGGGCAAGCCGCGGCCTGAGGCGCTGATGGAGGCCTGTCTGACGCGGGTCGTGGCGTGCGCGCTGGCCGCACCGGAGCTTTCCCGGCTCGACCCGGCGGCGGGAATGCGCGCGGCTGGCGATCTCGGGCGGCAGGCGGCCTCGGACCGGCCGCGCGCCTGGACACGGGTGGCCCGGGCGAGGCGATCGGCAAGCCCGTCGCCATCGCGGCGCGCCGGAATTGCCGAGTGATCGGCCAATAAAACATGCGCCTATCCGAAGACGACGGCGCAGACTAGGTATAGTCCTTGAGATGAGCCCTGGTGGCGGGATCAACCCCTATGGTGGTGTGATGCAAAACCCAGTCCATGATCAATCGCGGCCATCAGCCGATATCCAGTCGGCTGAATCCTTCCGGGGCGTCGAACAGGCGTTTAAGGATGCTCAAACCCAAAAGAAACAAGACCTTGAACACAAGGCGGCGGAAGCGCGGCACGAGCAGGTCGGGAAGATGATCGAAGGAAAAATCACCGACGCTGAATGGGATCAGCTCATTCGCCATGCGCGTGAGGCCGCCGAACATGGGGAGAAGCAATACGCGTTGCTGCGTTTCCCCAGCGACGTTTGCACGGATGACGCACGGGCGATCAACAATCCCCCGAATCCCGCATGGCCCGAAACCCTGCGTGGCGAGGCGGCCGACATCTACGCGCGGTGGCACGAGACACTTCGTCCGCTCGGATTCAACCTTTCGGCCCAGGTACTTGACTTCCCGAACGGGAAGCCCGGCGACGTCGGCTTGTTCCTGCGCTGGGGTGAGAAAGCGTAGCCGACGGCGGCTGGCAGGACTGCTTCGGCCGCCCCTCGATACGGAGCGGGGGACTGTATCCGCTGCGGTCCGCCCGCTCGTCACTGGGTAAGACGCCTTCGCACCCGGGCTCGGCGGGCGTGCTAATAGTCATCCATGCGGCGATGTTCCGCGCGGAGTCGAGTGGGGCTGGTCGGCGGATCCAGCCCGAACCGCATCAGACACGCGCGTAGGGGCTGCTCAAACGCGTCCATTGCTGGAAGGATGGACCGGTGGGCAGGCCTGCATCGAAGGGACCTGCCCGAAAACCCCACGGCGTGGAGAGGGTACACGATGGCAGAAGACCTATGGCGGCTGACGGCGACTGCGGCGGTTCAGCGGATTCAGGCGGGCACACTGCGGCCCGAGGCGCTGATGGAGGCCTGCCTGGCCCGCATCGCGGAGCGCGAGCCGACCGTGCAGGCGTTCGCCTGGCTCGACCCGGCGGCGGCAATGCGCGCGGCCGCTGCGGCCGGCCCCGGCAAGCTGCATGGGCTGCCGGTCGCTGTGAAGGATGTGCTCGACACCGCCGACATGCCCAGCCAGTACGGCTCGCCGATCTGGCGCGACTGGCAGCCGCGGGCGGACAGCGCGCCAGTCGCCTGGATGCGGGCGGCCGGGGGTGTCGCGATCGGCAAGACCGTCACCACCGAGTTCGCGACCCGCACGCCGGGTCCCACCAGCAACCCTGCCAATGCGGCGCATACGCCCGGCGGCTCGTCATCGGGTTCGGCGGCGGGCGTGGGGGCCGGGTTCTTCCCGCTGGCCTACGGCACCCAGACCGCCGGTTCGGTCATCCGGCCCGCGGCTTATTGCGGGGTGGTCGGTTACAAGCCGAGCTTCGGGACGATCGACCGGAACGGCATGAAGATCATGGCGGACAGCCTGGACACGGTCGGCGTGATAGCGCGCAGCGTGGCGGATTGCGCCCTGTTCGCCGGCGCCGTGGCCGGTCGCGACCTGGGCGATCCCGACCGGCGCCCCGAACGCGCGCCGCGTGTGGGCGTTTGCCGCTCGCCCACCTGGGACGCCGCCGACGCCACCACCCACGCCCTGCTCGGCCGTATCGCCGACACGCTGGCGCGCGCGGGCGCGACCGTGACGGACCGGGAGCTGCCCGCGGAGTACGCGGCGCTGGTCGAGGCGCATGCCGTTGTTATGAATAGCGAAAGTGCGCGCTCGCTGGGATGGGAGATGGCCGCCGCGCGCGACCAGCTCAGCCCCGTGTTGCGTGAGCGGATGGAATTCGGCCTGGCACAGACCGAGGCGGCGCGCGACGCAGCCTATGCCGTGTTCGCCCGCACCCAGGCGGCTTTCCCCGCCGCAACCGAGGGGCTGGACGTGCTGCTGACGCCCGCAGCCCCCGGCGAGGCGCCGAAGGGGCTGGGGTGGACCGGCGATCCGGTGATGAATTCCATCTGGACGTCCTTGCATGTGCCTTGCGTGACCGTCCCGGCCGGTACCGGTCCGAACGGCCTGCCGCTGGGCATCCAGATCGTGGGCCGGCGCGGCGAGGACCGGGCGGTGCTGGCCTGGGCGCAATGGGTGGCAGCGGCGATTGGGTAATCCGGGCGATCGGGTAACACGATCCGTTGACGCGGGGCGGTCGGCGCGTTCGCTGCGCGCCGGCCGCAGCGGGGCCCCGGCAATGCGGTCGGCGGTCCGGCAACCCTGTCGCGGGCCATGCCGTGCAACCGAAATTGAGCTATGATCGGCGCCTGACGGCAATGTTACCGGCAGCGAGCCGCGGGGACGAGTATTTGCCGTTACCGGCTTTTATTTGCCCAGCGATGAGACTTATACCAACCGCCGTTGAGACCGACTCATAGGTTGCGGCGGCAGCAACGCCTCCCTCTCCCCTTGAGGGAGAGGGGCGGGGTGAGGGGGCGAGCCGCACCGCCGGTGGTGGTACGCCCCCTCACCCCAGCCCTCTCCCTAAAGGGGAGAGGGAGAAGTGTCATTCTCTTCGGCGGTTGGTATTACCCGCTCATCGCCGTCCGGTCAGAAGTGGCCGAATTGGACCCCGCCGAGGACCCAGGCCACCAGGAAGACCACGAGCACCAGCCCCAGGATGCCGCCGACCCCGCGTCCGCCGTAGCGATTATAGCCATAGTATCCGCCACCGCCGCCAAGCAGCAGGACCAATACAACGATCAGCAGGATTGTCATCATGGGGTAGTCTCCGGGTTACTTCCAGGCAGAAGCATTTCTGTCAGCTCGTTGCCGGGGCCGCTCTGCGAACGCCGGACTAATGCCGGTCGTCATGGTGTTCGTCGTGGTCATGGTGCTCCGCATGGCCGCGATCGCCCCACCCGTACCCCGGGTCGACGATGCAGCCGGTGAGCGCCAGGCAGAGCAGCAGCATTGTCAAAAGGGTCTTCTTCATGTCGTCCTCCGGCAGAAGCGTCTCTGCCTGGTGCGTCGTGGCGCGGCGGGCGGCCGCTGTCGGCGTCAGCCCGCAAGCGCGAGATCGATGAGCTCGATTGCATGCGCGGTGTTGCCGCCGCCCAGCGCATGGCGTGCCTCCCGGATCCGCGAAACCATCGCGCTATCGCTCGGGGTACCCGTCTGGCCCTGCGGCACCGAACGATCGAGCGCCCGGGTTTCCGCCATTTCCAGCGATTGCTGCGCCTTCCCGGTCTGGCCGGCGACCAGCGAGGCCCGGGCGGCGCGCAGATAATCGTACGTTGCGGCATTTTCGCCCATGGCGGAGGGCGGCAGCGTCGGCGCGATGGTGGAACGCGTGTTGAAGGGCATGATGTTGCTTGCCTTGCTCGACAGCGGGAGCGAGTCGCCGACACCAACTTCATGCCCGGCGCGCGCGCCTGTCGCGGCATCGAGGCCGCCCGGCGACTGCGCCGAAGCCGACACGCCGGAGAGCCCGAGCAGCGCAATGGTCGCAAAATGTGCGTAACGCATGGGGGGCGGTCCTTCGATTTGGGGAAGTAAGACGCGTCTCGGCCATGCGCCGACGAACCGGCCGCCGTCCGGCTTATCCGGTTCAGCGGCAGAAGCCGGCCGGTTCAGCGATAGAAGAACGGGATTGTCAGGCTCAGCACGGGGCCGGGCTGCTGGTAGACCGGCGGCTCATACACCACGGGCGGCGCGCTGTAGTAGACGTCCGGCCGGTGGTCGTACCCGCCGTAGTGCGGCGGCTCCTGCCGATGGGCCTGCTGCCGGTGCGGCTCG
>JARLIJ010000115.1 GCA_031291795.1 Acetobacteraceae bacterium | reverse complement strand
GCGGGCGAAGGTCGCCTGCGCATTGGCCAGCGATGCCAGGGCCGAGGTCAGGTTGCCACGCGCCTGGTCGATATCCTCCGGGCGGGTGCCGGCGAGCAGCACGTCGAGCTGGGCCTTGGCTGCGTCGCGACGTGCCTCGGCCAGGGCGGTGGCGCTCCGGTAGGTGGCGGCATCGAGCGTGGCGATGGTCTCGCCCTGGGCGACGCGGTCGCCCTCATGCTTGGGCATGCCGACGACCAGGCCCTCGGCGTTGAACGACAGGTCGACCTGGCGGATCTCCACGTTGCCGTAGAGCGTGCCGGGATCGGGTTCGGAGGCCAGCCGCTGGACCAGCAGCCAGCCGCCGCCGCCCAGCAAGACAAGGAGCACGATCAGGGGAAGGAAGCGCTTCATGCGACGGCTCCGAAGCTGGCCGGAAGCCTAGGCTGGCGCGCGGATCAGGGCGTTGATTCAGGTCAAGATGCGACCGCACCGGCCAACGCGGTGACGGTGACGATCCGCAAGGCTGCACCGGCCGAAATGATGCATGCCGGCCGCGCGCACGAGCCCCACGGGAATGGCGTGGCTCAGGACCACACCATAGGCCTGGTTGCCTGCCAGGCGGCCAGCCCAGCCGCCCGGCTGGTGGCGCAACCACCATACGGCCGGGATACAGCGGATGAGGCCGGCAAGGACCTGGCGGTTGCCGCGGTGATTCGGCCGTATCCGTTGAAACAAGTACCGCACCGGCCCGCCAACCCGGATTTGGCTTTCCGGCGAGATGGGTGTTTGTGTGCGCGCCGGACGGAAACGTTCCGTCCGGCGATGTCGCAGGGCACAACAGGGCGATCCAACTTGTAGAGAATCGTTTTCGTATTGTTGTTCCCAGGAGCAACGGGAAGCACCATGAACCAATTCATCGCCCGCATGCACCACCAGCCGGTGGGAGCAGCGGGAACGCAGGGTGATTGTGTTGTCGCCGCGCTACGCGCGACACTGCGCCGCCGGTGGCGCGACACGGAGTATGCGCCTGGGCCGCTCCGTCGGGCGTTGGCGCAGGCGACTCGCCTGGTCACCGAGATTGCGGGCGGCCGAGGGTCTCGCGCGCATCTTGAGAGCCTTGAAAGACTGAGCCGCGACCTGGCGGACCTGGACCCGGAGGCAGCGCAAGACGTTGCCGCATCGTTGTCGGATTGCCGCGCCGAATGGGTTCGGCACGCGATCGACGCGGTTTGCACCGACGGAACCTGCCGGCAGCACCAAAGCGCCCCCTGTCAGGCCGCCTGTCCGGCGGATATCGATATTCCCGGCTTTCTTTCGTACATCGCCCTCGGGGAATACGGCGAGGCGCTGCATGTGATCGGCGAGGACAACCCATTGCCGCATTCCTGCGGCCTGATCTGCCCGGCGCCCTGCGAGGATGCGTGCCTGCGTGCAGCCGCCGGGGCGGCGCTGTTCATCCGTCCGCTCAAAGCCCTTGCGGCAGAACATTACTGCCGTCTGCCGCCGCCGGACCGGCGCGCGCCGACGGGCAAGCGGGTCGCGGTGATCGGCTCCGGGCCGGCCGGTCTGACGGTCGCCTATTACCTCGCCATCAAGGGGCACCAGGTCGACATCTTCGAAGCTCGTGAGCAGGCCGGCGGCATGATGCGTTATGGCATCCCGGCGTATCGCCTCCCCCCGCATATCCTGGATGCCGAAATCGAGCATATCCAGCGCTCGGGCGTCACCATCCACACGGGATGCAAAGTTGCATCTGTAACGGATCTTCGCACCCAGGGGTTTGACGCAGTCTATGTCGCCGTGGGGCTGCAGGTGTCCCGGCGGCCGGGCATCCCGGGCCAGGACCTGCCCTTCGTGCATGGCGCGATGGAGTTCCTGTCCAGCGTTGCCGCCGGAGAGAACCCGCGGGTCGGCCCGCGCGTCATCGTCATCGGTGGCGGGAACTCGGCGATCGATGCCGCCATGACCGCGCTTCGCCAGGGCGGCCAGCACGTCCAGATGGTCTATCGCGGTCGACGCAGCGAGATGCGTGCCAGTCCGCATGAGATTTCCCTGGCCGAAGCGGAGGGCGTGGAGATCCTCGACCTGTGGGTCCCCGAACAGGTGCTGCCGGACGGCCATGTCGTGTTCCGCCGGTCCCCCAAGGCGACCGAGGCGGAACGGTGGGCGTCGGGCGAGGTCCTCACCCTCGGCGTCGATCATGTGCTGGCGGGTGTCGGCCAGCAGGCGGCGTTGTCGTGCCTGGAAGGCAGCCGCGTGGAGATCAGGTCGGGCTACATCGTGGCCGACCCGGTTACCGCTGCAACGACCGAACCCGGCGTGTATGCCGGCGGGGATGTGGCACACGGCGCCAGCACGGTGGTCGCCGCGATCCAGGCGGGCAAGACCGCCGCGGCGTCGATCGACGCCTTCATCATGGGCGACGCCTTCATCATGGACGAGGATGCGGCGGCATTCGCCGGGCGGGACAAGCCACGGGTCCCGGCGCCGCTGGATGCCGCGGATGCGATGCAGCGCAGTATCCGGCTGCGTCCGATCATGCCGCTGCTGGACGTGCATGAGCGAAAGGCAAGCTATTCCCCCATCGAACTCGGATTGACCGAGGCCGATGCGAGACTGGAAGCGAGCCGGTGCCTGCGCTGCGACCTGTGCATCGGCTGCGGCCTTTGCGAACTGGCTTGCAGCGAGGTGGGCGCCGAGGCCTTGCGCATGGAAGAGACAGCCGACGGCCGCCTGGTGTTCGACGACTTCACTCGTCCCGCCAGCCGGTGCATCGGCTGCGGCGCCTGCGCGTCGGTCTGCCCCACCGGCGCCATTCGCGTCGAGGACCAGGACGGCAGCCGCGCGACCATCATCACCGGCACCGTCGTGTGCCGGCAGCCCATGCTCAGCTGCGATGGGTGCGGTCAATCCTTCTTCACCGTGGCCCAATTCGGCATGGTGCGCGATCTTCTGGAAACCGACATCCCATTCCCCAGGCTCTGCCCCGCCTGCGCCCGCGCCGGATCCGTCGTCGGATCACATCCGCTGCACGCGCGGTGAACGGAAGGCTGTCGCGGCGGCCGCGCTGCTTGCGGGCGCCGCGCTCCGCCTCGCGTTCGGGGTGTCGGCAATTCCGACCGCCCTGCGCGTGGCGCATCGCACGCATGGGTTGAAGGCCTGGAGACGCGCGACCGTTCGGCTCATGATAACGGAATACGTGACGGTGTGGGCCGGAACGGCGCCGGGTGAAGGCGCCGTTCTCATGTCCGCACCGAACCGCCCGACGTCAGTGGCCCCGATGATCGTCTTCTCCCCCGCGCAGTGCGTCGGCTACATCGCTTTCGTCCTCGGCGTAACGGCTTTTCTGCAACGGCTCGACTGGAAGCTGAAGGCGTTCAATGCCAGCGAATCCGTCGCCTATGCCGTCCATTTCTTCCTGCTCGGCAATCCCGCCGCGAGCGCGAGTTCGCTGATCGCCAGCGTGCGGTCGACCCTCGCCATCAAGCTCCGCTCACCCGTTCTCGCGATGCTTCTCATTCTTGTCACCCTGGGGGCGGGCGCGTGCGTCGCGCGTTCCTGGACGGACTGGATCCCGGTCATCGCTTCCTGCATTGCCACATACGCGGTCTTCCTTATGACAGGGATTCAGCTGCGCCTCGCCTTCCTGGTCTGCACCTTGCTCTGGCTGGTCAACAACATCCTGAGCGGGTCGATCGGCGGCACTGCGCTGGAAACGACGATCGGACTGGCGAACGGCACCACCATCATCCGCCTGCTCAGGGCGCCCCGCCTGCTGCCTGACGGGACGCGCGTTGGCACGACATAGGCCGGGCTGCCGAGGCATCGGCCGCGCCGGTCCCTGGGCCGTTCGGTCGGACCGATCCGGCGGCGCCAATGCTTTCGGCCTTGTATTGTCTTCAGCCTTGTGTCGTTAGTTGCACAACACGTACGTCGCACGACAAGGGTTGTTCACTGCGACCCAGGGACGGCTCCAGGCTGGCTGTCAACAGCCGACGGCACCAGACGGGGCGGCAACAGTGGCGACCGAATCGCCAAGCCAGCCTGATGGTTCCCCCAAACTGCCCGGTCGCGCGTCGGAACGGATTTCACGTGATGCATCTGGACCCTGGAAGCCTCTTCCTCACCCTGATCGCGTTTACCGTCGTACTCGGGCTGCTCATGCTGTGGGTCTGGTGGATCAATCGGCCGGTCCCGGTGCTGAAGGCATGGGGCGCGGCCTATCTGCTCGCGGCCTTCGCCCTGGTGCTCGCCGGCGGCCGCGACCGATGGCCGGATGTCCTGACCACCGACCTGGCGGGTTCCACCGCCCTCGGCGCTTACATGCTGATGTCGGGCAGCCTGAGGGCGTTCAATCGTCGCTCCGTTCCGCTGGGGCTGGGCGTGCTGGCTGTGGCAATGTGGCTCGCCGTCTGCGTGCTCGTCGGCGCCCACGCGGCAAACCCGATACGGTTCGAGCTGTTTTCCGCGCAATGCGGCATCGTCGCGTTGCTGATCGGGTTCGAGTTCCTGCATTGCTCCGGCGGTGCGGCGGCGCGCATCTCGGCGTTCCTCCTGACCTGCAGCCATGGCGTCTTCCTGCTGGTGCGCGCACTGATGCTCGCCATCGATGCGGCCCCCGCGCTGACCTGGCAACGCCAATGGTTCCTGTTGAGCAGCGTAGAAACGATGCTGTATGTCGTCGTCAGTGCGTTCCTGCTGCTCAGCCTCGTGATGGCGCAGTTGGCACACGCGCATCGCCTGAGTTCCGAACAGGATTACCTCACCGGCGCGGCCAACCGGCGCGGCTTCGAAGTGGGCAGCGTCCAGGTTCTGCGGCACGCCCGACAGCGACGGCAGCCGAGTGCGGTCATCCTGTTCGACCTCGATCGTTTCAAGCAGATCAACGACACGCTTGGTCATGATGCCGGCGACCGCGTCCTGAAGCTGTTCGGTTCGGTGGCGCTCGACGCGCTGCGCAAGACCGACCTGCTCTGCCGCCTGGGCGGCGACGAGTTCCTGGCACTGCTGCCGAACACCACCGAAGAGCAGGCGAAGGAGATCGGTCAGCGTATCGCCGTCCGTTTCATCGAAATGTGTCGGAGCCTGGAAGGAATGGGGCCGCTCGCGAGCGGGGTCAGCCTGGGCATCGCCGTGGACCCGTTCAGCGACGGCAACCTGAACACCGTGATCGAGGAGGCCGACCGCGGGCTTTACCGCCAGAAGCAGGTGCGACGGGCAATGGCGGCGGCCGGGTAGGGGCCGGAACGCGCGGACGAGATGACGGTGCAAAGCACGCGTAAAACGCCGGCCATACCGGCCCAGCCGCATCCGCGGCCAAACAATGGACAAACATCGTTGTAACCGCGTGGCGGACGCCGAGCGCTTGAACCTTGGCGTGCCGGCGCCGATGATGATGAGCACTATGTCTACGCTATAGCCCTATCTTGAATCTCACGTCGTTATTGTAGAGCCGATACGACAAAGGGCGGAGGGTCTGACCTCCGCCCTTTGCCTGCCAGCTTAACGGTGGTTGGCGAGACGCCGGATAGTGTTTTCCGCCGCCGCCAAAGCACTCTTGGCTAACGCCAAGGACTCGATTGCAGCAAGCGCCTGTGCTGCTTTCGGATACGGCCCGCGGGGCGGAAGGTCCGCCGCGTTTGCCGCCTGGACTTCCCCGAACCGTGCGCCGACCGCGATTTCGGCTACCCGGCCACCATTGACGCCGAACCACGCGGCGATGTCATGCTGACGATCACCGCGACGCAGCATTCCCTTGATGAGCGCGGCATCAGCCGCGCTCAAGGTGATGCCGCTTGGTTGTGCCCGCCGGCTCATAGCAAGTCCGCCGAGCTGACGACTTTCAGGTCCACTTTAGGCGTCATGGCGTTTTTTTCGCCGTCCGTCAGACTGATGCCCAGCTTCGACTTGATGAACGCCTTGGTCGCCGCGCGCGCCTGCCGATTCGACACCACCGAGTTGGCGACGATGCAGATATTGTCCCATTCCGGATTTTTCTTCGACCAGTCGATTTCCTCAAGCGGGGTAAGACGGGCCTTCCAATCGCCCGACGCCATCAGATCGACGCCTAGCCCGCCCAAAGCACGCAGCACGGTGGAGTGCGAGGAGATCTTCCCCTGCCGCAGCTCCACCGCCAGCGTCTGCCCCTTCAGCACCTTGCCCCAATCCGGCATGTGCTTGGCAACTTCGGTCCAATAGTCGATCAACAGGCCGGCATTGGTCGGAATGTCGTTGCTGCTGTAGCCTTTAAGCAGCTCGACATTGGCATCATAGAGGGCCGCCAGGGTGAACAGCTTGGTGGACTTGGATTCGAGCGAGACCTTTTCCTTTTCGGTCAGCTCCTTGAAGGTCGGAACCTTCTCGATCATCATCAGCGTGGCGGCGGCCACGTCATCGCGCTTGTCGTACAGGATATCCAGCGACTTTGAGGTTTTCTGCACAAACCGATTGAGGTCCGAGAACATCTGTTGCACCCGGTCGGTGCTTTCCCACGGAAACAGCAGGACCGACAGCGTGTGATGTTTTAGTGCCTCGCTCCCATTCTTCAGCGCCCGGACGATGCCAGCGCAACGGTGCTGGCCGTCATTGATGATCAGCTCATCGCCGAGTTGAAGCTTGAGCGTGCCTATGTCGCTGTCGGGCGCATAAGGCTCGAACACCGGCTCTGACTTGTAGGAAGCGGTGATGGACGAGAAAAGATAATCATCCTCGTTTTCGGTGATGTAGCTGGCCAATTCGGGAATGCGCTTCTCGACCAGAACCCGCTGTTCGCGGTCTTCCGGCAGCATGCCGCTCCAGTCGGTAAACTTGAAGAACTGCGGCACCGCATTCAGCGGCATCAGGCACGAGTAGTAGGTGCGGGAGCCCATTTTTCCACGCATCGCAGGCACATGAACTTGCATCGGCTTCTTCTCCATAGAGCTCGCTACCTCTAGAGCGAACAGCTCGCTCTTCCTTGGTGTGCAGCTCTACGGATGGATATCTCACAGCTCGCCTTCTTCGTCAACAGCTCCTGCAAAGAATTTTAGGAGCTGCTTGACTATCATGGGGGAGCTGCATGTCCGTCAACTCGCAAACCAATCGCCATCCGGGCTTGCGGTTTGGGGCAAAAGTGCGACGGCAAGATAAAAGCGTGGCGGTCGCTGATCGTTTTTTGTTTGTCCGATCAATGGGTTATGGCGTTCTCGGTCAGAAGGGCCTGCTGGCGCTTTATGAGAACTCTTCAATGATATCAATGCCCTTTGCGCCATCCAGCATTGCTTTCAGGTGGTTCGTCATCCGCGAAAGCTGGACGGCAAGGGAAAAGCTTGGCCGTCCGGCCCACGTACGTGGTTGGGATAGTTGAGGTTTTCAGCGAACTGGCAAGTGACCCCTGCCAGCCATTCTGACCAGAACCCCAATGATATCAACGACCCAAGCGCCATCCGCGCCCAGCCGGCCACTCTGCTTGATTAAGTTGCTTCAATCTGATAACTATATGCCGTGACTGAGCCGCGTGACCCGACCCTCGATGTGCTTCTGGACCTCGACGGACAGGTTCTCGTCGTGGACCCAGAGGGCGGCCACTGGGTCCGGTTCGTCGTGACGCGAGTGCCGGCGTCGCCGGAGAAGCTGCACGGGCTGGACTACTCGCTGACGCTGCACGGGCCGGACGGCGAGCGGCTGGTCGGCTTCGACAATGCCCATCCGGTAGCGCGGCAGAAGCGCGGCGAGCCGCAGGACCATCGCCATCGGCTGCGGACGATCAGGCCTTACGAGTACCAGGACGCGGCAACCTTGCTCGCCGATTTCTGGGGGACGGTGGACGCGGTGTTGCGAGAGAGAGGAGTGGTCCCATGACAACGTTGAAGGTGGGCATCGCCAGCTATGAGGACATGAAGGCCCGCACCATGGCAGTGGCGCGCGGCGAGCAGCGCATCGCGCCGGAGGAACCGAAGGTCTGGTTCACTTCGACGGAATCCTTCGCCAAGGTTCTTTCGGCGGGCAACCGTGACCTGTTGCGGGTGATCGTGGAGCAGGCGCCCGGTTCGCTCGACGAACTGGCGCGAATCACCGGCAAAGCGAAGTCGAATCTGTCGCGCACGTTGAAGACGATGGCCGGCTACGGCCTGGTCCGCCTGGAACGCGGCGAGCGAGGTCGGATTACGCCCAAGGTCACGCATGACCGGGTGGAACTCGATCTGCCGCTCACTTGGTCGCGCAAGGCGAGCTGAGCCATGACCGCTTGGGCGCGAGCAGGCCGGACCGCCGCCAGCCCGTCAAGGCTGGCGCGTTCCGCGCCACCGCTGCGCGGCTACGGCCTTGACCGCCTGTCGCCGGCCCGGCAGGTGGCCCGCAAGCGATCAAGGTCCAATGTGAGCGTAACCGCTCCCTTCCTCACGGTCTTGCCGGGAGGGAGAAAGGCGCGGCCGGATAGACATGGGTTGTTCGCTTGGAAGTCACTCGGCGCGATGCTAACGAGATGTCGCGACCACGTGCCACCTCCGGCGTCTTGCCCGACGATCTTTACATTCAGATCGAGCCCTGGCCTCGCATCGGCCGGCCGCCGAAGCATGATCTCTCGGCCTGGACCGTCACGGACGATTGGCCCGAGCGCGTTCCAGTTACGCAGGCCGAGGTGGACGTGTTCGAGGCGTGGTTCGGCGACCTCTTCGACGAATTGTTCGGGTCCGGCCGATAATCTGAGCGGAGTTTTGCCATGACCGTGCCGCTACGCGCCGCCCTCTACCTGCGCGTCTCGACGGCGCGGCAGGCCGAGCACGACATCTCCATCCCCGACCAGCGCCGGCAGGGCGAAGCCTATTGCACCGCGCGCGGCTACCAGCTCGTTGAGACCTATGTCGAGCCGGGTTCGACAGCGACGAACGACCGCCGGCCCGAGTTCCAGCGGATGATCGAAGCTGGTTCGGCGAAGCCCGCTCCGTTCGATATCGTACTCGTCCATTCGTTCAGCCGCTTCTTCCGCGACCATTTCGAACTCGAGTTCTATGTCCGCAAGCTCGCCAAGAACGGCATCAAGCTGGTCTCGATCACCCAGGAAATCGGCGACGATCCGATGCACGTCATGATGCGCCAGATGATGGCGCTGTTCGACGAG
>JARLIJ010000114.1 GCA_031291795.1 Acetobacteraceae bacterium | reverse complement strand
CGGCTGACCGCGCGCACAGAAGCCGCGCAGCGCCTGGAGGCCGACCTGGCGGCCCTGCTGCGTGCCACCTTCACCCGCATCACCGCCGGCAGCCCGCGCGCCCGCATGGCCGCCATCGCGCCGCTCGTACGCCGCCCCGTGACGATCGTGGCACAGGCAACATACGAGGAGATCGGCGCGCGCGCCTTCGGCCGCGGCTTGTTCACCAAGCCAGACGTCCGCGGCGGCAGCCTGACCTGGCAGAAGTTGTTCCGCATTGAGGAGGGTGACCTCGTCATCAGCAACATCAAGGCATGGGAGGGAGCCTTCGCCATCGCCGGGCGCGCGCATCATGGCAAAGTCGCTTCTCACCGCTACCTGACGTGTGTGACCGACGCGGCTCGCATGTGCCCCGCGACACTCTGCTTCTACCTGCATACCGACGAGGGTCTCGCTCAGATCCAAGCAGCATCGCCCGGGAGCGCCGACCGAAACCGAACCCTGGCCCAGGATCGTCTGGAAGCCATCGAGGTTCCCGTCCCCTCGCTCGATGCCCAGCGCTGGTTCGACCGTCTGCAAGCCAAGGTCAACGCCGCCCGCGCCCAGTACGCCGCGATCGCGGCAGAGGCCGACACCCTGCTGCCATCCATGCTTGACCAGGTTTTCGGGGGGTCGCCGTGCTGACCCGGGTTACCGCCCTGGAATTTACGCGGGCGGCCAAGAACGGGCGCACCCGGCCTGTCATGCTGGTCTGCGCCGACGCCGCTGGTGTGGAGGTCGAACTCTACGCCAAGTTGTCCGCCCGCTGTGAGCAGGGCCCAGCGAACCTGGCGCGGGAGGTCATCGCGGCGTGCCTTGCTGGCGACCTGGGCCTGCCGGTGCCACAGCCCTTCCTGGTGGACCTGCCCGCTGACTGGGTGGCCAGCGTGCCGGACGCCGACATCCGCTCGGCCATGGCCAGCAGCGTTCCGGTCGCCTTCGGCTCGCGTATCGCCGGGCCGCAGTTCGCCGCCTGGAATGCCGGCGTTACCCTGCGTCCCGAGATGGTTGGCACCGCCCTGGCAATTTTCACATTCGATGCGATAATCCAGAATGATGATCGGCAGGATGGGAATCCGAACTGTCTCGTCATGGGGGAGCATTTACGAATTATCGACCATGAACTGGCCTTTTCTCATAAACTGATCATTGGTTGGCAACCGCCCTGGAAGCCAGGGGCTCTACAGAGATTTATGACGCCCGGAAAGCACATCTTCCGGGGCAAGCTGAGCAAGCAGACGCTCGACTTCGCCCCCATTCGGGCGGCATGGTCAGCCTTGTCGGACGGGCGGGTTGACGGCTATTCAACCGCGCTTCCGGCCGAATGGGCCGCGGCCGCGGTAGAAATCGCGGCAGCGATACGCCTAATCAAGGATGCGCGAGACCATATAGATGGCTGCCTGGCTGAGGTACAAAGGGTCCTGACATGACCGAGCAGCGCCCATACACCTACACGATCCTGCGATACGTCCACGACCCACGGGCCGGGGAGATGCTCAACGTCGGCATTGTCCTTCACACGCCGTCCGACCACCGCCTGCTGGTCAGGACGCGGAACACTTTCGGACGGGTCAAGGACGCATTCCCTGATCTGGATGGCGATGCCTTCAAGAGTGCGATGCGTGCCATCGACCGTGCAATCGGGGCCGTTGTCAAGGACTTGGCGGCAACCACACTGCTATCCGGCCAACTCGACGCCGCCGCCCTGGCCCGGAAGGCTCTGCCTGAGGACGACAGCGCGCTTCAGTGGTCCCCCGTAGGCTCCGGCCTGACCAGCGATGCCGAGGCCACACTGGAGCGCCTTTTCGAGCGGCTGGTCCGCCGCAACGATGACCGCACGCTACGCCGCCGGGTGGATGACGAGGTCTGGCGCCCGGTGCGGGAGCGCCTGGCCGAGCGCCATGTCCAGGTGCACTTCGAGGAGAAGGTGGTTGAGGGTGCATTGGACAGCATCACATTCAGCCGCGCCTGGAAGAACGGGATCTGGCACGTCTATGAGCCGGTGTCGCTCGATCTCGCCGACCGGGACGGCATTATGGACAAGACCCGACGTTGGCTGGGCCATCTGGCCGCCGTGCGGGATGCTGCCAGTGATCCGCTGAAGCTCCATTTCATCCTGGGCGCACCGCAAGACCCATCTCTCCAGGCGGCATACGAACGAGCTGTTGCGCTCTTCCGAAAGGCCGATCTGGATCCGGAGGTAATCGAAGAAGCCGAGATCGATACCCTCGTATCTCAGATCGAGGACGAGGTCCGGGCGCACGACGCCGGGGTTGCTGCTAACGATTGATCGGCACGACGAACTCCGTCGGCTCCGGTCCGGCTGGGATCCGGTGCCGTCGGCAAATTCAGCTGCCGCCTGGATGCGGCCCGGCTACAACGGCGGAAGTGCAAGCGGCGCAAGCAGCCCGCATGCTCGCAGTCCTGTCGGTGACCGCCCGCGCGACGAACTCATCCGGCGAGACGCCCTGTCGTCCCATGGCACGGGTGCCTTCGCCGATTCCGTACCGCCATTTCGCGAGCAGGTATGGATTTCAGGCGAGTGAGATGCGAATCCCTCACCCGACGCATGCCCCGGAAAGTGGCGGGAATCCTAGGTTTCAGACTTCCGTACTAGATCACCGCAGTCCAGAGGTCCGGAGAATACCGGCCGTCAGAGAGCGGATTTTGGCCTTCTCCGCGCCGGGTCAGTCAACAGGTCGTCCCCGAAAACCGCGGGAATCCTGGGGCTTTCCGAGCCTGTCGGCCAAACGGAGAACACGTTTCGCAAGGGAACTGGCGGAGGGAGTG
>JARLIJ010000113.1 GCA_031291795.1 Acetobacteraceae bacterium | reverse complement strand
GCCGAAGACACCGACTCTCCTGCCTTCGTCATGGCCGGCCCCTGTGCCGGCCATCTGTCGCGGCAGACTGCCTCACGGATGGCCGGCACGGAGGCCGGCCATGACGGTTGGGAAGGTCAGTGCCAACGGCCGTTGGTATAACAAGCCTTTTTCTCTGCGGAGTCCTGTGCTTCGCATTCAAATGCGTTCCATCAGACGGGAGCCGGCCGGCTTCAACGCGCGCAAGCAGGACGCCGGCTGGCTGTTAACGACAGTCGCATCGTCGCTCATGAACAAGCGGCTAATATTCAGCGGGCGTACAGGACACGAGCCGCCGAGTGCGTGAGATTCAGTCGCGCGGCAGGAAAAGAGGCATCCCCGAAAGAGTCCAAGGCTGCGCGCCCGCACGGACCTGGGACCCCCGATCGCCGTCCAGGAATTTTGCTCCGGCTGCGAGTCGCGCCATTGCAAATCGCATCCGATTCCACGCCCCGCCAGCCTCGATGCGAGGCGGTGCCTGCGATATCCCAAGTGCGCCAGCCCCTTGGCCAGGGTCATCCGGAGCAGCACCAGGTCATCAGGCGTCGCTCATGAGCCTGGAATTCGCGTCATCCGTCGTGGCGTGGCGCGGTTCGCATCTTATCTCTTCCAGAAGAGAAATATTCCGACCCACGATGCAAAAGGCGCAGCCATCATGCATTATAGTCCCCGCGCCGTGTCGCGCCATCGTCAGTCCCTGACCGGCTGCGTTCGCCTGAACCTGGCACGCGCGCTGCCTCCGCTGCGACCCGCCATCCGCCTCGCGACGCTGCTGGCCATGATAGGCGCCGCAAATTCCGCGTTCGCCCAGGGCTGCACCGGGCAATGTGCCGCGCAGCAGGTCAGCGACCAGGAGAACCTGTTGTCGGCCTTCAACGCGCTGCCGGGTTCGGCCGCGGGACAGGCCTTGATCAGCGCCAACCTCCAGACGGAGGAGAGTATCTACCTCAACTCGACCCAGGCCCAGAAGATCGCTTCGGGAACGGTGTTTATTCTGAATCTTATCCCCGCCAACCTGTTACTCCGCGCGTTCCCGGGGAACCCGAATTACTACTATACGTCCGCTGGGCTGCCGACTGCGCCTGATCTTCCAGCGTCTGTCGCAGCCGCAGGGATCGCCATGATTGCAAATGCCCAGCTGGACGCGATGAAGCCTTATTTCGGTACAGTCAACACCTACGGGGCCTATGGTTTGGTGCCTGGACAGACCGACCCGTTGGGCAACCCGCCGCCCTATCAGGTGTCCAGCGCAATCCTGAACAACCCCTTTACCGCCGCCAACTCGTCCGCTCTCGCGGCCCAGAACCAGCAACCGCCCGGGGGTTCTTACGGTGTGAACTGGGTCCTGGGCGACTCGAACACCGCCGACTTCCCCAGCGCCCATACGATGCTGGCGACCTTCAATGCGATCACCTTCGCCGTCCTTGCGCCGGGATATTATCAGCCTCTTGCCCAGTCGGTTGCGGACTTTGCCTATGACCTGAACGTGTTTGCCGGGCATTATCCGTTGGACGTCATCGGCGGGCGCATTCTCGCCACGTATGTGATCGCCGAGACGCTTGCCGGCAATCCGTCGTATCCGTCGCTCATCACCCCGACGACACTCCCCGGGCTCAGCCAGGCGATGCAGAGCTATCTCGGCGGCGGCGGCAGTTCGCCCTACGCGGCGCCATGCGCCGGCAACGTCGCCGGCTGTATCGCCAGTGGCACGATCCCGACCGCCGCCACGTACGCCCAGGCGCGGCAGGCCTATCTCGGGTATCTGACCTACGGCCTGCCTTCGGTCGGCGACACGACCTTGCCGCCTGTCGTGCCCGCGGATGCCCACTGGCTGCTCGCCACCCGCTTTCCCTACCTGAGCACGGCGCAGCTCGACCAGGTCCTCGCCTCCACCGAACTGCCGTCAGGCGTGCCGCTCGACAACGGCAGCGGTTGGGCCCGGATCAATCTCTACGCCGCCGCCGGCGGCTACGGCGCCTTCCCCACCAACGTCACCGTCAACATGAACGCCGCGCTCGGCGGCCTGAACGCCTTCGACGTCTGGAGCAACGCCATATCCGGCCCCGGCGGGCTGACCCTGCAGGGCTCCGGCACCCTGATCCTGGCCGGCGACAACACCTATACCGGCGACACCACGGTGCAAGGCGGCACGCTGGGCCTCACCGGCGCCCTGGCCGGCAACCTGGCGGTCTGGTCCGGCGCCAGCTTCGCCGGCAACGGCGGCGTGGGCGGTTCGCTCGTCATGGCCCCCGGCGCGACCTATCAGGCGGCGGTGGGCCCGAATGGCGCCACCCTGACCCAGGTCGGCGGCAGCGCGACGCTGACCGGCAGTACCCTCGTGGTCAGCAGCAGCGGCCGCAATAGCCCGGCGCTGGGGACCGTCTCGCCGATCCTGACCGCGGCCGGCGGCGTGACCGGCAGCTTCGCGTCGTTGACCGAACCGGCCAGCGGCCTCGCCCCCGGCACCCGGTTCGACACGCTGTATGGCAGCAACGCCGTGTCGGTGGCGGTGACCCCGACCCTGTACGGCAACCTGGCCGCCGCCGGAGTGGCCGAGAGCCGCAGCGAAAGCGCGGTCGGCAGCGCATTGGACGCGGTCCGCCCAGCCCCCGGCCTGGCGCTCGACCCGGCCCACGCGGCGCTGTTCGCCCCGCTCTACACGCTGCCCGCCGGCAGCATCGGTGCCGCGCTGGATGAACTGGCGCCGTCGCTCTACGCGGACGGCCTGATCACCGCGCGCAACGCCTGGTACCTGATGGCCAACGCCGTCAGCGGCCAGTTGGCGGCGCGGCGCGGCCTGGCCGCCGATCACACCGCCACCAGCACGCCGGGGCCGAACGGCAGCACGATCTGGGTCAGCGCGCTCGCCGGCTACGACACCGTCGGTGCGGGGAACGGCGCACCGGGCTTCACCGCCGGCCTCGGCGGCGCGGTGGCCGGCATCGATCTCCCGGTGGCCGACACCGGCCGCATCGGCGTGGCATTCGGGTCCGTCGAGGGCCAGACCTGGTCGCAGCCCGGCGGCCGCGCGGACAGCACCACGGCGCAGTTCGTCCCCTATGGCCAATGGCAGCGCGGGATGGTCTTCGCCGAGGCGCAGTTCGGTCTGATGTATGAACAGGAAAACGCCCATCGCGCCCAGTCGCTGTTCGGCACAACGACGAAAGGCGACACCAGCGGCCTGGCAGGCGGCGGCGGTGTGCGGGTCGGCGTGCAGCAGACCCTCGGTGCCTGGCTGATCGAGCCCAGCCTGGGCTTCGGTGGTTTCAATCTGCACATGAATGCGCTGACGGAGACGGGCGGCCGACTGGCGGAGACAATCGGCGGGGCGACGCTGGCCAGCGCCGAGAGCACGCTCGCGGCCAGTGCGCAACGCGTATTCGCCCTGGGCCGCACGGTGGCGGTGACGGTCAAGGGGCAGTTGGGCTGGTCGCATGAGTTCGCCGACAACACGGCGACGGTGGCGGCCAACTTCGCCGGGCTGAGCGGCAGCGGCTTTGCGTTGACCAGCGCGCCGATCGGGCGCGATGCCGCGCTGGTCGGGCTTGGGGCCGACATGAAGGTGGCATCCTGGCCGGTGACCCTGTTCGCCGGCTATGGCGGCGCCATCAGCGGCAGCAGCGACGCCCAGTCGTTCAATGCCGGGGTGCGATTCGTCTGGTAGCGGCGGGGACGGTGCGGCGCCGGGCGGGTCGTGCCTCGGCACGGTGATCCGGACCGGTTGGGCGCGTTTCCGCCGGCCGTGGGCGTGGTTGCGGTTGCGGATGATTTCGGCCGGGGCTGCGGAGCGGGAAGAGAAGAAGGTATTTTAACGCAGATATAGACTGATGCACGCTGAACACGCCGATGGTCCAGTGTGGTTTGCAGCCTTTGACGACACGTGTGATCTCCAGGCGTGGCCTGCTGAGAGTCAGCAACCGGTGGCGCCGCGGGGCGCTCGCCTTGCCGTCATCGGGGCATCGGTTGCGATGCACCGGCGCGGCCTCGCAGATGTTTTCCAGGAAACCAGTTCCGAGCGCATCGAGCACGGTGACGGCGCGGCCGATCGCATGACCGAAAGATCATGCAGCCTGTCGCTATCTGCGTGCTTCGCGTGCATCGCCTGATATCCGCGTTTAAGACCTTCCTTTGCGATGCTGCCGACCGACATGTACGGACGTGTTGATGAGTCACCGATGCACAGAGCGTAGCGCCGCGGAATCAAGCCAGGCGCAACCGGTTGAGCGGCCCATCGCCGTCCACCGCTGCGGCGCAAGCTTGTATCGCTGGCTCGGCACCGTAATTGCATTGGGTGCGCGGTACATGCACGGCCGTAGGAGTAGCGGATGAAAGTCGGCGTTTTTCTGTTTCACGAATCGCGCGATCCGTCGGCAGACGACCGGGTCATCGACGAGGCGATGCGTGAAGCCAGGCTCGCGGAGGACGAGGGCATGGATGCCGTGTTCCTCGTCGAGCACCACTTCGACGGCAATTGCGCGTATGTCGATCCGGCAACGTTCGCCGCTGCCCTGGCGATGGCGACCAGCCGGATCAAGATCGGTTTCGCCGTGCTGCAGACATCGCTCTACCACCCGCTGCGCATGGCCGAGCAGATTTCGCTGATCGACAATCTGAGCAAGGGGCGGCTGATCGTCGGCCTCGGGCGCGGCAGCCTGGTCAATCTGCATGAGTATGCCGGCTACGAGATCGACCCCGACAGCGCGCAGGAGCGGTTCGAGGAGATCGAGCAAATCCTGTTGCAATGCTGG
>JARLIJ010000112.1 GCA_031291795.1 Acetobacteraceae bacterium | reverse complement strand
GAATGGGTCCAGGGACTGTGTCCCTGGCGGGGATCCAAGGGGCGGAGCCACTTGGCGGGTTTCAGGGCAGCGCCCTGATCCTTCGAGCCGTCAGGCGCTGGGCCCCGTGCGGGCGGCGACGGTCAGGCCGGGGGCGAGGCGCTGGCCGAGGGCCGCTTAAGGCGACGCCATAGTCCTTGACCGGCCGCAGGTTCTCGAAGGACACACCGTCCACGGCAGCGGGGCGGAAACCTCATGAATCGTCTTCATCGACGTGCCCTGAAGCCGCGCGTTCTGGCCAGGCGGATCGCCCTGCACCATGCGCGGGACACCATCGGGCGCAAGGGCCTGCTCGCCCGCCTTGGCCCGGGACTGATCACCGGCGCCTCGGACGACGATCCCAGCGGCATTGCCACCTATTCCCAGGCCGGCGCGCAATTCGGCTTCTCGATGTGCTGGGTGATGCTGTTCATCTTCCCCCTGATGGCGGCGATCCAGGAGATCAGTGCCCGCATCGGCCGGGTCACCGGCCACGGCATCGCCGGCGCGATCCGCACGCATTACTCGCCCTGGTTGCTGCGCGGCATGGTCGTGCTGCTGCTGGCCGCCAACGTCATCAACCTCGCCGCCGACCTCGGCGCCATGGGCGATGCGCTGCGGTTGCTGATCGGCGGCTCCGCCCGGCTCTATGTCGTCGGCTTCGCCGTGGGTTGCACGCTGCTCGAGGTGTTTTCGCGCTACGAGCGCTACGTCGCCGTGCTGAAATGGACCTCGCTGGTGCTGTTTTCCTATGTCGCCACTGCGCTGGCGATCGACGTGCCGTGGCGGGAGGTCGCCTGGAACACCCTGGTTCCGACGCTGTCGCTGCAATCGAACTACGTGGTGGCGATCGTCGCGGTGCTGGGGACCACGATTACGCCGTACTGCTTCTTCTGGCAGTCCTCCCAGGAAGCGGAGGACGAGCGGGTCGATCCCGTGGCGCATGCGCTGATCGATGCTCCCGGCGAGGCCCTGGCGCAGATCCGGCGGATCCGCATCGATACCTATGTCGGCATGGCTTATTCCAATGTTATCAGCCTGTTCATCATCGTCACGACTGCGGCGACCCTGCATGCCCACGGCATCACCGACATCCAGACATCGTCGCAGGCGGCCGAGGCGCTGCGGCCGATCGCGGGCATTTTCACCTTCGCCCTGTTCGCGGCCGGCATCATTGGCATCGGCCTGCTGGCGGTGCCGGTGCTGGCCGGCTCCTGCGCTTATGCGGTCGGTGAGGCGCTGGGCTGGACCACCGGCCTGGGCCGCGCGCCGCTCGACGCCAAGGCGTTCTATGGCACGATCGTGGTCGCCACATTGCTGGGAATTGCCGGGAATTTCATCGGGCTGGACCCCATCAAGGCGTTGTTCTGGGCGGCCGTGATCAACGGCGTGGTCGCGGTGCCGCTGATGGTCGTGATGATGGTCATGGCCATGGCGCCGCGCGTCATGGGGCGCTTCACCCTGCCATGGCCGCTGTGGCTCATGGGCTGGCTATGCACTTCCGTCATGGCCATATCCGTTCTTGTTATGTTCATAACCTGGTGACGTTTTTGCGGCATGTTGCGTCAGATCAATGCAGCATGCCGCTGACCCGAGGAGGCTCCGGTGCGGCAAGCAGAAGGAGCAGCCATGGACGACGGCCCGACCGTTGCTTCCCGTGCCGATGCGGCGGGGCTCCGCCCGGCCTGGTCGTTCGCCGACCTCGACCGGCGGGTCCACGCGGCGCAGGGCCATTTCACCCAGGGCACGTCCGTGCTGGCGGTCGCGCTGGCGTTCCTCGACTGGGGCCTGCATCTGGCCAACGCGCCGTATCACCGGGTCGATCTGGCGCATCTTGCGATGGATCACGCCCGCCGGCTGTTTGCGGGCGCGCTGGGGATCGGGCCGTCGCCCTGCATCGAACCTGCGCCGACCGATCGCCGGTTCGTCGGCAGCGCTTGGCAGCGCCAGCCTTTCGCACTGATGGAACAGGCTTTTTTGCTGCAGGAGGCATGGTGGCAGGCCGCCACCGCCGCGTTGCCGGGAGTCGCCGGGCCACACCAGACCATTGTCGCCTTCACCATGCGCCAGATGCTCGATGTGGCGTCGCCCTCCAACATCCCCTGGCTGAACCCCGAGGTGCTGGAGGCGACGTGGCAATCCGGCGGCCGTAATCTGCTCGACGGCCTGGCCAATCTGGCGGGCGATATCCGCCGCACGGTGACCGACGCGCCGCCCGAGGCAGCGTCCGGCTTCCAGGTCGGGCAGAATCTTGCGATCACGCCCGGCCGCGTCGTGCTGCGCAACCGCTTGATGGAGCTGATCCAGTACACCCCCACCACGCCGACGGTCCGCCCCGAACCGGTGCTGATCGTGCCGGCCTGGATCATGAAATACTACATCCTGGACCTGTCGCCGCAGACCTCGCTGATCCGCTATCTGGTCGACCAGGGGCACACCGTGTTCTGCATCTCCTGGCGCAATCCCGGCGCCGAGATGGCCGACACCGGCTTCGACGACTACCGGACGCTGGGGGTGATGGCAGCGCTGGACGCGGTGAACGCCATCGTCGGCAAGGCCAAGGTCCAGGCCGCGGGATATTGCCTCGGTGGCACGCTGCTGGCGGTCGCGGCGGCGGCCATGGCGCGCAACGGTGACAATCGGCTGGCCAGTGTCACGCTGTTCGCGGCCCAGACCGATTTCACCGAGGCCGGTGAGTTGCAGCTTTTCACCAGCGAGGCGCAGCTGGCAGCGCTGGACGACCTGATGTGGGACCACGGCTTCCTGGACGCGAAGCAGATGGCCGGCGCCTTCCAGTTGCTCCGCTCCAACGACCTGATCTGGTCCCGGCTCGTGCAGCACTACCTGCTGGGCCAGCAGGAGCGGCCGAACGAACTGATGGCGTGGAACGCCGACACCACGCGCATGCCGGCGCGGATGCACTCGGAATACCTGCATCATATGTTTCATAACAACGACCTGGCAGGCGGTCGCTTCGAGGTCGAAGGCCGCCCGGTGTCGCTCGCCGACATCCACGTGCCATTCTTCGTGGTCGGCACGGAGACCGACCACGTGGCACCCTGGCGATCGGTCTACAAGCTGCAGCTGCTCAACGACGGGGACAGCACCTTTGTGCTGACCTCGGGCGGGCACAATGCCGGGATCGTCAGCGAGCCGGGCCACCCGCATCGCCATTTCCGCATCCGCGAGCGCCTGCATGGGGAGCGCTACATCGGCCCCGACGAATGGGCGGAGATCGCCGCGCGGCAGGCGGGCTCGTGGTGGCCGATCTGGGCCGCCTGGCTCGACCAGCACGCCGGTACGCCCGTGGCGCCCCCGCCGATGGGGGCGCCATCGCGCGGGTTGACGCCGCTGGATGCCGCGCCGGGACGCTACGTGTTGGAGCGGTGACCGGGGCTCGGCGCGCATTTTGACGCACGCCGGCCGGAATGGCGCTATTTTGGCGTGCCGGGCTCGCCGAGGTCCCACCAGAGGCCGGCGAACGCCGCGATCCCTTGCCGGCCGATCGGGCGCAGGAAGTGCTCGTCCGGGCCGTGCTGCTTGCAGCCGTTGTAGCTGTGCGGGACCCAGACCAGCGGCACGCCCAGGTGGTCGACGAACACGTCCCCCGGCAGCCCGCCCGAGGCGTTCGGGATCACCTGGACGCGGGTGCCGAGGGACTGTTCCATGCTCGATACGGCCCAGTGGACCCAGGGGTGGTCGGGGTCGGTGCGGCTGGCTTGCATCCGGATGGCGGCGTTCTCGATGCGGATTTCCGGGAAGCCCTGCGCGTCGAGATGGCGGCGCAGCGCAGGGGCGAAGCCGGCGGCGTCCGTATCGACGGTATAGCGGATCTGGCAATGCGCGCGGGCGTTGGGTGCCACGGCATTGACCGGGTTCTCCGGCCGGCCGGACAGCATCGCCAGGACGATGAAGCTGTTCCAGCCATAGATCTTCTCGGCCGGCGTCAGGCCGGGCTCGCCCCAGTTGGGGTCGATGCTGGCGGAGGAGCCGCCGCCGCCCACCGGGCAGCCATCCAGCACTGCGCGCACCGAGGCCGGCACGCCGTTCTGCGGCAGCCAGTCGCGCACCAGGATCTTGCCATGGCGGTCGACGATGGACGCCAGCGCGTGGGTGAGGACGATGGCGGGGTCGGTGGTCAGGCCGCCCCAGTGGCCGGAATGCACGCCGCCCGGGCGCAGATCGAGGACCAGGTCGAAATGGTATGTGCCGCGGGTGCCGGTGGCGATGGTCGGGACCTCGGGCATGACGCGCGGGCCGTCGCTGGCGATCAGCACGTCGGCGGCGAGCGCATCGGCATGGGCGGCGACGAATTCGCGCAGGCCGAGGGAGCCGCGTTCCTCGCTGGTTTCCAGCACCAGCTTGAGGTTAAAGCCGAGTTTGCCGTCGCGTTCGGCAAGGACGGCTTCGAGGGCCGACAGGTTCAGCGCGTGCTGGCCCTTGTTGTCGGCGGTGCCGCGGCCGTACCAGAGGTCGCCTTCCTCGGTCAGGGTCCAGGGATCGAGGCCGGCGCGCCACTGGTCCGCCAGGCCGCGGACGGTGTCGCCGTGGCCGTAGGTCAGCACGGTGGGCTTGCCGGGGCCTTCCATGCGGAAGGCGGTCAGGATCGGGCCGAAGCCGGGGCGCGGGTTGGGGTGGATCGCGACGGTGAAGCCGAGGCGTTCGAGCCAGGGCTGGATCGCGTCGCCGAGGTAGCGCTGGACGTCGGCCTCATGGCCGGGGTCCTGGGAGGTGCTGGGGATCGCGACGAGATCGGCCAGACGGTCGCGGAAGCCGTTGCTGTCGTAGAAGGACAAGGCACGGGCAAGGGCACCTTCGCGGGACGGCATGAGGCGGGGTCTCCTGGTCGGATTTCGAAAGGGGGCGGAGACTGCCAGAGATAGGGGCGGGGGGCGAGGTGGGGGGCGCGGAGCGGGGTTGATCGGGACGAGGCCGCCTGCGGCCGACAGCTGAAAAACCATCGGACGGTTGAATGCCGGCGTGCTGCTGGTGATCGCCTTCCTCGCGAAGGGGCGGCAAGTCCGCTCGGGGTCTTTGCCGTGCCAATCGTATTCGCGTGAGCAGCCCCAGCCATACGCATTGCTCATTTGCGCGAGTGCTAGCACCGGCTCACGGTCAAATGTCTGCATCCGAAACAAACGAGCGAATCGCATGTCCCTTGCCCGGTACACCGGCCGAAAATCCCTGGAGGCCATCGCCGCGAGCGCCGACGACCATGGTCAGGGTCTGACCAAGTCGTTGGGCCCGTTCTCCCTCGTCGGCCTGGGCATCGGCTGCATCATCGGCGCCGGCATCTTCGTGCTGACCGGCAAGGCCGCCGCCAACTATGCCGGCCCGGCGATCGCGCTGTCGTTCATCCTGTCCGGCGTCGCCTGCGCCTTCGTCGGCCTGTGCTACGCCGAACTGGCCGCGATGATCCCGGCCTCAGGCAGCGCCTACACCTATGCGTATGCAACCGTCGGCGAGATCTTCGCCTGGGTGATCGGCTGGGACCTGATCCTGGAATACGGCATGGGCGCCGCCACCGTCGCGGTCGGCTGGTCCGGCTATTTCGTCAGCCTGCTCGGCAGTTTCGGCGTCCATGTCCCGGCCCAATGGGCGGCCGCCACCGGGGAGGCCGTGCAGCTCGCCGACGGCAGGTCCGCCACCGCCATCCTGAACCTGCCAGCCGTTGCGGTCGTACTGGTCCTCACCGGCCTGCTGATGGCGGGCACCAAGGAATCGACACGCATCAACAACATCATGGTCGCGTTCAAGCTGTTCGTGGTCGGCGTCGTGATCGTGGTCGGCGCGTTCTTTGCCAAAGGTGCCAACTGGACGCCGTTCATCCCGCAAAACACCGGCACCTTCGGCGCATTCGGCTGGAGCGGCATCCTGCGCGGGTCCTCGGTGGTGTTCTTTGCCTATATCGGCTTCGACGCAGTCTCCACGGCTGCCCAGGAGGCGCACCGGCCGCAGCGCGACATGCCGATCGGCATTCTTGGCTCGCTGACCATCTGCACAATCCTGTATGTCGCGATGGCCCTGGTGATGACCGGCATGGTGCCCTACCAGAAGCTGGGCGTTGCCGACCCGGTCGCGGTGGCGATCGATGCGACCGGCATCACCTGGCTGTCCGTGCTGGTGAAGTTCGCCGCCCTGGCCGGGCTGACGACGGTGATCTTCGTGCTGCTGTTCGGCCAGGCGCGCATCCTGTTCTCGATCGCGCAGGACCGCCTGCTGCCGGCGCTGTTCAGCACAGTGCATCCGCGTTTCCGCACGCCGTTCGCCAGCCAGGCGCTGATCGGCGTGGTGGTCGCACTGATCGCGGCGGCCTTCCCGATCGGGCTGCTGGGCGAGATGGTCAGCATCGGCACGCTGTTCGCGTTCCTGCTGGTCTGCCTCGCGGTCATCCACCTTCGGCGCAGCCAGCCGCGGGCGAACCGGCCATTCCGCACGCCCGGCGCGCCCTGGGTGCCCGTGCTGGGCATTGCGTTCTCGCTGCTGCTGATGTGCGGGCTGCCGCTGGCAACCTGGGTGCGGCTGGTGGTGTGGCTCGCGATCGGGCTGGTGATCTATTTCGGCTACGGCCACCGGCACAGCGTGGTGGTGCCCCAGGCCGCCGCGGAGTGATGGGTCATCGCTTGACGCAGGAAGGGTCAGGGGCTGCCCTGAAACCCGACCAGGGGCGCTGCCCCTGGACCCCGCCAAGGGCGACGGCCCTTGGAACCGATCCATTGGTGTTCTCCGGGGAAAGGGCCCAACCCAGACCTTGGAGCG
>JARLIJ010000111.1 GCA_031291795.1 Acetobacteraceae bacterium | reverse complement strand
CCCCCCCCCCCCCCCCCCCCCCCCCCCCCCCCCCCCCCCCCCCCCCCCCCCCCCCCCCCCCCCCCCCCCCCCCCCCCCCCCCCCCCCCCCCGGGGGGTGGGGGGAGATGTTTCCAGTCACCATGAGACCGCTCTGGGGCGGGGGTTCTACCGGCCTGGAGGGACCCGCCGCAGCGCTGCGGGTCAGTCCCTGGCGGACGTCCCTTCCCACGCGCTCACCGCTGCGAGGATGGCGGCATGCACCGCGGCCTCATTCCCGTTGGCATCGATCACCACGCAGCGTTGCGGGGCGGACCGGGCGATCGCCAGGAAGCCGGCATTGACCCGGGCATGAAAGCCAGGGTCCAGGCGCTCGTAGCGGTCGGCGGCACTGCCGCGCCGGCGCAGCCGCTCGGCCGCCACCGGCTCGCTCACATCCAGCACCAGCGTCAGATCGGGCAGCAGGCCGACCATGGCGATCAACGCCTCGATCGCGTGGCGGTCGGCCTGCTGGCCATAGCCCTGATAGGCCAGCGTCGAGTCGGTGAACCGGTCGCACACCACCCACATGCCCGCGGCGAGTGCCGGGCGGATGGTCTTGGCGACATGTTCGGCCCGCGCCGCGAAATGCAGCAGCGTCTCGGCCAACGGCGACCATTCGACCGCGCCGTCCAGCAGCACGCCGCGCAGCAGTTCCGCCCCTGGCGCGCCGCCGGGCTCACGCGTGCGCAGAACCGGCAGGCCACGGGCGCACAACGCGTCGGCCAGCAGCCGGAGCTGGGTCGACTTGCCGGCCCCTTCCCCGCCCTCCAGGGTGATGAAGCGACCGGCCACGCGCGCCGTCAGCTTCCGGTCACGTAGTGCGACAGCACGGCAATCGCGCGGCCCGGCAGCCCCAGCTTGGGCACATCGGCGCCGGCCAGCAGCGGCACGTCCATGGACGGCACGCCATCGCCGCTGACGGTCAGCTTGCCCAATGTGTCGCCCTTGGCGACCGGCGCGCGGATCGGCGAGTCGTAGCTGACCTTGACCGAGGCGTTCTTCCGCCAGTTGCGCGGCATCGTCACCACCAGGTCGCGCCCGCCGACCAGCGGGACGGTCGGCGATGTGCCAAGCCAGACTTTCACGTTCTCGACGACGTCACCGGCGCTGAACAGCGTCACGTCCTCAAAATTGGCGAACGCCCAATCCATCAGCCGCTCGGATTCCTCGGCCCGTTCGCGCATCGAGGCCATGCCGTTCAGCACCAGGATCACCCGCCGCCCGTTCCGGAGCGTGCTCGCCACCACGCCGTAGCCGCCGGCCTCGGTATGGCCGGTCTTCAACCCGTCGGCAGTGCCCTTCTGCACCAGCGGGTTCCGGTTGCCCTGGTCGATCCCGTTGTACTTGAACGTCTTTTCCGAGTCGTAGTGATAATACTCAGGGAAGTCGCGGATGATGTGGCCCGCCAGCAGGGCGATGTCCCGGACGCTCATGTGCTGGTTGGGATCCGGCCAACCCGTGCAATTCTGGTAGTTGGTGTGCGTCAGGCCGAGTTCCTTGGCCTTGACGTTCATCAGTTCGGCGAACTGCTCCTCCGACCCGGAGATCGCCTCGGCCAGCACGATGCAGGCGTCGTTGCCCGAATCGACGATGATGCCGCGGATCAGGTCCTCGACCTTCACGGTGCTGCCAAGCTGGACGAACATCTTGGAGCCGCCCATCCGCCAGGCCTTTTCGGACACCGGCAGTTCGTCCTCCAGCCGCATGCGGCCGCTCTTGAGGCGCTCATAGACCAGGTAGATGGTCATCAGCTTGGTCATCGAGGAGGGTGGCACCTCCTCATCGGCCAGCTTGTTCAGCAGCGTGGCGCCGGTCGCGAAGTCCTGGATGTAGCCCCAGCGCGCCGTGGTATCGACCGGGCCGAGCGGCGTGTCGGCAGGCGAGCCGGTGGGGGCCGCGTCCTTTTGGCGGCCGTGCGCACCGGGCTTCGCCGGGGGCGTCGCAGGCGGGCGGCGCTGCTGCGCCATGGCGGGCAGGGCGCCGACGAACAGCGTGGATCCCAACAAAGCGAGGCGCCGGGTCAGCATCGGGCGGGTCGGCGCAGGGTGGGTCAGCATCGGGGCGTCAGCATCGAGTCAGGCTCCTATTCCACCACAATTCGCGCATCGGGAATCCCCGCGGCGAGTGCCTGGTTCAAGACTGCGTCTGCCTGGGCCACCGTCGCTATCGGCCCGATCTGCACGCGGAACGCCTGGGTGCGCCCGATGCGGGGGGAGACGATGGCCGGCCCGAGGCCGCTCAATTTGGCGCGTTGGACTGCCGCGTATTGGTACTCCTCGAACGTGTCGAGTCGCACCCATAAACGTCCGGGTTGCGCCGGTCCCTGTGTCACAGCCTCCGGCAGGCGCAGCAGCGGCACGGCGGTGGTGGGCGTTGCCTGCTCCGTGGCGAGGTGGGCGCCCGGTGCGAGATGCCCGCCGCCCTGCCGGCTACCGGGCGGGGGTGGCAGGTCGGTTGCCTCCACCGCACCGCGCGGCGCGGCGACGACACCCAGATGGGGAGCGTCCGGCAGGCCATCAACCGCGGCGCGGCTTTCGTTGGACAGCACCTGCAGGCGCACCTGCGCCCCGCCGCCCGGGGAAATGCCCAGCAGCATGGCCACGCGCCGGGTAACCTCGACCAGGCGGCGCGGATTGCCGGTGCCGCGGTCGTTGAGCCGCAGGAGGACCGATCGCCCAGTCTCCAGGTCGGTGAGACGGGCGATCGCCGGAAGCTGCAAGGTGGCATGCGCGGCGGCCATCGCCCCCTGGTCGAACACCTCGCCGTCGCTGGTCAGGGCCGCATGCCCGTCGGGCAACACGTCGGCCAGACCGGTTTCGTCCAGTTCGTAACTGTCGGCCGGGTAGTGCCACACGCCGCTGGCCTGGTAGGGCTTGCCAAGGACGTAATGCACGGCGGGTTGTGGCGCGGGCTTGGTGCAACCGAAGGCAAGCAGCAGCACGCCGCAAACCGCACGGCGCAGGACCATCATGTTCATCGCAGACCCACGCCAGATGATGTCACCAGGACAGCGCGTTGGTGGCGCATCCGGCTAGACCACGACCCGATCGCCGAGCAGCCCGACCAGCAGGGCGTAGTAGTCGGACGGGTTGTAGCGGCGGATGGCGCCGAAATTCGCATGCACGACAAAAGCCTCGCCGCCCGCGCCATCCGGCATCACCACGGCGCTCGGCGTGTCGGCGGCCGCCATCCAGCGCCCGTCCAGCGGACGCACACCCTCCCGCGCCCAATCGGCCAGCGGACGTTTGTTGTCGCGTCCGGCCCAGTTGGGATCGAAGCCTTGCGGCACCGCCACCTGCTGCCCCCAGCCTTCGCCCGAGCGCCATCCGGAACGGGCGAGGTAGTTCGCGATCGAACCGAGGACATCGGGCCGGCTGGTCCAGATATCGCGCCGGCCGTGCCCCTCGAAATCGACCGCATAGCGCAGGTAGCTGGTCGGCATGAACTGCGGCTGGCCCATCGCACCGGCATAGGAGCCCGTCATGCGCCCCGGCGAGACATCGCCATGGTCGATGATCTTGAGGGCCGCCAGCAATTCGCTGCGGAAGAAGCTCGCACGCCGCCCCTCCCACGCCAGGGTCGCCAGCGCCTCGACGACGCGGAAGTCGCCGGTCTTCGTGCCGAAGCTCGACTCAAGGCCCCAGATGCCGGCAATGACGCCAGGACTGACGCCGAAGCGGTCCTGGACCCGGCGCAGCAGGTCGCGGTTCTGCGCCACCGCGCTGCGTCCATCGGTGATCCGCTGGTCGGTGAGCAGCAAGGTCCGGTAGCGCGCCCAGGTCAAGGTGGACTCGGGCTGTTTGCGGTCCCGGTCGATCACCTGCTGGTTCGGCGCCAACCCGGCCAGGGCCTGGTTCAGCGTTGCCGACGCGATACCGGCGCGCAGGGCTTCGGCACGCAGGCTGGCGAGGAAGGATTGGAAACTGTCGGGCGCGGCATGGGCGTCGGACGCAGCCATGGCGGCGGGAATGGCAGTGGCAAGAACACGGCGTCGCGTCAGCACGCGCAAGAATCCTCGGGTCGCAATGGCACCGCTTCCTGCCACGCAGAGCGGTTGCGGGGCAATGAGAACGGACGTCCCTTTTCCCGGCGCGGTGTGCGCCCTTACTCGGCGCGGATCAAACCCCGATGGCTGGGCGCGTCGATGAAGGCGAGGATCTCGGCCATCAGCGCATCGCCCGCGTACTGCGCGCGGGCCTTTTCGAGCCGCTGCGCAAACACGCCCTCATCGCTGAACAGCGTCCGGAATGCGCCATGCAGCCGCAGGATCTGGGTCTTGTCGAAGCCGCGGCGCTTGAGGCCGATCACGTTCAACCCGGCCAACCGCGCCCGGTTGCCGATCACGCTGCCGAACGGAATGACGTCGCCCTCGACGCCCGAGACGCCGCCGATCATGGCTGCGCGGCCGACCCGCACGAACTGGTGGATTGCCGCCGCACCGCCGATCACTGCGTGGTCGCCGATCCGGACATGGCCGCCCATGACCGCATTGTTGGCGATGATCACGTGGTTGCCGAGCTGGCAGTCATGCGCCACGTGCGCCACGGCCATGATCATGCAGTCGGTCCCCACCCGGGTGGTCCCGACGCCGGTAGCCGTGCCGCGATGGATGGTGCAGTGCTCGCGGATCTGGGTGCGGGCGCCGACCTCGCAGCGGGTCGGTTCGCCGCGGTATTTCAGGTCCTGTGGAGCGAGACCGACCGTGCAGAACGGAAACAGCTCGACGCCCTCGCCGATCCTGGTGTGGCCATCGACCACAACATGCGAGACCAGCCGGGCGCCGTCCTCGATCACGACGTCGGCGCCGACGGTGCAAAACGGTCCGATGAACACATCGTGGCCGAGTTCGGCCCCTGGGTGGATGATCGCCGTCGGATGGATCATCACGCCTGCCGTCTTCGGCATCGTCATCGGCTCGGGCAAAGCATCCATGCTGACAGGTTTCCGTGCGCGTATGAGGTCGGCGAGTAAAGTCGGGGATCGGGGCAAGCCCTGCTAGGGCGAGGTGAGACGGCGGCAAGCTATGACCCGGCACGCCTGCGACCAACTCAATCATTATTGCCGGATGTGTCCGACTCCGCCCTGTAACGCCTTGTTTCAACGGCAATTTTGGCAGCTTTACGGCGGAGCGGCCAAAGTCGGGCCAGGGCCTGGAAGCAGCTCGGGGCCAGGAGTCAGGTCGGCAGCGCGCGGTCCATGATCATGGCCGCATAGGTCGCCTCGGCAACCGATACGCCATCGACCCGTGCAATTGCGTGGAACTTCCACACGTTACCGCGGTTCCGCTGCTTGACGATGTGGATGCGGAGCTGATCGCCGGGCACCACCGGGCGGCGGAACTTCGCGCCCTCGATCGACATGAAATACACCACTTTGCCGCGTGCCTCGGGCCCCAGGGTCTCGACCACCAGCACGGCGGCGGTCTGCGCCATGCTCTCGATGATCAGGACGCCCGGCATGACCGGATGGTTGGGGAAGTGGCCTGCGAAGAAGGATTCGTTGACCGAGACGTTCTTGACGCCGACGGCCGACACGTTGCGCACGACGTCGACCACACGATCGATCAGCAGGAACGGGTAGCGATGCGGGATAGCCTGCATGACCTGCAGGATATCCAGCGCCTCAATGGTATCCGCCGGGGCCACCGAGGCCTCCGGCTGCTGCGATGTCGTGCTGTCCATCACGCTCAGTCCGTATTTGTTGGAGCCGTCCCACCCTTGGGCCGCTTGGCGTTGTTGTAGTCGCGGGCGAGCCGCCGCAAGGCGAGGTATTCGCGGAAAAACGCGCGCGACGGCTGCGCGGGCGCGCCCACGAAATCGGCACCCGCCGGAACGTCGTCCATGACCCCCGACTGGGCCCCGATTCGCGCCCGTTGCCCGACGCGCAGATGGCCCGTTATGCCCGCCTGTCCACCGAGCATGACATGGTCCTCCAGCGTGACGGAACCAGAAATGCCGGCTTGGGCCACGATGACGCACCCACGTCCGAGGCGAACATTGTGCGCGATCTGCACAAGGTTGTCGAGGCGCGAGCCCGCCCCGATGACCGTATCGTGGAGCGACCCGCGATCGATCGTGGTGTTCGCGCCGACCTCGACATCGTCCTCGATCACGACGCGCCCCAATTGCGGTACGCTTAGATAGCCCTCTGACGTGACCGCAAAGCCGAAGCCGTCCTGGCCGATGCGAACACCGGGGTAGATCACGACCCGGTCGCCCACCAGCGCGTGCGACAGGCTGGCATGGGCGCCGATACGGCAGTCGGTGCCGATCACGACGCCATCGCCGATCACCGCGAACGAGGCGATGCGGCAGCGCGGCCCGATCTCCGCCCGGGCGCCGATAACGGCCAGGGGCCCGACTTCGGCGGTCGGATGCACGCGGGCCTCGGGCGAAACCACGGCCGACGGGTGGACGCCGGCGGTCACCGGTGGCAGCGGATGGAACAGCGCGCAGACCCGCGCCCAGGCGGCATAGGGTTCTGTGGTGACGATCGCCACCGAACCGGCCGGCACGCGCGCGGCCATGTCGGGATGCACGATGACGGCGCCGGCCGCGGTGGCCGCCATCGCGTCGGCGTATTTCCGGTTATCGAGGAAGCTCACGTCGGTGGCCTGCGCCGTCTGCAATGGGGCGACCCCGTGGAAGATCAACCGGTGCGGGGGCGCCTCACCGTCCGCCGCTTCCACCACCGCCGCCAGGCTGAACGGCCCACAGCGTTGAAAGAAGCGGGGATCACCCGCAATGGCAGTGACATCCACGGCAGTTTCCTCAGACGGATGGCCGGCCTAGCGCTTCTGCGCCGGCGCGGCGGGAGGCTTGGCAGGCGGGCTCGCCGGAGCCTGGGTGGCCGCGGTCGGTGCCGGTGTCAACGGCGCCGATGCCGGCGTCGCGTTCGGAACGCTGATCGAGGAGCCGCCGGTGCTCGCCTGCGGTGCGGCCATCGTCACCGGCGATACGCCGTCAGGCGGGATCACCACGCTCGGCAGCACCTTGTTCAGCACCTCCGCCACCTGCGGCGTCAAGTCGAAATCGGCCGTGGTGCCAAGGATCTGGGCCCGGTTGAGCACCAGGTTCACCCCGCGAGAAGCCGCGACGACCTGCGCCACCTGCTCCAGCGTGCGGTCGATCTGCGCCATCACGTACTGGCCGGCTTCCTGGATGATGCGGTTGCGCTCGCCGAACTTGCGGCGGGATTCCGCGATCCGGTCCTGCAGCTCGCGCTCCTTGTTGCGGATCTGCTCCGGGGACATCTTGGCCCGGTCGCTGCCCAGCGCCTGGCCCAGGTCGCGCAGCGCAACCTGTTCCTTCTGCGCATCCTCGTTCAGCTTTTGCCGCCGGGCGCCAAGTTCCTTGTCACCCTGCTGGTAAGCAGTCGAGATCCGCAGCACGTCGGGCACCGAGAGGATGCCGATGATGGCCGCGGGCGTGGCGGCCCCCTTGGGCAGCGTCGGGATCTCGGGGGCCGGCGGCAGTTGCACCTGCACCTGCTGTTGCGGCGGCGCTGCCTGATCGTCGTTGCCATCGGGCATGAGAGCGGGTGCGGGCATGCCCCCGCCGGGCGCGGCGCTGGGGGCGGGCGCGCGCGGGGCAGCAGGCCGCGGCACAGTCGCCGAGGGACGCTGCTGGTTGGGCACGAACCACTCGGATTGCTGGGCAGACGCGGCAACCGGATGAAAGCCGACAGCCAGCGTCATGGCGGCACCGGCGAGAATAAGACGGGATTGGATCACTAGAACCTCGTTCCGAAGCCGAAGCGGAAGATCTGGGTCTGGTCTTGGCTTTGCTTGATGACGAACGGCGTGAGATCGACGTTGATCAGCCCGAAGCTGGTTTGCCAGGAGATACCGACGCCCGCGCCGACGCGTGGGGCAGAGGACGAGCTGATGGCGGGGCACACACCGGGGTCGGCGACATTGCGGGCGCAGGTGCCACTCTCGAAGCTTGACTGGGTCAGCCCGCCCACATCGACGAAGGTTCGGCCGCTCAACCCCAGGTCCGCCGAAACCGGCAGCGGGAAGCGCAATTCGGTAGTACCGGTCCAGATGAATCGGCCACCCAGCGGATCACCGCCCTGGACAGCGTGCGGGCCGGCACCGCCGGTCTCAAAGCCGCGCAGGTTGTCGCCACCCAGGAAGAACCGGTCGATGACGCGTTCCTGCTTGCCCTCATTGTACAAATAGCCGGCGCCGGCGGCGAACTTGAGGCCCCAGTCGCTGCTGCCGGTCAGCCGGTCGAGCGGGAGATAATACGCCCCGTTGACGTTGTTGCGGATGAAGTCGACGTCGCCGCCCAGGCCGGCAACGTCGGTGCCCAATTCCACCAGGTAGCCGGAATGGGGGTTGGTCTTGCTGTCGCGGTAGTCGAGCGTGAGCACCTGGCTGACCTGCGACAGCAGTGTCGTGCCCGCCTCATCCTGGATGAAGAAGCTGGCGCCGCTATAGATGTTGTACACATCGCGATTGACCAGCGAGTAGCTCCACACCTGCCGCAGATGCTCGTTGAACTCATAGCCGAGCCGCAGGGAAAAGCCCTCGCGCCGCTCGTCATAGACCTCGGTGCCCAGATTGCTCGTCTGGATCAGGAAGACGTCCGCGCCGGCGACAAGGTTGCGGTCGAGGAAATACGGGTCGGTGACCGAGAGGTTGATCGAGCTGCGCTTCTGCGCCAGCACACCGTTGATCGATGCGTTGATGCCCGTGCCGACCAGGTTGCGTTCGGCCAGGCCGACGTCGAGCAGCGCGCCCGCATCGGTCGAGAAGCCGCCGCCCAGCGTCAGCTCGCCGGTTGCCTTCTCGCTGACCGAGGTGGTCAGGATCGCCTTGTCGGGGGCGGAACCGGGCGCTGTGTTAATATCCACGTTGGTGAAGTAGCCCAGATCGGTCAGCCGCTGGCGGGAGCGGCGGACCGCCTCGGCATTGAAGGCGTCGCCCTCCGCCAGCCGGAACTCGCGGCGGATCACCTTGTCCTTCGTGCGGGTGTTGCCGCTGATGTCGATACGCTCGACATAGACCCGCGGCCCCTCGCCCACCTCATAGGTCAGGTCGACGATGCGCTTGGCGGGGTTGCGGTCGGCTCGCGGCTTGACGTCGACGAACGCGTAGCCGCGGTTGTGCACGTCCTCCTCGATCGCATCGGCGGTGCGGCCCACGGCATCGCCGTCATACCAATCGCCAGGCGAGAACTGCAGGTCCTTGCGGAGGTCATCTCCGTTCAGGTTGCGCAACTGCGAGGTTATGGCAACCTTTCCGACGTGGTAGCGCTCACCCTCGTTGACGGTGAAGGTCAGGAAGAACGACTTGCGGTCCGGCGACAGTTCCGCCTTGGCGTCCACCACCTGGAAGTCGACATAGCCGCTCTTCAGGTAGAACCGCCGCAGCAGTTCCTTGTCGAAGTTCAACCGCTCGGGGTCGTACTGGTCGGAGGTCGACAGGAACCGCCACCAGCGCTCCTCCCGGCTGTTGATGACCTCGGACAGCCGATCCTCGGAGAATGCCTTGTTGCCGACGACCGCGATGCTGCTGATCAGCGTGGACGGGCCGTCGTTGACCTCGAACACCACATCCACGCGGTTCTGCGGCAGGCGGATGATCTGCGGATTGACCGTGGCATCGTAGTAGCCGCGCTTGGCATACAGATCGAGGATGTGCTGCCGGTCGGCATCGGCGAGCGCGGGGGTGAACACCGCGCGCGGGCGCAGCTGCATCTCAGGCCGCAACTGGTCGTCGCTGAGCTTGTGGTTGCCCTCGAATGCCACGCGATTGACGATCGGGTTCTCGATCACCCGCACGACCAGCGTGTTCCCGTCGCGCGTCAGCCGCACGTCCTGGAACAGGCCCGTGGCGTACAGGGTCTTGAGGCTGCGATCGAGTCGGTCCGCATCGAACGGATCGCCGGGTTGCACGAGCATGTACGACTGGACCGTGCCAGTCTCGATTCGCTCGTTGCCCTCGATCTTGATCGTCTCGATCGTCCCCCCGACCGCGGGCTGGGCGCGGGCCGTGGGCGGACGTTGCGGTGCAGCTGGGCGCTGAGCGGTGGCCGGATTGGAAGCCAGGGGCAACAGCATGCAGGCGGCCAGAAGCCGCACGGCGCGTATGCGAATCAAACGGCTAGTCTCCCCTCTGAAGCGCATGAACGAAGACCGCGCCGCGACTGCTGCTACTGGGTTTACCGGTCACGAAGAATAGTCCTGCCCTTGCGACGACGCTAGGTGACACATCACGGCCGTGAGAGCCAGCACGTGGGTCCAGGTTTCGCACGCCCCACGCCGCCCGGTTACAATCCGGGGCGTCGCGGGGTCAGCGGCGGGTCAGCCGATCAGGCCCGCGAACCAGCGGAACACCCCGATATGGGCGAGGTCGTTCCAGGTCGCGAAGATGAACAGCCCGGCCAGGACGGCCAGCCCGGCGCGGAAGCCGTACTCCTGCGCCCGTTGCGGCAATGGTCGGCCGCGCAATGCCTCGGCGAGGTAGAACAGCAGGTGGCCGCCATCCAGGACCGGGATCGGGAATAGGTTGATAAGGCCCAGGTTTACCGACAGGACGGCGATGAAGGAAACCAGGCTGGCAATCCCCAGTTCGGCCACCTGACCGGAGAGCTGGGCGATTCGCAGCGGGCCACCCAGCTCGTCGGTGCCGCGTTCGCCGCCGATCATCTGCGCGAGACCGCCCAGGGTGTCGGTGGTGATGGTCCAGGTCTGCGCTACGCCGCCCCACAGGGCCGCCGGCAGCGTGACGGGCTGATAGTCGATCTTCCCGCCCCGGATCCCCAGCAGGCCGACCGCGTGGCCATGCACATCATGCGACTCGGTCACCACCGTCAGGTGCTGCTCCTGCTCGCCCCGGCGAACGGTCACCGGCAGGGTGGCGCCGGGATTCGCGGCGACGATTCGCTGGATGTCCTCGAACGTGAGGATCGTGCTGTCGCCGATGCGCAGGATCCGGTCATCCGACTGAAGGCCGGCACGGGCAGCCGCGCTGTTGGGCAGCACGTCGCCTACGACCGGCAGCGTGACCGGACGTCCGACGGCGATAAAGAGGATGGCGAACAGGACCATCGACAGCACGAAGTTCGCCACTGGTCCGGCCGCCACGACGATCGCGCGGGACAGCACCGACTTCTCGTGGAACGTACGGCCCGGTATCCAGCTCGCTCGCACGTCCTCCGACACGTCCTCCGGCCGCTCCTGGCCATGCAGCTTGACGTAGCCGCCCAACGGCAGCCAGGCGATCTTCCAGCGCGTGCCGTGGCGATCCGTCCAGCCGGTCAGCGCCTGGCCAAAGCCGATCGAGAACACCTCGACATGCACGCCTCGCCAGCGGGCTGCGAGGTAGTGCCCAAGCTCATGCACGAAGACCAACACGCCCAGCACCACCACGAAGGCGAGGGCCGTACGGAGCAGATCGGGAAAGGCATGCAACACGGTCGCGGTACTTTCCTTGTTGGCGGTCAGGCTTTGTTGGCGATCAGGCGGCGCGGGCGGTGGCAAGCCCCTCGGCAGCCCGCCGGGCAGCGCTGTCGAGGGCAATGACCTCTTCGAGCGTATCGGCAGGCGGCGTGCCTAAAGCCGAGAGTACTTCTTCCACCGTTCGGGCGATGTCGAGGAAGCCAATTCTGCGTTGCAGGAATGCGTCGACGGCGACCTCGTTGGCGGCGCTGAGGATCGCAGGCGTCCCCCCGCCAGCCCGAAGCGCCTCGCGCGCCAGGCGAAGTGCCGGGAAGCGCTGCACATCGGGCTCATCGAAATCCAGCCGGCCGACGGTCGCCAGGTCGAGCCGCGGCGAGGGCGTCGCCATCCGCTCCGGCCATGCGAGCGTATGGGCGATCGGGATGCGCATGTCGGGCGAACCGAGCTGCGCGAGGACAGAGCCGTCGTGATAGTACACCAAGCCGTGGATCACCGATTGCGGGTGGATGAGCACGCCGATCGCTGCATTCCCAAGGCTAAACAGGCGCGCCGCCTCGATCAATTCAAGGCCTTTGTTCATCATCGTCGCCGAGTCGATGCTGATCTTGGCACCCATCGACCAGATCGGATGGCGCAGCGCGGCTTCCGGAGTCGCACGGGCCATGTCTTCCAGGCTGCTGGTCCGGAACGGCCCGCCCGAGGCAGTCAGGATAATCTTCTCGACCGCGCTGTGCTTGTTGTCCGCCAGCGACTGGAAGATCGCGTTGTGCTCGCTGTCGACCGGCAGCAGCGTGGCGCCGGCCTCCTGCACCGCCCGCAGCATGACCTCCCCGGCGCAGACCAGGGCTTCCTTGTTGGCCAGGGCGACGGACCGGCCGCGGCGGATCGCGGCGAGGGTGGCGGCGAGACCGGCCGCGCCGGTGATGGCCGCCATGGTCCAGTCGGCCGGCATGGAAGCCGCCTCGATGACCGCCTCGACGCCCGCAGCAACCGTCGTCTCCGTCCCTGCGAGCGCCTGGCGCAGCTCGGCGTAACAGGCTGGATCGGCCACCACGGCATGCCGGGCACGCAGCGCGATCGCCTGTTCGGCCAACAGCTTCACATTGCGTCCGGCAACCAGCGCCACGACCTGAAACTGGTCGGGCGCCGCGGCCAGGAGATCAATGGTCTGGGTGCCGACGCTGCCGGTGCTCCCTAAGACCGTGACGGACCGAGGCGAGGCAAAACGCGGGATCTGGGCACTCATTCCCACAGAACTACACCACGTCCGGCCATCAACGCCAGTATGGCCGCAAGCGGTGCGACGGCGAGCAGCGCGTCGAGGCGGTCGAACAGGCCGCCATGGCCGGGGATCACGTGGCCGGAATCCTTCACGCCGAAATACCGCTTGATCAGGCTCTCCAGCAGGTCCCCCGCCTGCGCCGTCACGCCCAGGCCAACCGCCAGGATGATGAGCTTCAGCGGCGCGGCAGGCGGGTGCAGCGATGCGGCGGTGGCCCATGCGGCACCGACTGCCGCAACCAGGCCACCGACGGCGCCGGACCAGGTCTTGCCGGGGGAGACGCGCGGCGCCAGCCGAGGGCCGCCAACCAGGCGCCCGGCCAGATAGGCGCCGACGTCGGTCGCCCAGATCAGCAGCAGCACGAACAATAAGTTGATCCGTCCGACCACCGGGTCGGCCCGCAACCAGAGCAGTGCCAGCACGGCCGGGGCGATATACGCCACGCCCGCTGCCAACCAGCCCCGGGCAGGCGTCGGCCACGCCACCAGGATGATGCCGACCACGACCAGGGCCGCGATCACCGGCCCAAACGCGTCGAACGGAGCAAGCACGCTGCCACCCAGCACCGCGACCGGAAGCAGCCAGGCGGGCCATGTCGTCGGCCGGTACCGGCAAAGCTGGAGCCACTCCACCGCAAGGCCAACGCCCGCCAGTGCCACGAGAGCCACGAACGCCGGGCCGCCGTACCAGATGCAGACCAGCGCGATGGGCGCCAGCACGGCGGCGGAGGCAACCCGCAGGCCGAGATCGCCCCAACGGGCGCTCCGTTCAGCCGGGACGCGCGCCAAACCGCCGCTCCCGCCGCGCAAAGTCAGCAAGGGCGGCCTCGAAATCGTCCCGGCAGAAATCCGGCCACAACACGTCCAGGAACACCAGTTCGGCATAGGCCGCCTGCCAGAGCAGGAAGTTGGACAGCCGCTGCTCCCCCGACGTCCGGATGACGAGGTCCGGGTCCGGAATGCCCGCGGTGGAGAGGAAAGCCGGGAAAGACGCCTCGTCGATCTTCGACGCGACCAGCCGCCCCTCCTGCGCCGCCTCGGCGATGGCGCGCGCGGCCGCCGCGATCTCGGCGCGCGCACCGTAGGACAGTGCCACGGTCAGATTGAGCCGCGCATTGCCGGCCGTGTCGTGTTCGGCGGTCTGCAGGTCGCGCTGGATGTCCTCATCGAACCGGGACCGGTCCCCGATGAAGCGCAGCCGGACGCCGTTCGCGTTCAATTCGGCGACCTCTGTCCGCAGGTAGTGGCGCAACAGACCGGTGAGATCCAGCACCTCGCCAGCCGGACGACGCCAATTCTCGCTACTGAAGGCATAGATCGTCAGCCAGGACACGCCGCAGCCGATCGCGGCCTCGATGGTGCGGCGCAGGGCCCGGGCGCCTTCCCGGTGGCCCGCCACGCGCGGCAAATGCCGGGACGCCGCCCACCGGCCGTTGCCGTCCATGATGATCGCGACATGCGTCGGCACCATGGCATCGGCCACACGCGTCTCCGACCTCGGGTCGACGATCGAACGGGAGGAGGCGCGCATGCTACTCGCTCAGACCTGACGGATGTCCTTTTCCTTATCCGCGAGCGAGTCGTCGATCCTTTTGATGTACTGATCGGTGAGCTTCTGCACGTCTTCCTGCCACTTCTTTGCGATGTCCTCGCCGATCTCGTGCTTCTTCTCGAAGTTTTTGACCTGCTCCATGCCGTCCCGACGCACGCCGCGCACCGACACTTTCGCGCCCTCGGCATACTTATGCGCGGTCTTCGCCAGCTCGTTGCGTCGCTCGGTCGTCAGCTGGGGGATCGGCACCCGCACCAGCATCCCGTCCGCCGCGGGATTGAGGCCGAGGCCGGATTCGCGAATCGCCTTCTCCACCGCCGAGACCATCGACTTGTCCCAGACCTGAACCGTCAGCATGCGCGGTTCGGGTGCGCCGACCGTGCCAACCTGGTTGAGCGGCATCTCGTTGCCATAGGCCACCACACGCACCGGCTCCAACAGGCCCGGATGCGCACGCCCGGTACGTAAGCCATTGAATTCACGCTTCAGCGTCTCCATCGCGCCGTCCATACGGCGCGTCAGATCCTGCTTCAGCTTATCGAGGTCCGCTGCCATCCTGGTGCTCCCAGTCCACTCCGGCGATCAGGCGACGCCAGGTCGCCCGCGCACCCGGCTGTCTATTGCAATTCCACGATGCGGGTAAACCGGCCTTCACCGCGCATCACCTGCGCGAAGGCGCCCGGCGCGTGGATGTTGAACACGATGATCGGCAGGTGATTTTCCCGCGCCAGGCTGAT
>JARLIJ010000110.1 GCA_031291795.1 Acetobacteraceae bacterium | reverse complement strand
CTTTCGCGCGCGAGAGGTCGGTCGACTCGGCGACCGCCGCGATGAGATCCATTTTATTCACTGTTCCGCTTCCCTCTCGAACGCGTGAAGATTGCAAAGTCCAACGCCGACTCAACCCGAGGGCCGGCCTGCGGCGGACACTAAAGGCGGGATTTCTGCCGCGTCAATGCATGGAAAAGGGCCCGCCGGCGGATTTCCGGCGGGCCTGTGTCCTGATGGACGTCAGTGTGGCAGCGACGCCGCCGCAGGCTGCGGCTGCGGGGGAGGCGTCACCGGCTCCGGCGGCTCCTCCCACTCGATCGGGATCGGACGCCGTGCGAGCGCCTGGGCGATCACCTCGTCCGCCTCCGCGACCGGGATTAGCTTCAGGTGCTTCTTCACGTTGTCCGGAATCTCGGCCAGGTCCTTTTCATTGTCCTTTGGAATGAAGACCGTCGTGATCCCGGCCCGCAAAGCGGCCAGCAGCTTCTCTTTCAGTCCGCCGATCGGCAGGATCCGGCCGCGGAGGGTGATCTCCCCGGTCATCGCCACGTCGCGCCGCACGGGGATACCCGTGAGGCTCGACACGATCGACACGGCCATTGCCACACCGGCAGACGGGCCATCCTTCGGGGTTGCCCCCTCCGGCACGTGCACGTGGATGTCGCGCTTCTCGAACAGCGTCGGCTTGATGCCGAACCTGATCGAGCGGCTGCGCACATAGCTGAGCGCGGCCGATACGCTTTCCTGCATCACGTCGCCCAGCTTGCCGGTTTGCTTGATGTTGCCCTTGCCGGGCAGCAGCACCGACTCGATGGTCAGGATCTCGCCGCCGACCTCGGTCCAGGCCAGACCGGTGACGACGCCGACCATGTCCTCGGCCTCAGTCTCACCAAAGCGGAACTTTTTCACCCCGGCGTATTTCTCGAGATTCTTCCGCGTGATGGTGACCTTGGTCGACTTCTTGGTGACGAGTTCCTTCACCGATTTGCGGGCCAGGTTGGCGATTTCGCGCTCCAGGTTCCGCACGCCGGCTTCGCGCGAGTAGTAGCGGATCAGGTCGCGCAACGCGTCATCGGAGATGTGCCACTCGTCGGGCTTCAGGCCGTGCGCTTCCGTCTGCTTGCTGATCAGATGCCGCTTGGCGATCTCGACCTTTTCATCCTCGGTGTAGCCGGGGATGCGGATGATCTCCATGCGGTCGAGCAGGGGCTGGGGCATGCGCAGGCTGTTGGCCGTGGTGACGAACATCACGTCCGACAGGTCGTAGTCGACCTCCAGGTAGTGATCCGCGAACGTCGCATTCTGTTCGGGGTCCAGCACCTCCAGCAGCGCCGACGACGGATCGCCGCGCCAATCGGCCCCGAGCTTGTCGACTTCGTCGAGCAGGAACAGCGGATTGGAGGTCTTGGCCTTCTTCATGCCCTGAATGACCTTGCCCGGCATCGAGCCGATATAGGTCCGCCGGTGGCCACGTACCTCGGCCTCATCCCGCACGCCGCCCAGCGACATCCGGACGAAGTTCCGACCGGTTGCCTTGGCGATCGACTTGCCCAGCGAGGTCTTGCCGACGCCGGGCGGGCCGACCAGGCACAGGATCGGGCCGCGCACCTTCGGGCTGCGCGCCTGCACCGCCAGGTACTCGATGATCCGTTCCTTGACCTTCTCCAGGCCATAATGGTCGGCTTCCAGCACCTTCTCGGCCGCAACGACGTCGTTGTTGATCTTGCTGCGCTTTTTCCACGGGATCGACAGCATCCAGTCGAGATAGTTGCGCACCACCGTCGCCTCGGCGCTCATCGGGCTCATGGTGCGCAGCTTCTTCAGCTCCGCCGTGGCCTTTTCGCGGGCTTCCTTCGACAGCCGGGTCTTCTTGATGCGGGCTTCGAGTTCGGCGTTCTCGTCCTTACCGTCCTCGCCCTCGCCCAGCTCCTTCTGGATCGCCTTGAGCTGCTCGTTCAGGTAGTACTCGCGCTGGGTCTTCTCCATCTGCCGCTTGACGCGGTTGCGGATGCGCTTCTCCACCTGCAGGACGCCCATCTCGGCTTCCATATGGCCGAACACGCGCTCCAGCCGCTCACCGACCTTGGCGATCTCCAGCAGGTCCTGCTTTTCGGAAATCTTCAGGTTCAGGTGGCTGGCGACCGTGTCGGCCAGCTTCGACGGCTCCTCGATCTGGTTCAGCGAAACCAGCACCTCGGGCGCTATCTTCTTGTTCAGCTTGATGTATTGCTCGAACTGGCCGACGACGGTGCGACCCAGCGCCTCCAGTTCCTTATCGCCGGCAATCACGTCCGGCAACGGCTCGACCATCGCTTCGAAGAACGCGTCGGTGTCCTTGAAGCCGGTGATCTTCGCCCGACGACCGCCTTCGACCAGCACCTTCACGGTGCCGTCCGGCAGCTTCAGGAGCTGCAGGATCGTGGAGACGGTGCCGACGCGATAGATATCCTCGACAGAGGGGTCGTCCTGGGCGGCGTTTTTCTGCGCCACCAGGAGGATCTGCTTGTCCTCTTTCATCACCGCTTCCAGCGCGCGGACCGACTTTTCCCGGCCCACGAACAGTGGCACGATCATATGCGGGAAGACGACGATGTCGCGCAGTGGCAGCACGGCCAGCACTTCGCTGGCACCGGCAGCCACGAGATTCTCCGCCTTCACGGGGAGATTTTCCGCCTTCGCGGGATCTTCAGGCCGCGCGGGGCCTGGCCGATCCGATTCCGTCATGGTTGACCTCCTTATGGACAGTCAGCGCCTCTTCCGCCCAGGTGCGGCACGGATGACGCCTTCACGGGGGTATGTCCCGTTCACGAAGGCAGCATATCGGCAACCGGGCATTGAGACGCAAGGTCTTGAATGGCGCGATCGGTATCCCCGCGTAATTCCCGCGGGGACCGGCTAAACCGCGATCTCAGGCGCTGTTTTCCGCCCTCTCCTTACCGTAGAGGAACAGCGGGTTGGCACGCGACTCGGCCACCTCCCGGTTGATCACCACCTCCTCAACGCCATCGAGCCCGGGCAGGTCGAACATTGTTCCGAGCAAAATCTGCTCCATAATGGAACGCAGCCCGCGGGCGCCGGTTTTGCGCGCGATGGCCCGTGTGGCGACCGACTTCAGCGCGTCGTCCGTGAAGGAAAGCTTTACGCCCTCCATCTCGAACAGCCGGCCGTATTGTTTTACCAACGCGTTCTTCGGCTTGGTGAGGATTTCCATCAGCGCGTCTTCGTCAAGGTCCTCGAGCGTGGCGACCACCGGCAGGCGGCCGATGAACTCGGGGATCAGGCCGAATTTCAGCAGGTCCTCGGGCTCCACCTCGCGGAGAATGGCCCCCATGCGCCGCTCGTCCGGAGAGCGGACCTCGGCGCCGTAGCCGATTCCCGACCCCTTGCCGCGCGCACCGATGATGCGCTCGATGCCCGAGAACGCGCCGCCGCAGATGAACAGGATGTTGGTGGTATCGACCTGCAGGAACTCCTGCTGCGGATGCTTGCGCCCGCCCTGCGGCGGCACGGAGGCGACGGTCCCCTCCATGATCTTCAGCAGCGCCTGCTGCACGCCCTCCCCGCTCACGTCGCGGGTGATCGAGGGGTTGTCGGATTTGCGGCTGATCTTATCGACCTCGTCGATGTAGACGATGCCGCGCTGCGCCCGCTCCACATTATAGTCGGCCGATTGCAACAGCTTGAGGATGATGTTCTCGACATCCTCGCCCACGTAGCCGGCTTCGGTCAGGGTGGTGGCGTCCGCCATGGTGAACGGCACGTCCAGGATGCGGGCGAGCGTCTGGGCCAGCAGCGTCTTGCCGGAGCCGGTCGGGCCCACCAGCAAGATGTTCGACTTCGCGATCTCGATGTCGTTATTCTTCGCGCCGTGCGCTAACCGCTTGTAATGGTTATGGACTGCGACCGAGAGCACCTTCTTGGCGTGATCCTGGCCGATGACGTAGTCATCCAGCACCTTGCAGATCTCGCGCGGGGTCGGCACGCCATCGCGTGACTTCACGAGGTGCGTTTTGTGCTCTTCACGGATGATGTCCATGCAGAGCTCGACACACTCATCGCAGATGAACACCGTCGGCCCGGCGATCAGCTTCCGGACCTCATGCTGCGACTTCCCGCAGAACGAGCAGTACAGGGTGTTCTTCGAATCGGGAGACTTGCTCATGCGCACTCCTCCCCCGGACCGCCGGGGGCACAACGCGAAACTCTACCCCCCAGCGGGCCGCCGGGACAAGGACAACGCGCTGCGGGGCAGGGCGGCGCAACGGCGCGCCACCTTGGAACTGTGAAATCTTGCCGACACGTGCCGTGCTTGCCACACAGCACGTGTCGCGATGTATGACCGGAGCTCGGTCCGTGGGTCTAGCTGGCCCGGCTGGCCTCGTCGGCCGGTATGGGACGGCTATCCACCACCTCGTCGATCAGACCGAAATCGCGGCTTTCCTCAGCTGACATATAGGTGTCACGCTCCAGCTTGCGCTCGATCGCCTCAATCGGCTGCCCCGTGTGGCGCACATACATCTCATTAAGCCGCTTGCGCAGCGTCAGGATCTCGCGCGCCTGGATCTCGATGTCGGTCGCCTGGCCCTGGGCACCGCCGGAGGGCTGGTGAACCATGATCCTGGCGTTCGGCAGGGCGAATCGCTTGCCTTTGGCGCCGGCGGTGAGCAGCAGGCTGCCCATCGAGGCGGCTTGTCCGATGCAGACGGTGCTGACCGGGCTGCGGATGTATTGCATCGTGTCGTAGATCGCCAGGCCGGCCGACACCACGCCGCCCGGGCTATTGATATAGAACGAGATATCCTTGGAGGGGTTCTCGGACTCCAGGAACAGCAGCTGGGCGCAGATCAGCGCGCTGACCTCGTCGTAGACCGCGCCGGTCAGGAAGATGATTCGCTCCTTGAGCAGGCGGGAGTAGATGTCGAAGGCGCGCTCACCACGCGCCGTCTGTTCCACAACCATGGGAACCAGGGCGCTACTGTACACCTCGACGGGGTCACGGTCCCTCATGAGTTTTTCACCTTCAGAGCCAGGGGGGTGGATAGCCGGGACTCATAAATATGTCATTGCCTGCCGGAATCCAGCCGTCCCGGTCACGTGCCCAGGTCGGATGCCCACATTGGGCACCCGCTTATGGAGCCAGGCCGCTCAGGCGGCCGGCTCTGCAGCGGCAACTTCCTCCTTGGGCGCGCCCGGCGGGGGCGGCTCTTCGGCAAGCTGTTCGGGGGTCACCGTCTCATCGGTCACCTTCGCCAGCTCCAGGATGAAGTCGACCACCTTGTCCTCGAAGATCGGCCCGCGCAGGGAATCGGCGGCTGCCGGGTATTTCCGGAACAGCTCCATCATCTGGGCTTCCTGGCCGGGATAGCGCGAGGCCTCGGCCCGCATCGCGCGGCTCAGCTCGTCGGGGGAGACGGTGATGGCGTTCACTCGCCCAATCTCGGCCAGCAGCAGCCCGAGCCGGACGCGGCGTTCGGCGATGGCGCGGTATTCCGCCTTCAGCGTGTCCTCGTCCTTGTCCTTGTCGTCCTCGTCCAGCTTGCCGGCAGCCCGGTCGGACTCCAGGCGCTGCCAGATCTGGGCGAATTCCTGCTCCACCATGCCCTCGGGCGCGGCGAAATTGGCCAGGTCGGACAAGGCGTCGAGCAACTGGCGCTTGATGCGCAGCCGGGTGAGGCCATCCAACTCGCGCTGCATCTGCTGGGAGATCACCCCGCGCAGCTCTTCCAGCGTCTCGAAGCCCAGCTTGGTCGCCAACGCCTCATCGGCCGCCGGGACCACGGCCTTGCGCAGCTGCTTGGCGGTGATGTCAAAAGTCGCTGCCTTGCCGGCCAGCTCCTTGGAGCCGTACTCCTCCGGGAACGTCACGTCGATGACACGGACATCGCCGGGCTTCATGCCCTCCATCTGTTCGGAGAAGCCCGGGATGAAGCCAGTGCCGCCGATCTCGACGTCGGTGTCGGTGCCGGTGCCGCCGGGGAACGGCGTGCCGTCGAGCTTGCCGAGGTAATCGACCGTCAGCACTTCGCCCTTGGCGGCGCCACGATCGCCCAGTTCCTCAGCCGGGATGTCCTGCAGGTCGCGGTTGCGGGTGGCGATCTCTCCCAGCGCCTTGTCGATCGCCTCGGGCGCCACCTCGGCCTTGAGACGGGTCAGTGCGACGCTGCCGAAATCCGGCAGCGTGATGTCGGGCAGCAGCTCCAGCTCGACCTTGAACTCCAGGTCCGTGGTACCGGCCTGGGCCGGATCGGCGGTGACCAGGTCGACCTTGGGCTGCTGCGCCGGACGCAGGCCGCGTTCGCTCAGCACCTGGCGAGTGGCCTCGTTGACCGACTCTTCCAGCACCTCGGCCGAGACTGCGGTGCCGTAGCGCTGCTTCACAACCGGCAGCGGCACCTTGCCGGGACGGAAACCAGGCAGGCGAAGCGTCTTGCCGAGGTCCGTCAACCGCGCCATGCGCCGGCTTTCGATATCGGCGGCGGGCACGACAACTGTGTACGCGCGCTTCAACCCATCGGAGAGGGTCTCGGTAACCTGCATCTGCCAGCCTATCCTTATATGTACTGCATGCGCCGGAATAGCCGGTGGTGCGGGCGGAGGGACTTGAACCCCCACGGCTTGCGCCACCAGAACCTAAATCTGGCGTGTCTGCCAATTCCACCACGCCCGCAACATCAATCCCGCAATCCCCGCGCTGCGCAACACCGGGTGTCGTGCAACGCGGGGGTCACGCAACACCCGGAATCACCATCGCGCGAAACTACATCGCGCGAAATCGTCACCGCGCCCTGGGTCAACACCGAGCGTGGCCGCTCGGACGCCCACCAGGGACGCTCTCCTGCGGCCGTGAACGCGGCGCTTTAGCGCAGAGCGACCCGGACGACAAGCGCCACGTCAGCGCGGCAGCCTGCCGTATGCGGCGGAGCCAGATTACGGATAACTAGAACATTCATCCGTATCTCAACCGCCACATCCGATATTGCGCCTTTGACCCCTACCAATCGGAATGCAAACATACCCACGTTATCCACAGCCCATTATTAATCGATAGAGCGCATCAATCGTTCTCTTTCATCCCGTCCCATCCCGATACGCGAAGGGTCCTGCCAATGGCGTCTGACGCTCGAAGCACCGCAAAACGCCGCACCCCGGTCAAGACCGCCGTCAAACGCGCCGACGAGGGCGGCCCCGCGCGGGACTACAACATCGCAGCCGTGGGCCGCGCGCTCGACCTGCTGGAAGCGCTCGCACGTGTCGGACCGGCCCCGCTCGCAACCCTCGCCGAGGCCGCCGGCTGCACCCGCACCGCGGGCTTCCGCCTGCTGCGGACTCTGCAGGCCCGCGGTTTCGCGATCCAGGACGAGGCCCGCGGCCTCTGGCGCCTCGGCGCACGCTGGAGCGTGCTGGGCCGCGCGGCCGCTGAACAAGGTGCGCTGGCCGCCACCGCCATGCCCTTTCTTGTCGAACTCGGCAATGCAAGCGGCGAGAACGTCTACCTGCGGGTACGTGACGGGATGGAGAGCGAGACCGTCGCGATCTACCAGACCGACCCGACGCTGCGGCTCTATTCCGAAGTCGGCAAGCGCCGCGCGCTGCATGCTGGATCGAGCCGGCTATTGCTGGCTCATGCGCCCGAGACGGTGCAGACGCAGGTGCTGGCGCAACGCCTGCCCCGCTTCACCCCGGCCACGCGCACCGACCCGTCCTGGATCGCCGCCGACCTGTACCGAATCCGCACGCGCGGCTACCTGGTGACCTCCGATGAGGTGGTCGCCGGCGCGGTTAGCGTGGCAGCCCCGGTACGCGATACCGCCGGGCAGGTGGTCGCCGCCCTGTTCATCGGCGCACCCTCGATGCGGATGCGCCCGCCGCGGCCGCGTGCCCTGGTCTCGCTGGTGCTGGATACCGCCACCCGCCTGTCCCAGGCGCTCGGCGCGGAGGGCCGCAATGTAGCGGCCGGCGCGGCCCCGAAGGCCGACGCCGCAAAGGCGCCGAACCCCTGGACCAACGGCTCGAACGGCCTGCACACCGGCTCCCCGCACTCTATCTTCCGCTGAGCTGCTCCGCCCCGACTCCCCCGGCTTGCATCCGACCCGCGATCGGGAGTGAAACCGGTATCCGCCACATAAGGAAAGGATGCCATGCCGGTTCGCATCATCGACGTCCGCGAGGTGACCAAGCCGATCAGCTCGCCGATCCGCAACGCCTATATCGACTTCAGCAAGATGACCACAAGCCTCGTCGCCGTGGTCACCAATGTCGAGCGCGACGGGCGCCGGGTGGTGGGTTACGGGTTCAATTCCAACGGCCGCTACGGCCAGGGCGGCCTGATCCGCGAACGCTTCGCCCCACGCGTGCTGGCGGCCGCCCCCGCCTCGCTGCTCGACGCCACCGGTCAGAACCTCGATCCGGACCGGGTCTGGGCCACCATGATGACCAACGAGAAGCCCGGCGGCCACGGCGAGCGGTCGGTCGCGGTCGGCACGATCGACATGGCGGTATGGGACGCCGTGGCAAAGATCGCCGGCAAGCCATTGTTCCGGCTGCTGGCCGAGCGGCATGGGATCGAAGCGAACCCGCGGGTCTTCGTGTATGCGGCTGGCGGGTACTACTACCCCGGCAAGGACGACAGCGCGCTGCGCGGCGAGATGCGCAGCTACCTCGATCGCGGCTACAGCGTCGTGAAGATGAAGATCGGCGGGGAATCCCTGGCCGACGACCAGCGCCGGATCGAGGCCGTGCTGACGGAAATCGGCAGCCAGGCGCGCCTCGCGGTCGATGCCAACGGGCGGTTCGACCTGGAAACGGCCATCGCCTACGCGAAGATGCTGCGCCAGTACGATCTGTTCTGGTATGAGGAAGCCGGCGATCCGCTGGACTACCAGCTGCAGGCCGCGCTCGCCGAGTTCTATCCCGGCGCGATGGCGACCGGCGAGAACCTGTTCAGCCACCAAGACGCCCGCAACCTGGTCCGCTACGGCGGGATGCGGCCCGACCGTGACTGGCTGCAGTTCGACTGCGCGCTGTCGTACGGGCTGTGCGAGTACCAGCGCACCCTGAAGATGTTGCGCGACGCAGGCTGGTCGTGGCGACGTTGCGTGCCGCATGGTGGCCATCAGATGTCGCTGGCAATCGCTGCCGGCCTCGGGCTGGGCGGAAATGAGAGCTATCCCGACGTGTTCCAGCCCTATGGCGGCTTTCCGGACGGCGTCCGGGTGGAAGACAGCATCGTGACGTTACCCGAGTTGGTCGGGATCGGCTTCGAAGCGAAGTCGGATTTATATCCGATCATGCACGATTTGGCCGCCTGACCGGGCCTTTACAGGATGGAGGACGCAGGCCGGAACCGGGCGATGGCCGGCCTGCAGCCGTCGGGATAATACTAAACCGCGACAACGTCATATCCGGAACACTTCTCTCCCCGATCCGGCTCCAGTATGCTGACCGAAAGCGGACAATGCGAAGGGGGATCCCTGCCTTGCGATACGTGCCGCCGTTCGACCTCCTGAAGGGCTTCATGACGCTATCCAGCGAGCGCGGACAGCTCAAGGTCAGTGGCCCCTACGAGGACTTCATCAAGCTGTTGCATACCCTGATCGCCGGGATCGAGGTTGACGAGGGCTGGTATCTGGAACGCTACCCCGATATCGCGGAGGCCATCCGCCAGGGTCTGGTGCCCTCCGCGCAGCAGCATTTCACCAGAGACGGCTACTTCGAGGGCCGCCAACCCTACCCCATCACGATCGACGAAGCGTTCTACCTCGAGAAATATCCCGGCATCGCCGACGCGATCCGTGAGGGGATCGTGGCCTCCGCACAGCAGCATTTTGATGAGAACGGCTACCACGAGGGCCGCCAGCCGTTCGCGCTGGCATCAGGGGACTTGCCCTGAGCCGCCCACCTGCCCTCGCCCCGCGTCTGGTCACCTCGGGGTGATCCACACGCAAGGCCGGTTCGGTTAAGCCTTTGTCATACCCGCCGTAGCGGGTTGCATCATGCGTGAATTCCGCTATTCCCGCGGCCCAACGGGGAGCGTGGGAGAACGCAACGTGTCTGCCAATCAACCCGCCCTCATTGAAATCGAGGGCTTGACCAAGCGTTTCGGCAGCTTCACAGCGGTCGATGACGTCTCCTTCCGTGTGGCCAAGGGCGAGGTCCTGGGCTTCCTCGGCCCGAACGGTGCCGGCAAATCCACTACCATGCGCATGCTGGCCGGGTTCATGATCCCGACTGCCGGTACCGCACGAATCTGCGGCCACGACGTGCAGACGGACCCGGTTGCCGCCCGGCGGATGCTGGGCTTCCTGCCGGAAGGCGCGCCGACCTACCCGGAAATGACCGTCACCGCCTTCCTGCGATTCTGCGCCAAGATCCGCGGCTTCCGCAGCACCGAACTGGACCGGCGGGTCGATCGTGCGCTCGGCCTCACCAGGCTAGAGGGCGTCCGGCTGCAGCCGGTGGAGACGCTGTCGAAAGGCTTCAAGCGCCGCGTCGGCTTGGCGCAGGCGCTGCTGCATGATCCGCCGGTGCTGGTGCTGGACGAGCCGACCGACGGCCTGGACCCCAACCAGAAGCATGAGGTCCGCACCCTGATCCAGCAGATGCGGCCGGAAAAGGCGATCGTCATCTCCACCCATATCCTGGAGGAGGTGGACGCGGTCTGCTCGCGCGCCATCGTCATCGCCGCTGGGCGGGTGGTGGCCGACGCCACGCCGGCGGACCTGTGCTGCCTGCACCCCTCGGGCAAGCTGGAAGATGTGTTCCGCCAGCTCACGATGGACGCATCCCGCGAGCCGCCGCAGAAGGACGCCGCCTGAGCATGCGCAACATCGGCATCATCGCAGGGCGGGAGCTGGCGGCCTACTTCGCCACCCCCGTCGCCTCGGTGTTCATCGTAATCTTCCTGGTGCTGCAGGGCACGCTGACCTTCAACCTGGGCAATTTCTTCGATCGCGGGCAGGCCGACCTCAGCCCATTCTTCAGCTTCGTGCCGTGGGTCTTCCTGCTGCTGATCCCCGCCATCACGATGCGGCTCTGGGCCGAGGAGCGCCGGCAAGGCACGATCGAGCTGCTGCTGACCCTGCCGATCACCCAGACCGAGGCCGTGCTGGGCAAGTTCCTGGCTGCCTGGGCGTTCTGCGCGATCGCGCTGGCACTGACCTTTCCATTCGTGATCACGATCAATCTGCTGGGCCACCCGGACAACGGCGTGGTCGCCTCAGGCTATGTCGGGTCGCTGCTGGTGGCCGGCGCGTTCCTGTCGATCGGCTCCGCCCTGTCGGCGGCGACCAAGAACCAGGTGATCGCCTTTGTCCTGGCGGTCGCGGTCTGCTTCGTGTTCGCCGTCGCGTCCTACCCAGTGGTGACCGAGTTCCTCTCGCGCAACACGCCGGTCCTGGCGGACATCGCCCGCCGGATCGCTGTCCTGGAGCGATTCCAAGACTTTACCCGCGGCGTCGTGTCGCTGCGCGACCTGATCTTCTTTGCGACCTTCATCGGGTTCTGGCTGTTCCTGAACACCGTCCTGGTCGAACAGCGGAAGGCGGACTGATCGGATGCGCCGGCTCTGGGTCTCCATCGCGGGCGTCGTCGCCGTCGCGGCCATCGTCATCGGCATCAACCTGTTCGCCGATGCGCGGCTGGCCAATCTCCATGTCGACCTGACGAAGGAGCACATTTACACGCTCTCGCCGGGCACGCGGCAGGTGCTCGCCGGCCTCAAGGAGCCGGTGACGCTGCGGCTGTTCTATTCGCGCGCGCTGGGTAGTACCGTCCCGGTCTACGGCAGCTACGCCGACCATGTGCGGGAGACGCTGGAGAACTACGCCGGCGTCTCGGGTGGCAAGGTACGGCTGGAGTTCTACGACCCCGAACCGTTCAGCGATACTGAGGACCGCGCCATGGCCTACGGCCTGCAGGGCGTGCCGCTCGATGCGGGCGGCCAGCAGGTCTATTTCGGCCTCGCCGGCACCAATCTCGAGGATGACGAGCGCACCGTCCCGTTCTTCCAGCCCGAACGCGAACGGTTCCTGGAATACGACCTGACGAAGCTGATCTACGAGCTGTCCAATCCGAAGCGGCCGGTGATCGGCGTGATGTCCTCGCTGCCGCTGGATGGCGACCCGCGCACCCTGATGATGACGCACGGCCAGGGGCCTAACGGGCAGCCCTATGCGTCCGCCATTCTGCTGCGCCAGACCAACCAGGTGAAAACGGTTGCTACCGACGCCCAGGTGATCGACCCGGACATCCAGGTGCTGCTGGTCGCCGAGGCGCAGAACCTGTCGGATCCCACGCTCTACGCGATCGACCAGTTCGTCATGCGCGGCGGACGGCTGATGGTGATGGTCGATCCCTGGAGCGAGGCGATGGCCGCCACGCCCTCCCCCACCGGCATGCCGCCGACCGACACGCATTCCGACCTGAAGAAGCTGTTTGACGCCTGGGGCATCGCGTTCGACCCCACCAAGGTGGTCGGCGACCTGACCGGTGCCTGGCGGGTGCGGGCCGATGCCGGCGACCGGGCACAGGCGGCCAGCTACGTGGCCTGGTTCAACATCCGCGACGGGATCAACCACGACGATCCGGCGACCGCCGACCTGCAGCAGATCACCGTTGCCTCCGCCGGCTTCCTGCAAAAGGCCCCGAACGCCAGCATCGAGTTCACCCCCCTGCTCTCCAGCAGCCCGGATTCCAGCCTGATCGAGGTCGGCCAGGTGAAGGAGCCGAAGCCGGCAGCCCTGCTCGCCGGGTTCAAGCCCGCGGGCGGTCCGCGAGTGATCGCGGCGCGGGTCCGCGGTGTGCTGAAGTCGGCCTTCACGGGGCCGCCGCCCCTGGCCGAGGGGCAGAAGCTCCCTGACAATTTCCCACCGTTCAAGGCGCAGACCGACGGGCCGGCGAACATGGTGGTAGTGGCTGACAGCGATATTCTGGCCGATCGGTTCTGGGTCCGCGTCGCCGATTTCTTCGGTCAGCAGACCGCCACCCCGTTCTCCGACAACGGGCCGTTCGTGGCCAATCTGGTTGGCACGCTGGCCGGCGGCGATGCGCTGATCGGACTGCGCTCGCGCGGCGACAGCAACCATCCGTTCGTGCTGGTCAACCAGATGCAGGCCCAGGCCGAGGCGCAGTTCCGCCAGACCGAACAGGGCCTGCAGAAGCACCTGGACGACGTGCAGAAGCAGCTCACGGCGCTGCGCTCCGGCGGTGGCGGCGACGACAAGTCGAACGCTGACGCGGTGATCACCCCCGAACAGCGCGCCGCGATCGACGCCGCCCGCAAGGACATCGTCGACACGCGCCAGAAGCTGCGGGCGGTGCAACTGGCACTGAACCGGGATATCTCGCGGCTGGAGACGGAATTGCGCGCGTTCGACATCGTCCTGGTGCCCGCCGTGCTGACCGTGCTGGCCATCGTCCTGGGCGCGGCCCGCCGCCGACATCGCGCGAAGGTTCGGGCATGAATTTACGCAACCTCGCCATCCTGGTCGCCCTGGGCGTGATCGTCCTGGCCGGCGGCTGGTATTTCGGCGCCGCCACCACGCCCGACCAGCAGGCCGCGGTCGATGCCGGCAAGCTGATGTTCCCCGATCTGGCGCCGAAGCTGCAGCAGGCGGCGAAGATCGAGATAACGCACCAGGGCAAGCCCATGGCGATCGATCACAAACCCGACGGCACCTGGGGCCTGGAAGATCGCGACGGCTATCGGGTTCAGGAGACCAAGCTGCGCGGCATGCTGACCGGGCTGACCGAGTTGCGGCTGGTGGAGCCTCGGACCACCGATCCGGCGGAGTTCACCCGCCTCGGCGTCGAAGATCCGAATGCCAAGACGTCGAATTCAAACCTGCTGCAGGTGCTGGACACCGCCGGGAAGCCGATCGTAGCGGTGATCGTCGGCCACCGCCGCGTCCGCACCCAGGGCAACGTGCCGGAGCAGGTGTATGTCCGCCGCCCCGGGGATAACCAGGCTTGGCTGGCCGAGGGCACCGTGCAGGTCGACGCCGACCCGCAGCTCTGGTTCGACCGCGATATCATGAACATCGACCATTCGCGGATCGCCCGGGTCGAGGCTACCCACGGCGATGCCACCGTCGTTTTGGCCCAGCAGGACGGCAAGCTGGCCATGACCGCGCCGGCCGAGCATCCGAAGCTGGACGATTACCGCGTGGAGGATGTCGGCCGCGCGCTGGAGCTGCTGACCTTCCAGGACGTGCAGACCGACCAGAAGCCGGCGGGCGACGAGTCCGGTCACGCCGTGTTCACCACCACCGATGGACTGGCGATCACCGCCCGGGTGTTCCATTCCGGCGCGGACGTCTGGGCGCGCTTTGCTGTTGCCGGCACGGACGCCAGCAAGGCCGAGGCCGATCGCCTGCGAGCGCGGCTGGGAGGCTGGACCTACCAGCTCGGGTCCTGGAAGGAGAAGGCACTGGTGCCTGCTCTGGACGATCTGAAGGCGGAGGAAAAGTCGGCCCCTGCGGCCTCGGGTGGGGCGATCCCGCAAGCGGCTGCCCCATCAATGGTGCCCCCCCAGGTGGCGGTTCCTTCGGCAGCAGCGCCTTCGGCCGCGGCGCCGTTGGCGGCCCCTTCGGCGACGCCCCGCCAGGCCGCGCCTCGCCAGGCTGCACCCGCGCCGACAGCACCTGTCCGGGCATCCAAGCCATGAGCGACCGCGAATACCCGGCCCGGCCCATCGTCGGCATTGGCATCGTGGTAATCAAGGGCGGCCAGGTGTTGCTGTGCCGCCGCGGCAAGCCGCCCAATGTGGGAAGCTGGACCCTGCCGGGCGGCGCCCAGGAAGTAGGCGAGACCTGCGAGGCCGCCGCGCGCCGCGAACTGGCCGAGGAAACCGGTCTGACGGTCGGGACGCTGCACTTCACTGCTTATGTCGATACGATCCGCCGCGACCACGAGGGCCGGGTGCGGTTCCACTACACGATCCTGGACTTTGCCACCCGCTGGGAGGCCGGCGAGCCGATCGCCGGGTCCGACGTCAGCGAAGTCGCCTGGGCGCCGCTGGATGCCCTCGGCCCCTACGAGCTGTGGGGCGAGGCGCATCGGGTGATCGGAATGGCGCGGGGGCTGGTGGCGTAAGGCCGCGGCGGAAGGGATAAGACGGAGCCAATTCGGCTATTTCATCGGCGGTACATATTAAGCCAACCGCCCCGGCCTTTGACACATGCCAACTCCGGTTTCCGATTGATGTAATACCAACCGCCGAAGACACCGACTCTCCTGCCTTCGTCATGGCCGGCCCCTGTGCCGGCCATCTGTCGCGGCAGATGCCTCACGGATGGCCGGCACGGAGGCCGGCCATGACGGTTGGGAAGGTCAGTGCCAACGGCGGTTGGTATAATGTGTCCGACGTCATTTTACCACGACATGCCAGGCGTTCCTGCAGGCGACCACCACCGCCTCGTGGCTACATCGAACCAGACGACTGAGCTTGTTGGCCTGTAGAAACGCCCAGACGTCCCCCTGTGAGTCGGCGGCAAGGGCGGTTGGCATGACCCTGGGTCCAGACACGGGACGGGGGACCCGTGCACTCACGCCTTTGACATCCCCCGTGACAGCCCCTCACCCAGGTCGCACGCAAACGGCGCGGTTAGCGCTCCCATGCGGGCTGGCGTTCTGGCGCCTCTACCAGGGAGGGTGTACCGTGCCCGGAAGCTCGCCTGACACCGCTTCCCGACACTTTTCCCCTGCTTCCCCGCCCCCTAGCAGCCCCACTCTTGCAGCCCGCGTCGGCCGGAGAACACCAAGATGTCGCAGCGTTCCGCCCTGAACGCACCGATTGTGCGGGATACCATGGCGTACGTCCTGGCAGGCGGGCGCGGGTCCCGCTTGCTGGAACTGACCGATGCACGCGCCAAGCCAGCGGTCTATTTCGGTGGCAAATGCCGGATCATCGACTTCGCTCTGTCCAACGCGGTGAACTCCGGCATCCGCCGCATCGGCGTGGCGACGCAATACAAGGCGCATAGCCTGATCCGCCACCTCCAGCGCGGCTGGAATTTCTTCCGCCCCGAACGCAACGAGGGCTTCGACATCCTGCCCGCCTCCCAGCGCGTCGGTGGCGACTGGTATGCCGGGACTGCGGACGCGCTGTACCAGAACATCGACATCATCGAAGGCTATGACCCAGCCTACATCGTCATCCTCGCCGGCGATCACGTCTACAAGATGGATTACGCCGGCATGCTCGTGCAGCATGTCGAACAGAACGCCGACGTCACTGTTGGCTGCATCGAGGTGCCGCGCGAGCAAGCCACCGGCTTTGGCGTGATGGCGGTCGACGACAACGATCGCATCCTTGAGTTCGTCGAAAAGCCCGCCGACCCGCCCGGCATGCCGGACAAGCCCGACATGGCGCTGGCCAGCATGGGCATCTACGTCTTCGCCACCCGCTTCCTGATCGACCAGCTGCACCGAGACGCCGCCAACCCCAACTCGGAACGCGATTTCGGCAGGGATATCATCCCCTATTTGGTCAAAAACGGCAAAGCCGTGGCGCATCGCTTCGCAAACTCCTGTATCCGCTCCGGCAACGAGAAGGAGGCCTATTGGCGCGATGTCGGCACGCTCGACGCCTATTGGGAGGCGAATATCGACCTGACGGCCGTGGTGCCGGCGCTGGACCTGTTCGATCGCGAATGGCCGATCTGGACCTATGCCGAGATCACGCCGCCCGCGAAATTCGTGCATGACGAGGACGGCAGGCGAGGCGAGGCGATCTCGTCGCTGGTCTCCGGGGGCTGCATCGTATCCGGGGCGTTCCTGCGCCAGGCGCTGCTGTTCAGCGGCGTGCACGTGCACTCCTACGCGCGGGCCGAGAACGCCGTGATCCTGCCCGACGCCGATATCGGCCGCGGTGCTCGGTTGCGCAACGTCATCGTCGAGAAAGGCGTGCGCATTCCGGCGGGACTCGTCGTGGGCGAGGACCCGGACGAGGACGCCAGGCGCTTCCGCCGCACCGAGACCGGGATCTGCCTGATCACCCAGACCATGCTCGACCGGCTGGAGGACTGACCCGATGGAACGCCGGAACCAGAGACCGCAGAATCTCCCCCTCCCTCAAGGGGAGACCATGACCACACCCACAGCACCACCCACCACCCCGGGCACCGCGCGTGACCCCACTCCACGTCCTCTCCGTCGTGCCGGAAATCTACCCGCTGGTGAAGACCGGCGGCCTGGCCGACGTGGCTGGCGCCCTGCCGCTCGCGCTGGAAGCCGAGGGCATCCGGACCACCAGCCTGGTGCCCGCCTACCCCGCCGTGCTGGCCGCCATCGGGGAGCCCGAGGCGGTGCATCCCCTGCCCGACCTGTTCGGCGGCCCGATGCGGCTGTTGCGCGCCAAGGCCGCGGGGCTGGACGTGCTGGCGCTCGACGCCCCGCATCTCTACACCCGCGCCGGCAACCCCTATGTCGGCCCGGACGGTCGTGACTGGGCGGACAACCCGCTGCGCTTCGCCGCCCTGGCCCGGGTTGCCGCCGACGTCGCGACCGGCGCCGTGCCGGACCTGCGCCCGGACATCCTGCACGCGCATGACTGGCAGGCCGGCCTCGCCCCCGCCTACCTGACCTATCGCGGCGGCCGGCGGCCCGGTACCGTCATGACCGTGCACAACCTCGCCTTCCAGGGCCAGGTCTCCCCCGACCTGCTGGAGGTCCTGGGCCTACCGCCGCATTCTTTCAGCATCGCCGGCGTCGAGTATTACGGCAGCATCGGCTACCTCAAGGCCGGCCTGGCGCTGGCCGACCGCATCACCACCGTCTCCCCCAGCTACGCCGCCGAGATCACCACGCCCGAGGGCGGCATGGGCATGGACGGGCTGCTGCGCACCCGCGCGCAGGTCCTGTACGGCATCCTCAACGGCATCGACGACACGGTGTGGGACCCAGCCACCGATCCGCTCATCCCGTCACCATTCTCCATCACCCGGCTGCCGCGCCGCGCGTTCAACAAATCCGCCGTGCAGGCTCGGTTCGGCCTGCATGTCTCCGCCGAGACGCTGCTGCTGGGCGTGGTCAGCCGGCTGACCTGGCAGAAGGGCCTCGACCTGCTGCTGGCCACGCTGCCGCACCTGCTGGCCCTCGACGCCCAGCTTGTCGTGCTGGGGACCGGCGACCGGGGATTGGAACGCGCGTTCACCGCAGCGGCCGCCGCGCATCCCGGCCGGGTCGCCTGCATCACCGGCTACGATGAGGCGCTGGCGCACCAGATCCAGGCCGGCGCCGACGCGCTGCTGGTGCCGTCGCGCTTCGAGCCTTGCGGCCTCACGCAGCTTTGTGCGTTGCGTTACGGCGCGCTGCCGGTGGTGGCGCGCGTGGGCGGCCTGTCCGACAGCATCATCGATGCCAATGAGGCCGCGCTGGCGGCCGGCACCGGCAGCGGCATCCAGTTCACTCCGGTGACGATGGAGATGCTGGACGCAGCGATCATGCGCGCGGCGGTGCTCTGGCGTGACCAGCCGACCTGGCGCAAGCTCCAGCGCAACGCGATGAAGACCGACGTATCCTGGCGCCGCCCCGCCGCCCGCTATGCCGCGCTGTATCGCGCGTTGGCCGCCGAGCGCGACGCGTGAGGCTTGCGGTGGGGGAGGGACGGGCGGAGACGCTTGGCGTCACGCTGGACGCGACCGGCGCCAATGTGGCGGTGGCCTCGGCGCATGCCAAGGCGGTGGCGATCTGTGTGTACGACGACGGGGGCCGTGAAGAGTCTCGGCTGCTGCTGCCCGCGCGGACCGGCGACGTGTTCCACGGCCACATCGCCGGCCTGGCAGCCGGCATGCGCTACGGGCTGCGCGCCTGGGGTCCCTGGGATCCGGCGCGCGGCCATCGCTTCAACCCCGCCAAGCTGCTGGTCGATCCCTACGCCACCGCGCTCGACCGACCGTTTGCCCCCTATCCGTCGCTGGTCGACGGCGCCCGCCCGGACCCGACCGACACCGCCTCCCTGGTCCCGAAGGCGATCGTCGAGGCACCGCTGCCGCCGCTGTCCGCCCGCCCGCCATTCGACTGGGACCGCCAAGCGATCTACGAGCTGCATGTCCGCGGCTTCACCCGGCTGCATCCGGATATCCCCGAGGCGATCCGCGGCACATTCGCCGGCCTCGGCCACCCCGCGGCGATCGCACATCTTACGCGGCTGGGCGTCACCACCGTCGAGCTCCTCCCCTGCGCCGCCTGGGCCGACGACCGCCATCTTCCGGCACTCGGGCTGCACAATTACTGGGGCTACAACCCGGTCGCGATGTTGGCGCCGGACCCGCGGCTGGCCCCCGGTGGGTGGGTGGAAATCCGCGCCGCCGTCGCCGCGCTGCAGGCGGCCGGCATCGCCGTGCTGCTGGACGTGGTGCTGAACCACACCGGCGAGGGCGACGAATTCGGCCCCACGCTGTCGTTCCGCGGGCTGGACAACGCGTTGTACTACCGGCTGCGGCCGGACGACGCGTCGCTGTATGTCAACGATGCGGGCACCGGCAACATCCTGGCGCTGGACCGTCCGCCGGTCGTGCGCCTGGCGATGGACGCGTTCCGCAGCTGGATCACACGCGCCGGGATCGACGGCTTCCGCCTCGACCTCGCGCCCGTGCTGGGCCGGCGCGACAGCGGATTCGACCCCGCCGCCCCGCTGTTGGCCGCGATGCAGCAGGACCCGCTGCTGGCCAGCCGCGTGGTGATCGCCGAACCCTGGGATATCGGGCAGGGCGGCTACCAGCTGGGCGCCTTCCCTGCCGGCTGGGGTGAGTGGAACGACCGCTACCGCGACACGATGCGCCGGTTCTGGCGCGGCGACGGCGGCATGCTGGGCGACCTGGCGACGCGCCTCTCCGGGTCCGCCGATATCTTCGCCGGCCGCCACCGCAAGCTGACCCGCAGCATCAACTTCATCACCGCCCATGACGGCTTCACCCTGGCCGACCTGGTTTCGTACGAGACGAAGCATAACGGCGCGAATCTCGAGAACGGCCACGACGGCAATGCCGACAACCTGTCCTGGAACAACGGGATCGAGGGCGCGACCGACGACCCGGCCGTGCTGGCGGCGCGCCGACGCGATGTGCGGGCGCTGCTGGCCACGCTGCTGGTCTCCCGCGGCACGCCCATGCTGCCGATGGGCGACGAGGCCGGCCGCACGCAACACGGCAACAACAATCCGTACAGCCAGGACAATGCGATCTCCTGGTTCGATTGGGCGGCAATCGATCCGGCCCTGGTGGACTTCACCGCGCGGCTGATCCGCACCCGTCTTGACTGTCCGGGGTTGCTGGGCGGCCGCCCGCTGACCGGCCAGGCCATCGACGACAGCCGGATACCCGACGTGACGTGGCATCTACCGGACGGTCGCGGGCTCAGCCCGGAGGACTGGCATGACGGCGCCGCCCGCACGCTGGTGGTGGCGCTGTATGCCGCCGGCAGCCGCGCCGTGGTGGTGCTGCACGCGGGCACCGATCCGGTGCCATTGACGCCCCCTGCGCCGCGCCCCGGCTGGCGCTGGCGCTGCGCCATCGACAGCGCGGATCCGGCGCGCGCGGCGGTGGTGACAGACGCCATGCCGGTCGCCCCGCGCTCCGTGCTGCTGCTGCTGGAGGAACCCGGCGCCGCGCCTGCCCAGAGCCGCGCGCTGCCGGCGGATGCGCTCGACCGGCTGGCGCAGGCCGCCGGGATCGCGGCGAACTGGTGGGACGTGG
>JARLIJ010000014.1 GCA_031291795.1 Acetobacteraceae bacterium | reverse complement strand
GCGGGCCGAACGCCTCGGATACCGAGGCGCGGCTCGCCCCGGTCTCAGCCCCTCCCCAAGGAGGCACCACAGAATGGGTCCAGGGACTGTGTCCCTGGCGGGGGTCCCGGGGGCAGCGCCCCGGGCGGGGTTTGGGGCAGCGCCCCAGCCTTCCTCCCGCTCAGCCAGTCGCCGCCAGCGCCAATCCCTCCGCGACCGAGACGAACTCGCCGCCGCCGACCAGGCGATCGGCCCCGAAGCGATCGGCGAACAGGCGCCGGACGGCCGGCACGAACGCAGTGCCGCCGGTCAGGAAGATCTTGTCGACCGCCTTGGCCGGCAGGTCGGCGTCCAGCAGGGCTTGGTCCACCGTGGCGCCGAGGCGGGCGAGGTCGGGGGCGATCCAGTGCTCGAACTCGGCGCGCGTCAGGGTCCGCTCGACCTCGAAGCTCTTGTGGCGGAAGCGGAGCGTAGCCTGGTCGGCGCTGGACAGCGCGGCCTTGGCGCCGGAGACCGCCTGGTAGAGCGCGTAGCCCAGCCCGTCCTCGATCAGCGTGATGAGCTGATGCAGCCGTTCGGGGTGTTCTGCGGTGCGGGCGACGTCGGCGATGCCGCGCAGGGTGCGGGGCGCGCGCATCAGCGACAGGCGGTGCCAGCGGGCGAAGCCGGCGTAGAATTCGGCGGGCACAGGCATCGGCTTGCCCATGACCTTGTAGGTGTCGTGCTTGCCCAGCAGCGGCGAGATCGCCTGGTCGATGATGCGGAAGTCGAACGCGTCGCCCGCGATGCCGATGCCGGCGTGGCCGAGCGGCGTGACGCCGGCGCCTGGGGTGGACAGGTCGCGCGGGTCGAAGCGGAGGAGGGAGAAGTCGCTGGTGCCGCCGCCGAAATCGCCGATCAGGACGGTGGCGGGTTCGGTCAGGGTGCTGGCGAAGCGGGCGCCCGCGGCAGCGGGTTCCAGCATCAGGGTGACGTCGGGCAGGCCGGCCTCCGCGCAGGCGCCGCGCAGGCGTTCGGCGCCGAAGGCGTCGTCGGCAAACTCCCCGGCGAAGCGCACCGGGCGGCCGACGACGATGCGCGGGGCGGTGGGCGCGTCGGCCAGGAGGTCGCGCAGGAAGGTCGCGACCAGCCGCTCGAGGGTGAAAATCCGGCCGAAGACGCGGGTTTCCGTGAAGCTGCGCTGCGCCAGGTAGGTTTTCATCGACATGATGAGGCGGCTGTCGAGCGGGTCGTCCAGGTAGGCGTCGATGGCGGCCGGGCCGGCGGCGTGATGCAAATGCTGGCGGCCGCGGGCTTCCTCGGACCAGAAGCAAAGGACCGTCCGGAAGACGTCGGCCAATGTGGGGCCGTGACGCAGGACGTTGGTGGTGCCGTCGTCGTGGCGGAGGGCGACGACGCTGTTGGTGGTGCCGAAATCGATGCCGACGGCCTGGATCATGGGGGCGGGTCCGCGAAAAAGGCCGCGGGTTAAGCCACGGGCGGGGCCGGGAGGCAAGGGGTGGTTTGTTATACGCAGTTCGCGGTCAGCGTATAACATAGGAATGGTAAATGGTTGGCCAGCTTGTTATACCAACCGCCGTTGAGACCGACTCATAGGTTGCGGCGGCAGCAACGCCTCCCTCTCCCCTTGAGGGAGAGGGGCGGGGTGAAGGGGCGAGCCGCACCGCCGGTGGTGGTACGACCCCTCACCCCAGCCTTGGTCCGCTCTGCGGCCCAAGCCCTCAAGGGGAGAGGGAGAAGTGTCATTCTCTACGGCGGTTGGTATTATACGCATTCCGCGACCAGCATATAACAGGTGAATGGGCCCGTGCCGCACGACATCTCACTGATGTTGCAGACAGTTTATGCCGATCTTCTGGATCGGGTGAATGCGGTCGCTTTCGCTGAGGCCTTCCCGGCCGACGGGACGTTTACGGCGAAGATGATACGGGGACGCCGCTACTGGTACTTCCAGAAACCCATCTCCTCCGGCCGCGTGCAGCAATATGTGGGACCGGAAAGTCCGGAGCTACTGGCGAGAATCGCAGCGCATAAGGCCGCGCGCGATGTCCAGCGGGACCAGCGGAGCCTGGTTGCCACGCTTATCCGCGCCGCGAATCTTTCTAAACCACCTTCTCAAATTGGAGACTTGGTTGAGGCCTTGGCCAAGGAAAGGGTGTTTCGCCTGCGCGGCGTCTTGGTTGGAACCGTCGCCTACCAGACCTATTCCGCCATGCTCGGTGTCCGCCTATCGGCTACGTTGATGCAGACCGGTGACGTGGATGTCGCCCAATTTGCCGATGTGTCCGCCGCGATCGGCGACGCCACCAGACCAGCCCTGGAGATGCTGCAGAGCTTCGACCCCACATTCCAGCCGATTCCGCAGATCAATTCACAGGGGGCGTCTTCGTACCGGACGCGCCATCTGCGGGTCGATTTCCTCACTCCAAACCGTGGAAAGGACACCGAACAGCCCCAGAAGCTGCCCGCATTCGGCACCGACGCCCAGCCGCTTCGCTTCCTGGACTTCCTGATCCGCGATCCGGAGCCGGCGGTGCTGTTGCACGGGGCGGGTGTTCTGGTCTCGGTTCCTTCGCCGCAGCGCTTCGCCCTGCACAAGCTCATCGTCGCGCGGCGGCGGCGGGAGGGCGGCAAGCGAGAGAAGGACGTCCTCCAGGCCCAGGCGCTGCTGGACGTGCTGGTCCGGCGGCGGACGCATGATCTCGCCTCAGCCTGGCGGGAGGCGTTCGCCCGCGGCAAGACTTGGCAGCGTCTGCTGGGCGAGGGGCTTGGATTGCTGCACCCGGCGACCAGAGACGCCGTGTTGCGTGCGGTAGGGGAGCGGCGGTCGGTTGTGCCTGGTCTCGACCTGAACTTTCTGCCGGATAAGGAAACCTACGATCGTGAAGAGGACGAAGTCGTCGTCTTCGCCCAAGCAGGTTCCGAAGGCGTTCAATGCCGGATCCCAAAAGAGACATTCGAAATTTGCTTCGGACCAGGTCGGTTTGATCGCGAGGGCTGTCTCACCGCATTCCACCAGCACCGTTCCCACATCGAGCAGGCGGCGCGGGCTAAGTACCTGAATCAGCAACCGGCTGGCATCGGCCACGCCCTATTGCTGACAAGCACCGACCTGGCGCCGCGTGAACTTCCTGCTTGACCCCCGCCCTCCCTGACACGATCACACGTCCATGTCCCTGCTCGTCATTTCCGACGCCTCCATCCGCCTGGGCGGACGCTTGCTGCTGGACGGCGCCGACCTCACCGTCGATGCCGGCCGGCGCATCGGCCTGGTCGGGCGCAACGGCGCCGGCAAGTCCACCCTGCTGAAGGCGATCGCCGGGGAGATGCCGCTGGACGGCGGCGAGATCCGCCTGGCGAGCCGCGCGCGGCTGGCGACAGTGCGCCAGGAAGCGCCGGAAGGGCCGGCCTCGCTGCTCGACACCGTGCTGGAGGGCGATCCCGAACGCCTCGCTTTGCTGGCGGAGGCCGAGACCGCCGACCCGCACCGCCTGGCCGAGGTCCACGAACGCCTGCGGGCAATCGGGGCGGACTCGGCGCCGGCGCGGGCCGCCACGATCCTGGCCGGCCTGGGCTTCGACGAGGCGGCCCAGGCGCGGCCGGTCGCGGAGTTCTCCGGCGGCTGGCGGATGCGCGTGGCGCTGGCGACGGCTTTGTTCGCCAATCCGGACCTGTTGCTGCTGGACGAGCCGACCAACCACCTCGACCTGGAAGCCACCATGTGGCTGGAGGGCTGGCTCGCCCGTTTCCCCGGCGCCGCCCTGGTGGTCTCGCACGATCGCGGCCTGCTGGATCGCGCGGTCGAGGCGATCGCGCATCTGGACAAGGGCAAGATCTCCCTCACCCCCGGCGGCTTCGACGAGTTCGTGCGCATCCGCACGGAACGCGCGATGCAGCAGACCCGCGCGGCGGAGCGGATCGCGGTCGAGCGGGCGCATATCCAGTCCTTCATCGACCGGTTCCGCTACAAGGCCAGCAAGGCAAGGCAGGCCCAGGCACGCATCAAGGCCCTGGAAAGGCTGCCACAAATCGACTCCGTCATCGAGGATACGCCGACCCGCTTCGCCTTTCCCGAACCCGCCCGCATCGCGCCGCCGATCCTGGCGCTGGACCGGGTGAGCATCGGCTATGACGGCACGCCGGTGCTCCGAAATGTGTCCCTGACCGTCGACATGGACGACCGGATCGCCCTGCTCGGCGCCAACGGCAACGGCAAATCGACGCTGGCGAAACTGCTGGCGGGGCGGCTGGAGCCGCTCTCCGGCGAAATGCGGCGCGGCCCGAAGCTGAAGGTCGGCTACTTCGCCCAGCACCAGGCCGAAGAGCTGGTGATGGACGAGAACCCGATCGACCACATGGCGCGTGCCCTGCCGCGCGCCACGCCGCCGCAGGTGCGCGCTCAGTTGGCGCGGTTCGGGCTCGACGCCGATCGGGCGGAAACGCCGGTCGCGAACCTGTCCGGTGGCGAGAAAGCCCGGCTGCTGCTGGCGCTGGCGACCCGCGATGCGCCGCAATTGCTGCTGCTGGACGAGCCGACCAACCATCTGGACATCGACGCGCGCGAGGCGCTGGTGAAGGCACTGGCCGACTTCCAGGGGGCCGTGCTGCTGATCACCCACGATCCGCATCTGGTGGAGTTGGTGGCCGACCGCCTGTGGCTGGTGGCCGACGGGACGGTGCGGAATTTCGACGGCGACCTGGACGATTATCGCGCTCTGCTGGTGGAGCGGGCGCGTCCGGCCGCCAAGGCGGACACGTCGAACCGCCGGGACGACCGCCGCGAACGGGCCGAGGCGCGCGCCGCCCTGGCCCCGCTGCGCAAGCAAGCCAAGGACGCCGAGGCCCTGATTGCCCGCCTGACGGCCGAACGGGCCAAGATCGAGGCGAAACTGGCCGATCCCGCGCTTTACGCGCCAGGCCGTGCAGCCGAGGTGACGGCTGCCAACACGCGTTTGGCGGCTATCAAGCGGGAAGCCGCCGCGGCCGAGGAAGTCTGGCTGGCAGCCGAGGAAGCCCTGGAAGCGGCATCGTAGAGGAGGCAGGTCGGTCGGATACTCCCCCTCCCCTTGAGGGCTTGGGCCGCAGAGCGGACCAAGGTTGGGGGGAGGGGGAGTATCCGACCGACCTGCCTCTCAGGCTTCCTCCGCCTCCCCGCCGCTGAATCGCGTCCGGTAATCCGCCGCCCCCACCCCGATCCGCCGCAGAAACACCCGCCGCATGCTGTCCGCGCTCCCGAAACCACAGCGGGAGGCGACCCGCTTCAGCGGCTCCGCGGTCGTCTCCAGCATCCGTCGCGCCGCCTCCACCCGCAGCAGTTCGACGAAATCGATCGGCGTCATCCCGGCGGCCTCGCGGAACACCCGGGACAGCGTCCGCACGCTCATGCCGGCCTGGTCCGCGATCGCCGGCAACGTCAAATCCGCCGCGAGGTGCTCCGCCATCCAGGCCTGCACCGCCTCCAGCGCGGGCGCCGGCCCCATCTGGGCCGTCAGCGTCGCGCTGAACTGCGACTGCCCGCCGGGGCGCTTGAGGAACACCACCAGTTGCCGCGCGACGGCCAGGGCAATAGCGCGGCCCGCATCCTCCTCCAGCAGTGCCAGCGCCAGGTCGATCCCCGCCGTCACCCCGGCCGAGGTGTAGATCGGGCCGTCGCGCACGAAAATCCGGTCCTCGGCCACGTTCGCCCGCGGAAAACGCCGAGCCAGCGCGCCGGCGGCGATCCAGTGCGTGGTGACGCTGCGCCCGTCGAGCAGCCCGGCCTCGCCCAGCAGGAACGCGCCGGTGCAGACCGAGGCCATCCGCCGCACCCGCCCCGCCTGGTCCTGCAGCCAGGCGATGACCGCCGCATCGGCCTGCAACGCCGGCAGATCGGGCGCGCCGGCGACCAGCAGCGTGTCGATCGGCGGCCCCGGATCGCCGATCCAGCGGTCCGCCACGAGCCGAATGCTCGTCGTCGCCACCTCCAGCGTCCCCGAACACGCAATCAGCTCGGTTGCATACCGCGGCCCCCCTGACAGCGCGTTCGCCTGCGCAAACACGTCGAGCGGCCCGGTCACGTCCAGCGACTGGGCTAGCGGCGGCACCAGCACGGCAACGCGCCGTGGCGGTTGGTCGCACCCGCCTGCCGGGAGTGGCCGGAAAGCCGGGTCGTTTGGCTGGATCTGTCGGGTCTCATTCATTGTGGCCAATATCGTCCAGGCTCACCTTCCTGTCCAGGAAAACCCCCGGAAAAGGAGCCAACGATGAGCCAGGGCATTGCAGGCGTGACGATCCCCGACAGCGTGATGGCGCGCGAGATCACCGAATTCGTCCGCGACACGGAGGCGCCGCTGCTGTTCAACCACTCGACCCGCGTCTACCTGTTCGGCGCGCTTGCCGGGCAGCGCAAGGGAATGCGCTTCGACCCGGAACTGCTCTATGCGGGCGCAATGTTCCACGACGTCGGCCTGGTCGACGCCTACAGCAGCGCCACCGAACGCTTCGAGGTCGACGGCGCCAACGCCGCCCGCGACTTCCTGCGGCAGCACGGGATTTCGCAGCAGGACATCGACACCGTGTGGACATCGATAGCGCTGCATACCACCCCTGGTATCCCCCAGCACATGCACCCGGTGGTCGCGCTGGTGACGGCAGGCGTCGAGATGGACGTGCTGGGCCTCGCCTTCGACGAGTTCGCCTGCGAGGAGCGGCGCCAGGTCACCGAGGCCTACCCGCGCGGCCGGGGCTTCAAGGAGGGGATCATCGCGGCGTTCGCGCACGGCACGATCCGCAAGCCCGAGACCACGTTCGGCAACGTCAAGGCGGACGTCCTGGCGCGGATGGACCCGGGGTACCGGCGGGTCAATTTCTGCGAAGTGATCCTGAGTTCGGCCTGGGCGGTATAGCCGGTCAATCGCCTGAGGCCGGGGACGATCGAGGCGCCTCGTTCGGCCCTTCCTTGGTCTGAGTCGATCGCATGGTCCGATAGAAAGCAAGTTGAAGCGCCAAGACGCCAAGACGCCAAGGGGTCTGAGACTCAACGAGACTGTCATTTTCCAATGGATATCAGGCCCGTCGTTCCCCCTGCCTCTTGGCGTCTTGGCGGTTCAACTTGCTTGTGCCACCCGCCGGCACCGGCCAAACCAGATAAACGCGCTGCCGAACGAGCCATGCGTCTCAAACAAACGTACCAAGCGGAGGTAACAGAAACGATCACCCTGTTTTAGAGCGGTTTCACGGTGACTGGAAAACCCATGCCGTCATGGCCGGGCTTGTCCCGGCCATCAATCGCGGCACGGTGCTGGTACAGAGGGCCGGGACAAGCCCGGCCATGACGATCTATGACAATGGCAGGTTTCCAGTCAGCCGGAACGTGCTCTAGTGGCACTTGAACGCATCGAACGGCTCCCGGCAGGCCAGGCAGCGGTGCAGCGATTTGCAGGCCGTCGAGCCAAATTCGCTGATTTGTTCGGTACTTAGGCTCCCGCAGCGCGGGCAGGCGGGGCGCGGTTCGCCGAACAACGCGCGCCGGCCGGCGGCCGGTTCCGGCGGCGCGATGCCGTAGGCGGCAAGCTTGCGGCGGCCGTCCTCGGTCAGCCAGTCGGTGGTCCAGGCCGGCGTCAGCGTCGTCACGACCCGCACCTGCGGAAAGCCGACACGGGCCAGCACGGTCTCGATGTCGAGCGCGATCACGGTCATCGCCGGACAGCCGGTGTAGGTCGGCGTGATCGTGACCTCGACCGAGGTCCCGTCGATCCGGATGTCGCGCAGCACGCCCAGATCGGCGATCGTCAGCACCGGGATTTCCGGGTCGGTGACCGCACAGACCGCCGCGCGGGCGCGGGCCAGCGCGTCGGTCACCAGGTGGCGCCAGGGTAAGTCCTTGGCAGGACCTGCATTTCCGCCAGCAGATGCCCGAGGTGTTCGGTGTGCCGCCCGCGCCTCCCGCCGCTTTGCATCCAGCCGTCGGCCGGGCAGGCCAGTGTCGCGCGGGCGATCACCGGGGCGACCGTCGTCTCCCAATCTGCGCGCGCGATCTCCGGTCCCAGCCCGTCGGGTTCGAACAATTCGCCGGTATAGGGCCAGAGCGCGTCCAGGGCCGCCTGCGTGCGGCGATGCGAGTCCGCGGTGCCGTCACCCAGGCGGATCAGCCACTCGGCGGCGTGCCGCAGATGGTAGGTCGTCTCCTTCTCCGCCTTGGCGGCGATGGCGGCCAGGTCGGGGTCGGTGGCGGTCATGGCGGCGCGCCAGTAGCGGTCGGAAGCCGCCGAGACCAGGAACAACCGACTGATCGTGAACGCAAAATCCCCGTTCGGCAGTTCCATCACCAGGGCGTTGCGGTACTGCCAGGCGTCGCGCAGATAGGCCAGCCGGTCCTCATCCTGGCCGGTCGCGGTGTAGAGCGCGCGGGCCTGGCCGATCAGGTCCAGCGCGATGTTGGCCAGCGCCAGCTCCTCCTCCAGCAGCGGCGCGCGGCCGGTCCATTCGCTGAGCCGGTGGCCCAGCACCAGCGCGTCGTCGGCACGGGCCAGCAGCGCCCGGATCCTGGGCGTCTCGCCCAGCGTGATCGAGGTCGTGGTGATGGAAGTCGGGGCCATCACATATGGCCGACCCCGTCCGGCACCTCATAGAACGTCGGGTGGCGGTAGATCTTCGACCCGGTTGGCTCGAACAACGCGTCCTTGTCGGCGGGGTCGGAGGCGGTGATTGCCGTGGACGGCACCACCCAGATCGAAAGGCCCTCGCCGCGCCTTGTGTAGACATCGCGCGCCGCCTGCAGCGCCATGGTGGCGTCGGCCGCATGCAGAGAGCCGACGTGCTTGTGGGCCAACCCATTGCGGGACCTGATGAAAACCTCCCAGAGCGGGGTCAGGCGCGGGATCGGGACCGTGGCCATCACGCGGCCTCCGCGCACTGTTTCGCGGCGTAGGCGAGGGCGGCCTCACGCACCCAGGCGCCGTCCTCATGGGCCTGGCGACGGGCGGCCAGGCGTTCCCGGTTGCACGGGCCGTCGCCCGCCACGACGCGGCGGAACTCCGCCCAATCGATCTCCCCGAACCGCCAGTGCCCGTCCTCGAACCGCAGCGCCGGATCGGGGAACGTCAGGCCGAGCCAATGACCCTGCGGCACGGTCGCGTCGACAAATTTCCGGCGCAGCGCGTCGTTGGTGAAACGCTTGATTTTCCAACGCATTGACGCGTCCGAGTGGTTGGACAGGGTGTCCGGCGGCCCGAACATCATCAGGCACGGCCACCACCAGCGGTCCAGCGCATCCTGCGCCATCGCCTTCTGCTCCGGCGTGCCGTGCGCAAGAGAAATCATGATCTCGTAGCCCTGGCGCTGGTGGAAACTTTCCTCCTTGCACACCCGGATCATCGCCCGCGCATATGGCCCATATGAGCAGCGGCAAAGCGGGATCTGGTTCATGATCGCGGCCCCGTCGACCAGCCAGCCGATCGCGCCAATATCCGCCCAGGTGAGCGTCGGATAGTTGAAAATGCTGGAGTATTTGGCTCGCCCGGACAGCAGTTGGTCCTGCATGTCCTCGCGTGCGACGCCCAGCGTCTCGGCCGCCGCATACAGATAAAGCCCGTGGCCGCCCTCGTCCTGGACCTTGGCCAGCAGGGCGGCCTTGCGGCGCAGCGAGGGCGCGCGGGTGATCCAGTTGCCCTCGGGCAGCATGCCGACGACCTCGGAATGGGCGTGCTGGCCGATCTGGCGGACCAGCGTCCGGCGATAGGCCTCGGGCATCCAGTCGTTCGGCTCGATGCGGTCTTCCGCGTCGATGCGCGCCTGGAAGCGGGTCGCGGCTTCGGCGGTGTCCGTCACGGCGGTCGGGGCATCGAGCGCCTGGCTATCCATCGGGTCACTCCGGCCAGAAGTCGGAATCCATGGCCTTTTCAAAGGAATACGGGCAGGCAGGCGGGAAGGTCGCACGCGCCAGCCCGGTCTCGCGCTCTGCCTCGACCAGTGCCAGGCGGTAGGCATCGCGGATCGCGTCGTCGAGCTTCGACCGCAGGCTTGGATTGTCATCCATGTGATCGGCGAGCCGGTAGCGCTGCTCCTCAATGCTCAGGCGCCAGGAATTGCCGCGGAGGCCTGGCTGGAACTGCCATTTCAGCAAATGCAGCAAGAGGACAGTCAACCGATTGACAAGTTCGCGTTTTTCCGACCGGCCCATGCTCTCGATCTCTTCCGCGATGTTCGCGATATCGGCCCGCTCCAGCTTGCCGGCACGCAAAAGCGCCGCCTGCTCATTCGCCCAGGCATAGAAATCCCGATCGTACAGCGTGTCTGTCACGGCCGTCCTCCCGGCCATCCGGCGTGGCCGGAGCTGGCCATGCAGGGTGGTTTCCCTGCGGAATACATGGGAGAAATATGCCCCAAGAGAGGAACGTCCGAAAGGTCCGTCATGGATTTCGCCCTGTCCGACCAACAACAACAAATCCGCGAGCAGGTTGTCCGCCTGTGTAGCCGGTTCGACGACGCCTACTGGCTCGAACGTGACCAGACCGCCACCTTCCCGGACGCGTTTGTCAGCGCCATCGCCGAGGCCAACTGGCTTGGGATCGCCATGCCGGAAGACTACGGCGGCGCCGGCCTCGGGATCACCGACGCGGCCCTGCTGGTCCAGGCGGTGGCCGAGTCAGGTGCTGGCATGTCGGGCGCAAGTGCCATACATATCAATATCTTCGGCCTCAATCCGGTGGTGGTGTTCGGGACCGAGGCGCAGAAATCCCGCATGCTGCCGCCGCTGATCGCCGGCCGGGACCGCGCCTGTTTCGGCGTCACGGAGCCCAATGCCGGGCTCAACACGACCGAGATCACCACCCGCGCGGACCGGCGCGGCGACGGCTACGTGGTGAACGGCACCAAGATCTGGACCTCGACCGCGCAGGTCGCCAACAAGATCCTGCTGCTGGCCCGCACCACGCCGCTGGAGCGCGTCAAGCGCAAATCCCACGGGCTGACGCTGTTCTACACCGACCTCGATCGCCGCCATGCCGACGTCCGGCTGATTCACAAGATGGGTCGTCACGCCGTCGATTCGAATATGGTATTCTTCGAGGACATGGAAATCCCCGAGGAAGACCGCATCGGCGAGGAGGGCGAGGGCTTCAAGGCCTTGATTCATGGGCTGAATCCGGAACGCATCCTGGTTGCGGCGGAAGCCATCGGGATCGGCCGCGCGGCTTTGACCCGGGCCGCCCGCTATGCCAGGGAACGCGTCGTGTTCGGCCGGCCGATCGGGCAGAACCAGGCGATCCAGCATCCCCTGGCGAGGAACTGGGCGGAACTGGAAGCCGCCGACCTGATGGTCTTCAAGGCCGCCTGGATGTACGACAGCGGCCGGGACTGCGGGGCAGAAGCCAATGCCGCCAAGTACTTGGCGGCCGAGGCCGGCTACCGCGCCGCCGAACAGGCGGTCATGACGCTCGGCGGCATGGGCTACGCGCAGGAATACCATGTGGAGCGGCTGTTCCGCGAAAGCCTGATCCCGCGCATCGCCCCGGTCAGCCGGGAACTGGTGCTGAGCTACCTCGCCGAACGGGTGCTGGACCTGCCGAAGTCGTATTGATTGCGCTCCGGATCCGGCACGTGCCTGACACGGAATGTGCCCCATTGTGTGGCCTGTTTCGTGTCGGGGATTATGGCGAAGCTGTGGCGGGTGTTGAGACGGCGTGGCGGCGCGCGGCTGCAAGCGCTTGATGCTGTGGGTTTTCAGGCATGGTGCGCGCGCATCAAGGGGTTGGCGGGTTTTGTTGAGAGTCCGGGGGCTGGACTGGGGCGGATTCGTGCCATTTTGACACGATTCCGGGGCGGATCGGTGTATTTTGTACCAGTGGTTGGTTCGGTCGCTGGATGTCGCGGGTTCGACTTTGGACGCCTGATCTATTGGCATGTGATCGGTCGACCGACACCTGGCGGCCGACCACCGGAAGCCGGTCAAATTGTGGCCGGCTATATCGCCCCGGAATGTCCCGGCACCCTTATATAGACAGCCATGGCCTACAATCGCTCGCGCGAGCAGGAAGTTCTGAAGCTCCCGTCCGTGCGCCGCGCGCGGCTGGCGTCGCCGCGGACAGAGCGCGATGCCTTCTGGACTCTCCTGCGATCCGGGCGCCACCCCGAGGCCGAAGCTGCGGCACGGGACCTCGTGGCACGCTTTCCCGATCATCATTTCGGTTGGATGGCCTTAGGCGATGTCCTGGGTCAAACCAACCGCAGCGGTGAAGCTCTCCCCATTTTCGAAAGGGCTGCAAGCCTTTCCCCGCGCGACCCCGAGATCTGTCGTCGTCTTGGCACAACCCTTATGGCACTGGGCCGACCGGACCAGGCGTTGGAAAGTTTCACCAAGGCCGTGAAGTTGCAGCCGGACTCCAGCGACTTTCACAACGACGTTGGAAATGCCCTTGCCCTCCTGAGCCGGCCTGCGGAGGCGTGTGCGAGCTATGCCAGGGCGGTGAAGATCAAGCCGGACCTCGCGGAAGCGCACAATAACATGGGATCGGCTCTTAACGCCCTCGGCCGGTCAGGCGAGGCGCTGGCCAGCTGCACCAAGGCACTCAAGATCAGAGCAGATTACCCGGAAGCGAATCTCAACCTGGGTAATGCACTGAGAAACCTGGATCGCCTGGAGGAGGCGCTGGGGGCGTTCGTGAAGGCGGCGGCGATCAGGCCGAACTTCGCTTCGGCATACAGCAACATGGGATTTGTCCTCCAGGAATTGGGCCGGCTTGATGAGGCGGCGGCAGCCTTTGCCAAGGTGCTGGAAATCACGCCGAAGGATCTTGGCGCACGTTCCAGCTACCTGTTTGTCTCGCATTATCTCGACCGCCACAGTCCGGAAGTCCTGCGCAACATTGCGGAACAGTTCGGCCGGTTGTCATCAGGCCGGGTGGATCGTGCGTTCACCACCTGGCGCCCAGGCGCCTCGGGCGGTGCCCTTCGCGTGGGGTTGGTATCCGGCGATCTCGGCAATCATCCTGTCGGTCTGTTTCTGGAAGGGCTGCTGCGTGCCATCGATCCGAACCGGGTCGAATTTCTGGCCTTCCCATGCAAACCTGCGGAAGACGACCTGACGATCCGCCTGAAGTCCTGCGTCAGTGTCTGGGAGCCTATCCATCATTTAAACGATGAAGCTGCCGCCCGGATCATTCACACCAGCGGCGTTGACGTGCTGCTGGATCTTTCCGGCCATACCAAAGCCAACCGGCTACCGCTCTTCGCCTGGAAACCGGCACCTGTCCAGGCATCCTGGCTCGGATATTTCGCAACGACCGGTGTTGCCGAGATGGACTACATTCTGGGGGACCGCTACGTGACCCCCGCCGGCGAAGCGAACCATTTCACCGAGACGGTTTGGTCGCTTCCTGATGCCTATCTTTGCTTCACCCCGCCGGCGATGGCGGTAGCGGTGTCGCCGCTGCCGATGCTGTCGAGAGGCTTTCTGACCTTCGGCTCATTCAACAACCTGGCCAAAGTCACCGACGCTGTCGTGGCGGTATGGGCGCGTGTGCTGCAGGCGGTGCCTGGCAGCCGATTGATGCTGAAGACCTCGGCGCTTGGAAATCCGGCTATGCAAGACAGTGTTCGCAGCCGTTTTGCCCGGCACGGCGTGGTCGCGGACCGGCTTTTGCTCGAACCCGCATCCCCTCGCGTCGAACTTCTGCAAACGTACCGCGACATTGATATCTGCCTTGACCCATTTCCTTACCCCGGTGCGACAACCAGCCTGGAAGCGCTCTGGATGGGCGTGCCCGTGCTGTCGAAGCGTGGAGATCGCTTTCTTTCCCATATCGGGGAAACAATTGCGCACAACGCCGGTTTGCCTGAGTGGATCGCGGACGATGACGACGACTATGTGGCCAGGGCTGTCAGGTTCGCATCGGACCCGAGCGGTCTGGCCAGACTGCGGAGTACGCTGCGGGAGAACGTTCTCGCCTCCCCGCTCTTCGATTCCGCGCGGTTTGCCAGAAATTTTGAAGATGCAATTGGGGGGATGTGGGATCACCACCTGAAGAAGCAGCTGTCATGACAACGCCGGCGATACGATAGACTGTCTTTTCGAGGATGTTTGCACGCATGGATTCAACCATCGAAGCATTGCCGGTTCGGCACTTGCGCATGGACCGGATCAGAAGCTGTGAAGGCTTCGAAGACGGTGCCTCGCGGGCGGTCATCTCAGCGCTCTGCCCAGTCTGCGGCTATACGCTGGCCGCATCGTTCTTCGACGGCGGCCGGCAGCCGCTGGCAACCCTTGGCTGGCCAGGTAGCGCAGAGAAAGCGCGCACGATGCCGCTGCACGCTCTCGATTGGGTGCAATGTCCGCAATGCTCCCATGTGTGGAACCGCTCGTTCTGTTATGAGGCGATTCCTTACGCGAGCAGCCCAAATCGCATGTTTAATTCTTCCGGGATTTGGGCTGGTCACCTTGCGGGAACGCGCGACCTCGTTTTGTCGTACCTTCCGGAATGTCCCACAGTCCTGGATATTGGCTGCGGCGAGGGGCATTTCGTGCGCGGAATCGCGGAGGCTCTGAGCGGTCATGGGCGGTTCGTAGGCTTCGATCCCAATGCGACCGGGGAGTCAGGAAAAGGTGTCGAATTTCACGCCCGACTGTTCGAACCACTGCTCGATATGGCAAAATTCGCGCCCGACGTTGTGATCATTCGGCACGTTCTGGAACACCTCACCAATCCGGCCGCATTCGTGGAGCAGCTTGGTTGGGCGGCGGCACAGCGCGACAGACCGGTCTGGCTGTTCGCCGAGGTGCCGTGCATTGACCGGATCGCTGAAACTGGTCGGCTGGCCGATTTCTTCTTCGAACATCCATCGCATTTTTCTACCGCTTCATTTACGGCTTTGATGCAGCGTGCAGGGAAGGTGGAGACACTCAAATACGGATACGCCGGTGAAGTGGTCTTCGCTTTGGTGCAGCTCGGTGCACGACCGGCCGCGCGGCAGCGTGTGGCGGCGGCTGCGCGCTTTCGGCTGGCAGCTTCGGCAAGCCGAACGCGTATCGGCGCGCAACTTGACGCGCTTGCGGCGAGTGGCCGGCGCGTGGCCATCTGGGGCGGCACTGGCAAAGCGGCTGCCTTCATCAACCTGTTCAATGCCGACGCAAGGCGCTTCCCGCTGGTCGTGGACTCCGATCTCGGCAAGACGGGGACATTCGTGCCTGGAACCGGGCAAGAAATCGTGTTTCGCGATGTGCTGAAGACCCATCCCGCGGATGTTGTGATTATCCCATCGCAATGGCGGGCTCGGGATATCATCGCTGAAATGGCACGTGAGAGTATCGATGCAGGTCAGGTGCTCATCGAGCACGAAGGCAGCCTGGTTGATTTTGCCCTCGCCCGACATCCGTACTGATCACCCGCCCCAGGCACGCCAGCCCGCCAACCCCGAGATTGTCCCCAGCCGTCCATCCCGCTACCCTCCCTCCCAAGCACCAAACCCAAGGGAGGTCCCATGCCGCCTGCTGCCGTCTCGCCGCTGGCCACCTACATCCAGCATCTGGAAAAGGGCGAGCTCGCCTACCAGGTCAGCCCATCCTCCAGCCAGGTCGTGTTCTACCCGCGTCTGGTCTGCCCGAAGACCGGTGCCGCCGACCTGCAATGGCGCGTCAGCAAGGGCCTGGGCACCGTCCACGCCACCACGGCCGTCCATCCCCAGCAGGGCGCCGCCTACAACGTCGCGCTGATCGACGTCGACGAGGGCTTCCGCCTGATGAGCCGCGTGGAAGACATCGAGCCCACCGCTGTGAAGATCGGCCAGCGGGTAAAATTCCGCGTCCACCCGGCCGAGGGCGACGAACCGCCGTACCCCGTCTTCACGCCAGCGGAGTCCGCAGCATGAGCCTCACACGCGGCAGCGCCGTCATCGTCGGCGCCGCGGAATCCGATATAGGCGCGGTCGCGGCCCTGATGAGTCCGCTCGACCTGATGGCTCAGGGCATTCAGCGTGCGCTGGAAGACGCAGGCCTGGGCTTGCAGGATGTCGACGGCCTGTTCTGCGCCACCACCCAGGCGCGCACCAGCGCCATGTCGCTGGCGGAATATCTCGGCCTGCCGGACGCCTACACCGACAGCACCATCGTCGGCGGCTCATCGTTCGAGATCCATGTGGCGCACGCCCAGGCCGCGCTGCAAGCCGGCCTGTGCAAAGTTGCCGTCGTAACGTACGGCAGCACCCAGCGCACCGTCGGCCGCCGCGCCGCCAGTGCGCGCGAATACAACCCGTACGAAACCCCGTTCAAGCCGTTCCTGCCGGCCTCGGCCTACGCCATGGCGGCATCGCGCCACATGTACGAATTCGGCACGACACGGGAGCACCTCGCCGAGGTCGCGGTCGCTGCGCGCGACTGGGCGCTGCTGAACCCGGCGGCGTGGGAGAAGAAGCCGCTCTCGATCGCAGACGTGCTCAATGCCCGCATGATCAGCGATCCGCTGACGGTGCGCGACTGCTGCCTGGTCACCGACGGCGGCGGCGCGATCGTGCTGACCACCGCCGACCGGGCAAAATCGTTGCAGAAGAAACCGGTCTACGTGCTGGGCTGCGGCCAGTCGATCACGCACGCATCGATCTCCTCGATGCCGGACCTGACCCATACCGGCGCGATCGCATCCGGCGCGCAGGCCTACCAGGCGGCCGGACTGAAACCATCCGAGATCGACGTGCTGGCGCTGTACGACGCGTTCACCATCAACACCATCCTGTTCCTGGAAGACCTGGGCTTCTGCCCGAAAGGCGAAGGCGGGCGCTTCGTCGAAGGCGGCCGCATCGGCCCGAAGGGCGACCTGGCGGTGAACACCAACGGTGGCGGCCTGTCCTATTGCCACCCCGGCATGTACGGCCTGTTCCTGCTGATCGAGGCGGTACGCCAGGTCCGCGGCGAATGCGGCGCACGCCAGGTGGCGGACGTCGACACCGCGATCGTGCACGGCAACGGCGGCGTGCTGTCGGCCCAGGCGACGGTGATCCTCGGCGGCCCTGCAACGATGTGACCCGCCGCGCCGCCGTCCTGCTGCTTGCCGCCCTCGCACCCGCGCCGGCCGCGGCCGAGACGCATGTGTTGCAATGCCCGGTCGTCGCGCCGCGCGAATGGCGGTTGCCGCCGCCGGCCACGCTGGCCGGCATCGATATCCTGTCGCTGCCGAAAGGCGAAACCATCGACGAAGCCGCGCCGCCCGCGCTGGTGCCCGACACCGAGGATGTGCGCGGCCGTGTGCTGCACCAGAGCTGGCGGATGAACGCCGACGGCCCCGGTTGGTCGTTCTTCATCGATTGCCGCTACGCCGGCAGCGCGCGCATCCTGCGCTTCGAGGGCTGGGGCCTGCGGCGCTGCGACTATTACGTGGCGCCGTACACCGCAGCCAGGCCCATCCAGGCCGGCGCCGTCCACAAGCTCGTCTGCGACTGATGCGGCGGGCGGGGCGTTGCGCTACGGTCCGCCCGCCGCAGCACAGGAGACACCAGGCGTGAGCGAGTCGATCGAACGGGCCCACGAGACGATCCACGAAGCGCATCATGCGCATGCCGAGGGCGACCGCTGGGCGCGCGTCGTAGCCGTGCTGGTCTCGGTGCTGGCAGCCTCGCTCGCTTTGGCGGAACTCGGTTCGAAGTCCACCCAGAACGCCTACCTGACGCAGCATATCGCGCTGTCGAACGACTGGGCGTTCTACCAGGCGAAGAATGAGCGCGCCGTCACGCGGGAAGCCGAGGCGACGCTGCTCGAGGTGCTGCCCAACGCGGCCGATCCCGCCATCCAGGCGAAGATCGCGGCCGCCCGCGACTACGCCGCCCGCATGCGCGACGATCCGAAGGGCGGGGAGGGCATGAAGCAGCTCGCCGACAGCGCCCACCGCCTGGAGGGCGAGCGCGACGCCGCCTTCCATCGTTACCACGGATACGAGTACTCCGTGGGCGCGCTGGAGATCGCGATCGTGCTCGCCTCGGTGTCGCTGGTCGCGCGCAGTCGGGCGTTGACGATCGGGGCCGGCGTGGTGGGCGCACTGGCCGCGCTGTTCGGCCTGGCGGTGGCGGGCCACCTGGTCTGACGCAGACTTGACTTTGGGTGCGGCGCGGTCTTCCTGTGCCGCGATCGGCTACCACGAGTGCTCTATTCATGCGTCAGACTTTTGCGTCGTTCGACGATCTGCTCATCGAACGCGTGTTTCAACCGCTTTCCGATTCTATGTCATATCGTTTTGGGCTGCATCGGCTGCTTGCAGCTTCGACCTGCATCGAACTGGCCACCGTCGCCTGGGCACTTTCCCAAGCCCCCGACCTGTCCAACGCGGTGCTCGGATGGCAAGCCGCCTCCGCGCTGATCCACCTGGTCCTGCTGCTATTGGGCCTCACCGCGCTGCTGAGCCTGCGTCGGCTGTTCCGCCGCGTTGCCGCCACGACCGGCAATCCGTTGCGGCGCGCGATGCAACCGCACCGAGCGGTCGTGCTGCTGCTGCTCACGGCGCGGCTGGTGGCGCTGCATGGGATGGGCATGGCCGAGACGGCGGACCTGGCCATGCTGGGGCTGGCCGGCATGGCGCTCTATCTCGGCGCCTGCGCCACGCCCCCGCCATTGCACCGGGTGTCCGGCCTGCCGCAGGCGGCGTAACCTGCAACTCGGGCCGGACCTCAGCTCACAGGCGCGGGCTTCGCGGTATAGTGGGCATCCGAGACATGCTCGAACCATGCGGTGCCCTCACCGCTGTCGTTCAGCTCCGACATCGCGAGGTGGGAGAACAGCCGGTCGGGCGCGGCACCGTGCCAGTGGCGCACGTCGGGCGGGATGATCACGACGTCGCCCGGCCGCAGTTCCTGCACCGGCTCGCCTTCGCGCTGCACGCGCCCGCCGCCGGTCAGGCAATACAGCGTCTGGCCGACTGGATGGCTGTGCCACGCGGTGCGCGCGCCGGGCGTGAACGAAACGACCGAGGCGCGCATGCGCGACGGCGCGGCACCCACCACCACTTCATCCGAGTAGACGGTGCCGGTGAAATTGGCCGCCGGCGCAGTCTTGGTCGGGCGTGCGCCCGCGCGGATCACCTTCATGGCCGTCATGGTGTTTTCCTTCCCTGTTGGCGTGGTTACGCCGCATCATAGGGCGGTTCCAGGCTGAGCGGAATCGGCTGCGGGCGATGCCTCTGCGTCATCGCCGGATCAGGCCCACGGCATTCGCACATCCGCTCGGTCATGGACGCCGTCACGCCACGTAGCTGATCCCCGAAACGATCAGCAGCAGGTTCACGGCGCGGGTGAACTGCGTGTCCGACAGGCGCTGGAACAGCATCATCCCCAGCGCAGTGCCAAGCAGCGAGGCCGGAATGCAGAGCAGGTCGGCGGCATCGAGCCCGACGGCATACCCGTGGGCCGGCCGTGCCACGCTGATCGCGACCAGGGCCGCGACCTGCATCAGCAGGATGAACGGCTGGAACAGGGCGCGCTGGCGCGACTTGTCCCAGCCCTTGCAGCCGCACCAGATCGTCACGGCTGCCCCCGGGAAGCCGGCCGCCCCGCCGGTGATGCCGCCCAGAACCCCCACCGCAAGGTCGAATGCCGGGTGCTGGCGGCGCAGTGTGATCGGTGGGCGCACCAGCATCCATGTCCCGTAGCACACCAGGAACACACCCAGCGCCGCGGTGTAAGCGGCGTGGTCCGCGTGCAGCAGCAGCGCAACGCCGAGCGGAAGGCCGAGCGCGCCGCCGGCGAGGAACAGGGACAGGGTGCGCCACTCGACCGCGCGCCGCAGCGACCACGTCATCGCCGCCTGGTTGGCGATGCTGCAAACGATCATGATCTGCACGGCCTGTATCGGGTTCGCCACCAGGTGGAACACCATCGCGCCGGCAATCGCCGAGAATGCGAAACCCGCGACGCTGGAGACGACCGATGCCGCGAAAATCGCCACCATCATTGCCGCCATCGTCATGGATCCCGGTGCGGTCCAGAACGCGCCGAGGACTGCGCAGGCGGCGGTGGCGGCGATCAGCACGGCCCAGCGCAGTGTGGGCCAGGGGTCGTCGACGGCCTGGAGGCGCAGGGCGGGCGCCTGGTTCGCGAGGATCCTCATGGCGGGGACTCCGTCGTCGCGGTCAGGCGGAGCATGCCGGCACGCTGGCACACCGCAGTATGATATAAGTCACACTTGCGATGCCTGATTCTACCTCGATCCCCTTGGCACGAATCTGTGATGTTGCAGCGGAACGCCGGTCTGTGTAGAACATAACAGGAACATACCGGAGCATGGCCCATGGCTTTCACCGCCATCCCCATCGTGCTGGACGAGCTGTCGCCCCAGATGCTTTCGGGCCATGCCGGGGTGGCCGACAAGCGCCGGCGGCTGCGGATCGTGGCGGCGCGGATGTTTGCCGAACGCGGCGTGGCGGCGACCAGCCTGCAAGGTCTTGCGCGGCACGCCGGGATCGGGGCCAGCCGGGTCGGTTCCTATTACGACGGCAAGCAGGACCTGCTGGCCGAGGTCATGCACGACCACCTCGCCGCGCTCGGCCTGCGCATCGACATCGCCGCCGCGGCGGAGGCCGAGGCGCACCCCGAGGACCAATTGATCGCCATGGTCGAAGCCTTCCTGGAGGGCGTGCAGGCCGACCGCGCCTCCCATCTCGTGCTGCTGCAGGAGACCAAATCGCTGACGGTGGCGGAGCGCCGGATGGTTGCGTCGCGCTACAAGTTGCTGGCCTACGCGTTCGGCGATCCGCTGGTGGCGGCGGTGCCCGCGCTGCGCCCACGCCCGGCGCTGACCAAGGCGGCGGCGCTGTCGCTGGCGACCCTGGCAAGCGGTTCGGCCGTGTGGTTCCGCCCCACCGGCGCGGTCGACCTGCCGACCTATGCGCAGATGCTGGTGCAGATGACGCTGGCCGGGGCGCGCGGCCTGCGGCGGCGGCGGCGTAGAGCGGTTTCAGGATGACTGGAAGACCTGGCCTGATCCCGGTGCATCGGGAGACGACGCGGTACCGGCCACCATTCTCCCTCTCCCCTTGCGGGCTTGGTCCGCTCTGCGGCCCAAGCCCGCAAGGGGAGAGGGAGAAGTGTCATTCTCTACGGCGGCTGGTATGAGACCAAACGGCTGGCGTCCCGATCCCGGCATCCGCCCATGACTGCGAACCGTGGAATCGGGACACGCGCCACGCCACCGGGCCGGCAGGCCATGGCGGCATCGCCGGCGTGATCGCGACGGCGCTGCGCTTGCCACGCCGCCGCGCAACGCTTCGTTCACACCACGCCGAAATCGATCAGGTTGCGCACCGGCGCGCCGGATTTCAGTTTCGCAAACCCCTCGTTGATCTCGTGCAGTCTGATATGGCCCGAGATCAGCGTGTCCAGCTTCAACCGGCCCTGCCGCCACAGCTCCAGCAGCCGCGGCATGTCCACGCGGAACCGGTTGCCGCCCATGCTGGTGCCCTGGATCTTGCGGTCGCGCAGGAAATCCGCGCCGTGCAGCTCGATCTTCGTGCCGAACGGGATCATGCCGATGATCGTCGCGACACCGCCCGGCCGCAGCATCTGGAAGCATTGTTCGGCGGTGGCCTTCATGCCGATCGCTTCGAAGCTGTAGGGTACGCCCTGGCCGTCGGTCATGTCCTTCACCGCGGCCACGACATCGATGTTGGAGGCGTTGATGGTATCCGTCGCCCCCATCTCGCGCGCCTTCTCCAGCTTCGACGGATTGGTATCGATTGCAATGATCTTCGCCGCCCCCGCGAGCGCCGCGCCATTCACCGCCGACAGCCCGATGCCGCCGCAGCCAACCACAGCAACCGTAGAGCCAGGCTCGACCTTTGCCGCATTGAACACCGCGCCCACCCCGGTCATCACGCCGCACCCGACCAGCGCCGCGCGGTCCAGCGGGATCTCCTTGCCGATCTTTACGATGGCATGTTCGTGCACCAGCATCTGTTCGGCGAACACCGAGAGGTTGAAGGCCTGGTTGAGCACTTCGCCCTTCCATGTCATCCGCCGCGCAGCACCCGGCAGCAGCTTCACCTCAGTGTTCTCGCACAGGTTGGTGTGGCCGGTGACGCATTGCGCGCACTCGCCGCAGAACACCGACAGGCAGGTGATGACGTGGTCGCCCGGCTTGACATAGGTGACGTCCTCGCCGACCGCCTCGACCACCGCCGCACCTTCGTGGCCCAGCACGGCGGGGGCGGGGAACGGGTAGAGGCCTTCCATGAAATGCAGGTCGGAATGGCACAGGCCGGCGAAGGCGGTGCGCAAAAGTACCTCACGCCGCTTGGGCTTCTGGATTTCGACGTCCTCGATCGTCAGTGGCTGATGGGGCGCGTGAAACACCGCGGCTCGCATGATTTTGGTCTCCTCCTGGTCCGACACCGCAAGGCTAGCGCCGCCTGGTGCGACGCGTCCATGCCGGCTCAGGTAGGGCCGCCTCAGGTGGGCTGGAACTCCCAGACGGCCTTTTCCCCATCCTGATTGACGACGGTGAAGCGCCAGCTGGGGGCAGGGGGCGTGGTGCTGGGCGTCGCGCCGGGTGCGGCGCCGGTGGGCGGGGGCGACGGCGGTCCGACGACCGGTTGCGGCACCGCATCGAACACCAGGCGGGAGGCGGTCTTGCCGTTGTTGTCGAGCACGCTGGCCGCCCCGGGCTTCGCCGACACCGGCGTGTCCTGGCCGCCTGGTGCTGCGAGCAGGAAGCTGCCCTGCACGTCCATGTTGGTGCCGTCGACGGTCAGTCTGATGGTGTGGGCGGCGGCGTCGCGCGTGCCGATGACGCTGCGGATGTTCGGTCCCGGACCGCGCGCCACCTTGCCGGCGACATACCCGGCGGCCGACAGGCCCATCAGCTGCACGAACCCGTCCGGCACCGCCGGCAATGTCGCGATCGTTGCCGGGCTGATGGCGTAGCTGAACACCAGGAACCCGCCCGCGCCGATGATGCTCCACAACAGATGCTGCAGTCGCTCGGGTGCCACGACGCCGCCGGAGGTGATCAGGTCGGAGACCGAGGGATGGAAGTCGCCCGCGCCCTTCCCGCCGGCGAGGCTGGAGACGCCGACGGCCGCGACCGAGGTGCCGACCGAGATTGCCAGCAGCATCGGCAGGTTGGCGGGCACCTCGGCGAGTTCCAGGCTGCCCTGGACCATCGACCGGGCGATGGTCAGATACAAATAGCCGGAGATGATGGCGAAGCTCCAGATATAGAACTGGAGTTTGGACAGGCTGTAGGTGCTGGTGTCGCTGTCGAGGAAGGCGGCCTGCAGCAGTCCGATCCGCGTGCCGTTCGGCAAAGTGGGGCGTCCGCCTGCCCGCAGCAGCAGCACGACGATGCCAAGCAGGGCGGCGGTGACGATCACGGCGATCCAGCGTGGGGTGTCGTAGCCGACGGCGGAAAACACGACCGTTGCCGATCCGGTCAATTCTGCCATGGCGTCCGTCTTGACGCCGGTCTGGGGGTCCGTCGTGGCGTCCCGCCGCCCCACGCGCAAGGTCACCTGGTGCGGACCGATCAGTCTTGCCTGGTCGTCCGCGAATCTGGCGGCGATGCCGGTGACGGCGGCCTCGCTTCCGGTGTTGAACGCCGCAGGGAGGTTGCAGCCGTCCGGCAGGTGCTTGTCCTTTGGCTTGAGGCAGGCGACCATCGTGCGCAGGTCGTCGAATTCCAGCACGATGCGGGTGTTGGGGGTGAAGGCAGTCGTTCCTTCGGCGATGCCGGTGGCGCGCACAGTCAGCCCATAGCTGCCGTCGGCGGCGGGGAAGCTCACCTGTTCGACGATTTGCAGTCCTTGGTCGGCTGCCGTGGCCGCGGCGGCCGACAGGCCCAGCAGCAGCATTGCGCAGGCGGCGGCCGCCAGCAGGCGTGGCAGTCCTGGCGCGGCAGGTCGTTTCGGCACAAGTGTTGTGTCCGGTTGCATATGCTCCCCCGTTTGTCTGCCGCGACCTGTCGTTGCAGATTTTGTCGTTGTAGGCCCCATCGTTGCCGGACCGGTATACTTCCGGGCTGGCGTCGATGCACTCAGCGCCAATGCTTCTGATAGTACGGCTGGCGGTCCCCCGGCTCCCGCATGATGGCATGATCGGTAGCGAAATAGTCGGCGTAATGCAAGACATAAGCTTCAAAGTTGCTGCCATGAAACGGGGAGTTCCCGGCATGCGTCGCGACCGTGCTGATAACGGTATGGTCGAACCCGAGTTCCTTGAGCAGCATCGCGCCGACGACGCCGTGCTGCAGTTCGCGCGAAAGCTGCGAATAGCCGACCTTGTCCGCGCTTTCCCGCACATACATCAGCGGCTTGTCGACGTCGTGCAGGATCAGGATCGGTACAAGAACGTTCGGGTCGGCGTGTTGCCCCCAGTCCGCCGCGGCCCGTTGCGCCAGGTCAAGCCCGGCGCGCGTCACGTCGTTGACGTGGTCCTGCAACCGGTAATGCGGGGCGCCCGGCGAATACGGCATCTCCGCGAGTTCGGCATACGGGCTCGACGACCAGGTGCTGACCCAGGCCGTAACGATCTTCTCCCGCAGCTCGGGTGCCACCAGCTCCAGGCCGAACAGCCAGTCCGCCACCGCCTGGCGGCGGAAGTTGCTGCTGCGGTCGATCGTGTAGGGGTCCATGGATGCCTCCCGCGTCGCGTTGGGCGGGAGTGTGCGCCTTGAGCGCCGGCCCGCTCAAGCAGGCCGCCGATACGCAACGGCGCCGCACCGGAAACCCGGTACGGCGCCGTGCCTGAAGGAACCGGCCGGGCCCCGGAGATCCCGGAGCCGCCGCAGGCCTTACATCTTGCCGGAGTTGGTCCCCATCCCGCCGCTGCCGGCGTGCGAGCCAACCCCCGACGCCGCGCCGGACATCCCGGCGCCGCTGCCCATGCCCATGCCGCCGTCCGAGGACGAGCCGACCGGGTAGCCGCGATTGGCCTGGGCCGCCTGCAGGCTCTGCCCGTTGAGCTGGTCGGCCGAGTTGTCCGCCGTGCTCGCCTGCGTCGCGTGCATGCCGTGCCCGTGGTGGGGCATGGCCGCCGCGTGGGTGCTGCCGCCCGGCAATGCGCCACCGCTGGCGCCGTTGCCCCTGGTCCCGCCGCTGCTCAGGCTGGTGGCCGTCGTCGGTGCGCCGCCCATATGCCTTCCGGCGACGCGATGGGCCCCGGCTGCGCTGTTGCCGGCCATTGCCGGACCGGTGCTGCTGCTGGCGGCGGTGCCCTTGGTCCCGCCGCTGCTCATGTCGGTCGGCGTGGTCGGGTTGCCGCCCATCGCCGCGGTGCCGGGGGTGGCCCTCGTGCTGCCCGCCGGCATGCCCATCGAAGAGTGGCTGGGCATCGGGGTGCCGGCGTTCATCGGGCCGCTGGACGCGCTTCCGACGTCACCGCTGTTGGTGCCGGCGCTCGCGCCATTGCCGCCCGCCCCGCCATTGCTCTGGGCGAAGGCCGGTGCCGCGGCCATCAGGGCCAGCGCGCACACCGAAGCGATCAGATGTTGTTTCCGCATGGTCAAAATCCTTCATTGCAGCGTCGTCGATGCAGCCACCGGGGTGACCGGCATCGGTAGCCGCCTCAACGTCGGGGCGACGATGCGGATGCGCCCATCACGACAGGTTGCGTGGGCGCCCACCAAACCATTTGCATTTGTGTCAGTTTTGCGGCGGGGCACGCAGCCCGCTGGGCGCAGGGTATCTTGCCGGCCGCGCGGGCCTGTTCCAATACGATAGGCGACCGCTACCAGAGGCTGCACGCATGACCCCCGCCGACACCACCATCCAGGGCATCCTGGAAAGCGAGCCGTTCCGCCGCGCGCTGGCGACGCTGGCAGCGGAGCATGACCGGATGGTGCAGGACATCATCACCCTGACCGAGATCGAGTCGCCCTCGTTCCAGGAGGCGAAGCGCGCGCAGGCCTGGCGCGACATGGCCGCCGCGCACGGGCTGGAAGACATCGAGATCGACGCGGAAGGCAACGTCACCGGGCTGCGGCGCGGCGCCGGCAATGGCCGCCTGATCTGCGTCGCCGCCCATCTCGACACGGTGTTTCCCCCCGGCACCGACGTGACGGTGCGGCGCGAGGGCACCAAGCTGTTCGCGCCCGGCGTGGGCGACGACACCCGCAGCCTGTCGGTGCTGCTCGCCTGGCTGCGCGCGCTGGACGCCGCCGGCATCACCACGCGCGACGACATCCTGTTCGTGGCGGATGTGGGCGAGGAAGGGCCGGGCGACCTGCGAGGGATGCGCCATCTGTTCCAGAAGGGCCGCTACAAGGACCGGATCAGCGCGTTCCTGACGGTGGACAGCCCGGACATGGACCATATCGCGATCGGTGGCGTGGGCTCCAAGCGCTATCGCGCGACGTTCAGCGGGCCGGGCGGGCACAGCTACGGCGCGTTCGGCCTGGTCAACCCGATGTTCGCGATGGCCGACGCGATCGGCCGGCTGGGCCGCATCGCAGTGCCGGCCCGCCCGAAGACCACCTACAGCGCCTCGGTCACCGGTGGCGGCACGTCGATCAACTCCATCCCCAACAGCGTCTGGACGGAGTTCGACCTCCGTTCAGAGTCGCCCGGCGAGCTCGACCGGCTGGAGCAGCAGTTCCTGGTGCTGGTCGATGCGGCGGCGAACGCCGAGAATGCGCTGCGCTCCACGCGGTCCGGCAAGATCACCGTGGCGCTGACCCGGATCGGCGATCGCCCGGCGGGCCAGACGCGGGAGTCGGAGTCGCTGGTGCAGTACGCCCGCGCGGCGATCGAGGCGCAGGGCTTTCAGCCGCGGTTCGAATATTCCTCGACCGATGCGAATATCCCGATGAGCCTGGGCATCCCCGCGATCAAGATCGGATCCGGCGGTTCGGGCGGCCGCGCCCATTCGCTGGAGGAATGGATCGATGTCGAGCCAGACGCCAGCCTGCGCGGCATGGCAGCCGGGCTGGCGACGATCCTGGCGGTGGCCGGCGTGGTCTAGAGCAAGTTCAGCCTGATTGGAATCGTGCGGCGGCCGATATTCTCCCTCTCTCCTCGAGGGAGAGGGAGAAGTGCTGGCCTGTGCCGCGTCGTCCTGGTGGATTGCGGTCAGGCCGGGTTTTCCAGTCAGCCTGAAAACACACTGGTTTCCTGCCCCCTGCGTTCGCTGCCCTATTGCAGCGGACGCAGGGGGCAGGAAACCCGTCGGCCGCCGTACCTGGCCGCCACGCAGACGTGCATGGTGCAAGCGAGGCGATTACGCCATCTGGGATGAATGATTGGACATAAATTCGACGTGGGCGACCAGGTTCGGTTGCTGCACGGGCCGCTCGACGGCGAGGTGCCGCAGGGCGTCTACACGATTTCCCGCAAGCTGCCGGTGGAGGGCGCGGTCTGCCAGTACCGCGTGCGCCACGATGGCGACAACCACGAGCGCGTGGTGCGGGAGGAGCTGATGGCGCCGGTGGCGTAGCGCCCCCGATTCGGCCCCGCCCGGCGCCCCCCGGCCCTACCCCCCGGCGTGGCGCGCGTCGGCCACGATCTTGGTCAGCTCCGACAGATCCACCGCGCCCGGGATGATGTCGCTGCCAACCACCAGCGCCGGCGTGCCCTGGATCGCCAGCGTGTGGGCCAGCTGCAGGTTGGCGTCGATCCGCGCCTGCACCGCCGGGTCGTCCATGTCGCGCGCCAGCCGCGTCCAGTCGAGGCCCAGCTTCTCCGCCGCGGCCTGGATCATCGGCAGGGTGGTGTCGGGCGGCAGCTTCATCACCGCCTCGCGCAATTTCTCGTAGCCGCCCTGCTTCTGGGCTGCAATCAGCGCGCGGGTGCCCAGCACGCTGGCCGGCCCGAGGATCGGCAGGTCCTTGTAGACCAGCCGCACCTTGTGGTCCTGCGTCAGGAACTGCGCCATCACCGGCTCCAGCTTCCGGCAGTACGGGCAGCGGGTGTCGAAGAACTCGACGATCGTGACGTCGCCCGCGGGGTTGCCGGCCACCGGGTCGGCCGGCGTCACCAGCGCATCGCGGGAGGCGGCGATCGCCGCGCGCGACTCGGTCTGGCTGCGCGCGGTGTCGTCGGCCTGCAGCGCGACCACGGCGTCGCGCAAAATCGACGGGTCCTGCTTCAGCGCGTCGCGGATGATCGCGATGATCTCGGCGCGCTGCGACACGGTGAACGCTTCGGCCCGGGCCGGCTGCCACGGAACGGCGACCAGGGTGGCGCCCAGCAGGCACAGCGGCAGCAGCCGGGCGGACAGGCGGAACGGCCATCTCATGCGTGGGTCTCTCCTGGCGGCGACGGGGTCTCGACGGCAGCGTCATGCCCCCTCAGGGGCTGCCCTGCCAAGGCCAAACCGCGCCGGACCCCGACCTGGGGACGCTGTCCCCTGGACCCCTGCCAAGGGCGACGGCCCTTGGAACCGGTCCATTGGTGTTCATCCGGGGAGAGGGC
>JARLIJ010000109.1 GCA_031291795.1 Acetobacteraceae bacterium | reverse complement strand
CCGCGCCGCGCTGTGGGACGAGGCGAAGGACCGGCTCAGTACGTCCGCCATGGGGCTGTCGGGCGGACAGCAACAGCGGCTGTGCATCGCCCGCACCATCGCCGTGCGGCCGGAGGTCATCCTGCTCGACGAGCCGACCAGCGCGCTCGACCCGATCAGCACGCTGAAGATCGAGGAGCTGATCGACGAGCTGAAGCACGACTTCACCATCGCGATCGTCACTCACAACATGCAGCAGGCCGCACGCTGTGCCGACCAGGTCGCGTTCTTCTACCTGGGCGAAATGGTGGAAGTCGCGCCCGCGGCACAGATCTTCACCGCGCCGAGAGAGAAGCGCACCCAGGAATACGTCACCGGCCGGTTCGGCTGAGCCAGAAAGGACGTCTTACGATGTCGGAGAACGCTGATCATCTCGTCAAGAGCTTCGACACGGAGCTCAATCACCTGCGCAACATGATGACCGAGATGGGCGGCATCGTCGAAAGCCAGGTGGCGCTCGCGGCCGAGGCGATCATGAACCGCAACGCCGCCGCCGCGACCCGCGCGGTGGAAGAGGACCCCAAGGTCGATGCGCTGGAGCGCGATATCGAGCAGTTCGTCATCCGCATGCTGGCGCTGCGCCAGCCGATGGCCGGCGATCTGCGCCAGATCGTCGCAGCACTGAAGATCACCGGCGACCTGGAGCGGATCGGCGATTACGCCGCCAACGTCGCCAAGCGCAGCATCGTGCTGGGGCAGTTCAACCTGCCCTATTCCCTCGCCGGCCTCGCCCACATGGCGCACATGGTGCAGGAGCAGCTCAAGTCGATCATCGACGCGCTGGGCGAGAGCGATACCGACAAGGCGGTCGAGGTCTGGCGCTCCGACCGCGTGGTGGACGACATCTACAACGCGATCTTCCGCGAGCTGATCACCTACATGATGGAAGACCCGCGCAATATCACGCCGTGCACGCATTTGCTGTTCATTGCGAAGAACCTGGAGCGAATCGGCGACCATGCGACAAATATTGCCGAGACTGTTTATTACGCCGTGAAGGGCGAAGCGCTGCCCGATACACGCCCGAAGGGTGACACCTCGGCCTATGCCGTCGTGCGACCCAGGGAATGACGCCGAGCGGATGGATTAAGCCATGAGCATGACGAGCAGCGTGTCGCAACGCGATGGAAGCCGGATATCGGACGGCGTGTCGAGCCTTCCGAAACCCCTCGTACTGGTGGTGGAGGATGAGGCCGCACTGGCCACCATGCTGCGCTACAACCTCGAGAAGCAGGGCTTCCGGGTCGAGGAAGCCGCCGACGGCCAGGAAGCGCTGACCCGCATCGCGGAGACGCAGCCCGACCTCGTGCTGCTGGACTGGATGCTGCCGGTGATGTCCGGCATCGAGGTCTGCCGCCAGATCCGCCGCCGCTCCGCCACCCGCGACCTGCCGGTGATCATGGTCACCGCCCGCACCGAGGACCAGGACGCGGTGCGCGCCCTGAACACCGGCGCGGACGACTACATCACCAAGCCGTTCAACATGGAGGCGCTGCTGGCGCGCATGCGTGCCCTGCTGCGCCGGTCCAATGCCGTGCCGGTCAAGGGGCAGCTGGTGTTCCACGACATCGCGATGGACCTGGCAGCGCATCGCGTGACGCGCAACGACCGGCGCATCCATCTCGGCCCGACCGAGTTCCGGCTGCTGGAGTTCTTCATGCAGCACCCGCGCCGGGTGTTCTCCCGCGAGGAACTGCTGGACGCGGTCTGGGGCCCCGACATCCATGTCGAGCCGCGCACCGTGGACGTGCATATCCGCCGGCTGCGCAAGTCGATCAACGGCGAGGGCGAGCTGGATGTGGTGCGCACCGTCCGCACCGCGGGCTACGCGCTGGATACCGAACCGCTGTAGGCACCGCGCGGCGCAGATGCGGGTTTTCCGGCGCGCAGCCATGCGTGCCGAGCTCGTGCCGGCGGGAAAGTGCTGCATGCGATACGGACTATCGGGCGACTGACACGGAATTCGTAAAGAAGCGCTCAGCCGGCCTGTGCTTCTCTGCGGATTCTGCGTCGCGCCTCCAAATTCTGTGTTGCAACGCGGCCCTTTCCCGCCGACCTGAACCCAGCCGCCGACCGCCTCCAGGCACCTCCCGTCCTCGCTCACCGGAATGTGTCCCCTACCGCCATAATTCCGCGCCGTTACACGACGTTCATCCATCTCTGCCCCGATGGAGGACTCCGTTGCATCGACGCGACCTGCTGCGCGCCAGCGCCGCCTTGCCGCTGCTTGTCGCCGCTGGCCCGGCCCCCATGCCCACGCCGCCGGCCCCGCCCGACACACCGTTCGACGGTGCCACCGTGCGCACCCTCGCCCGCCAGCTCGCCTTGCAGCCCTACAAGGCCCCCGACAGCACCCTGCCGGACGCACTGAAGAACCTCGACTACTCCGCCTATCGCTCGATCAACTTCGATCCCGGCCAGGCGCTCTGGCGCGGCCAGGCGGGGATGAAATTCACCGCGGCGTTCTTCCACCGCGGCTACCTCTACAAGGAACGCGTCGATATCTATGAGGTCGCGGGCGGCCGCGCCACGCCGGTGCGCTACGCCTCGTCGATGTTCACCTTCGACAAGGTGTCGGCGCCCACCGGCGACCTCGGGTTCGCCGGGTTCCGGCTGCATTACCCGCTGAACCGCAACGACTATTTCGACGAGGTCTGCGCCTTCCTCGGCGCCAGCTATTTCCGCGCGATCGCCAAGGGCCAGGGCTACGGCATGTCGGCCCGCGGCCTCGCCATCAACACCGCCGATCCGAAGGGCGAGGAATTCCCCCTGTTCAAGGCGTTCTGGCTGGAACGCCCGACAGCGGATTCCGATGTCATGGTGGTGCACGCACTGCTCGACAGCGCCAGCACCACGGCGGCCTACCGGTTCACCATCCGGCCCGGCGAGGAGACGGTGTTCGACACCGAATCCGCAATCTTCCCACGCACTGACCTCACCCAGCCTGGGCTGGCGCCGATGACCAGCATGTACCTGTTCGACGCCAACGACCGCCGCGGCTTCGACGACTGGCGCGCGGCCGTACATGATTCCACCGGCCTGGAGCTGCGCACCGGCCGTGACGAACACATCTGGCGCCCGTTGACCAACCCGCGCGACCTGCAGATCAGCGCATTCGCCGACATCAGCCCGCGCGCCTTCGGCCTGATGCAGCGGGCCCGCGCCTTCACCGACTACCAGGACCTGGAAGCGCGCTACGAGAAGCGCCCCTCGCTCTGGGTGGAGCCGATCGGCGACTGGGGCGAGGGCGTCACGGAGCTGGTGGAAATCCCCAGCGACGAAGAGGTCAACGACAACATGGTGGGCTTCTGGCGGCCCAAGGACCCGCTGAAGGCCAAGGGCGAGTACCTGCTCAACTACCGCCTGCACTGGTGCTGGGCCGCCCCCGGCGAAGTCCGGCTCGGGCAGGTCATGCAGACCCGCTGCGGCGTTTCCGCCAACGGCAAGAACCGCCAGTTCGTCATCGATTTCGTCGGGCCGGCGCTGAAGGCCTGGAAGGGCGACGCACCGCCCGCGCTCGATGTCGGGTGTGACAAGGGCAAGATCGTCAACGCGGTGACCGAACCGAACCCGGACATCACCGGCTGGCGGATCAGCATCGAGCATGACCCACAGGGCAACAAGGTGGTCGAGTTGCACGCCCGCCTGATGGACGGCGACAAGCCGCTGACCGAGACCTGGGTGTACCGATGGACGCCGGTCTAAGCGCGAACACGGCGGCAGGGTTCCGCGCCCTGCCCGACCCCGCGCCGCTGGCGATGCCGACGCAGTCGCTGCGCCAGGCACCGCCACGCAGCCCACGCCCCGCCTCCTCGCCGCGCCGGATCGGGCTGCGGCGCTGCCTGGTGATCGGCGGCGCCATCGTGCTGACCGCCTTCGGCGCGCGCGAGATGTATCGCGTGCTGGCCGCCGTGAACGGACCGACGGTGCTCGCCATCGTCATGCTGGCGCTGTTCGTGCCCCTGTTCGCCTGGATCGCCCTGTCGTTCACCAGCGCGCTCGCCGGCTTCTGCGCGCTGCTGGCCGGCCGCCGCTCGCCGCTGCTGAGCGACGCGCCGCCAGCCACGCGCACCGCCCTGTTGATGCCGACCTACAACGAATCGCCGCAGCGCGTGATGGCGGGCCTGCAGGCGATCCATGAATCCGTGCAGGCAACCGGCGCGGGCGACCTGTTCGACATCTTCATCCTGAGCGACACCACCAATCCCGATGTCTGGATCGAGGAGGAAGCCGCCTTCCTCGCGCTGCGCGCCCGCACCGGCGGCCACGACCGTATCTTCTACCGCCACCGCCCGAAGAACACCGCTCGCAAGTCCGGCAACATCGCCGACTGGGTCACCCATTTCGGGGCCGCCTACCCGCAGTTCCTGATCCTGGACGCCGACAGCGTCATGGCCGGCGAGACCCTGCGGCACCTGGTCGCCGCGATGGAAGCGCACCCCGATGTCGGCCTGATCCAGACCCTGCCGATCATCACCGGCGGCACCACGCTGTTCGCCCGCATGCAGCAATTCGCCGGCCGGGTGTATGGCCCGCTGATCGCCCACGGCATCGCCTGGTGGCATGGTTCCGAGGGCAACTACTGGGGCCACAACGCGCTGATCCGCACCCGCGCCTTCGCCGCGAGCGCCGGCCTGCCCGAACTGGGCGGCCGCAAGCCGTTCGGCGGCCATATCCTGAGCCACGATTTCGTCGAGGCAGCCCTGATGCGCCGCGGCGGCTGGGCGATCCACATGATCCCCGGCCTGCGCGGCAGCTATGAGGAAAGCCCGCCCTCGCTGACCGACCTCGCGATCCGCGACCGCCGCTGGTGCCAGGGCAATCTGCAGCACGCCGCAGTGCTGCCGACGCGCGGGCTGAAGGCGATCAGCCGACTGCATCTGCTGACCGGCATCGGCTCCTACATCACCGCGCCGCTCTGGCTGCTGTTCCTGCTGGCCGGCATCGCGATTTCATTGCAATCCCGGTTCATCCCGCCGGACTACTTCCCCGCCGGCAAATCGCTGTTCCCGCAATGGCCGGTGATCGACCCGGTACGCGCCATGTGGGTGTTCGGCGGCACCATGGCGCTGCTGCTGATCCCGAAGGCGCTCGGCGCCTGCGCGCTGCTGCTGCACAAGGCCGACCGCCGCGGCTGCGGCGGCACCGTCCGGCTGGTCGCAAGCATGCTGCTGGAGACGGTGATCGCCGGCCTGCTCGCACCCGTCGTCATGCTCACCCAATCCGTCGACGTCGCCGCCATCCTGCTCGGACGCGATTCCGGCTGGAATGCGCAGCGGCGCGACGACGGTTCCATCCCCTGGCGCGACACGGTCCGCGCCTATCGTCGCCACACGCTGCTGGGCCTCGTGCTGGGGGGCATCGCCTGGGCGGTTTCGCCGTACCTGGCAGTGTGGATGCTGCCCGTGGTGCTGGGCCTGGCACTGGCGATCCCGCTGGCGGCATGGACCGGCCAGCGGCGCGCGGGCCAGGCGCTGCGGCGGCTGGGCCTGCTGCGCATCCCGGAGGAAGTCGCCCCCCCGCCCGTGCTGCTGCGCGCCACGGCGCTGCAACGCGAACTGGCGGCGACCGCGCCCGCCGGCCTGCGGCAATTGCTGGGCGATGCAGCGCTGCTGGCCGCGCATCGCGCGATGCTGCCGCCACCGCGCCGCCCGCGCCTCGATCCGCCGGACGTGCCGCTGCTGGTCGGCCGCACCAAGCTGGCGGAAGCCGAGTGCCTGGACGAAGGCTGGGCCACGCTGACGCCGGCAGAACGCCTCGCCTGCCTGAGCGATGCCGAGGCGCTGGCTCGCATGGCAGCCCTGGCGCGTGCCTGATCCGATAGTTGCAGTTGACAGCATCCCGACTTTCGCGATTCGTTGCAGGCACTGACACTCCGGACTCCGATGCAGCCCCCTCACCGCGACCAACCCACTCTCGTGCAATACATGTGCGAACGAACCAGGCACCTGCATAGCCAGGCCGAACGATCGGGAATCGTTGCTGCGATCCTGGCCGGTTCGGCCACCCGGTCCGGCTATGCGCTCTATCTGCGCAACCTGCTGCCGGCCTACCAGGCGATGGAGCAGGCGCTGCAGCGACGCCGCGCCGAACCGGGCATCGCAGGCCTCGCGCAGGAACCGCTCTTTCGTGCGGCGGGCATTGCCGCGGATCTTGAAGATCTTGCAGGCCGTGACTGGCGGTTTGCCCTGCCGCTGCTGGGATCTGGTGAGCGTTATGGCGCGCGCATCGCCGCGGTCGCGGATGATCCGCGGCTCATCGCACACGTCTACACGCGCTATCTGGGAGACCTGAACCGAGGTCGCGTGCTGCGAGCACAGCTGCTTCGGGGATTCGGCCCCGACTTCCCCATGCGCTTCATGGCGCTTCCCGCCATGCCGGACGCCGCAGCGTTCAGCCAGGCCCTGAATGCGGCAGGGGAACGGGTGGTCGACACGGACGCCATCGTGCAGGAGGCCGCGATGGCGTTCGAACTCAGCATTGCGATATCAACCGAAGTCGCCGCCCTGACCTGAACCGGCCCGTTCGGCAATGCGCATGGCCGGGGGCGGTGCCGCCTTCATTGATGGCCGATCCAGCCGCGGTGCGGCCGCCAGCAGCTTGCGCGTATAGGGGTGTGTCGGCCGCGCGAACACATCCCGTGTCGGTGCGACTTCGACAATCCGACCGCGCAACATGATCGCCACGCGGTCGGCCAGTCGTTCCACCACCGACAAATCATGCGAAATGAACAGGTATGTCAGCGACAATGCCTGCCGCAGCTCCAACAGGAGGTTCAACACGGTCGCCTGCACCGACATGTCCAGCCCCGACGTCGGCTCGTCCAGGATCAGAACCCGAGGCTCCAGCAGCAGAATCCGCGCCAGTCCCACACGCCGGAGCTGGCCGCCGGAGAATTCGTGCGGATACCGCCGCGCGCTCGTCGGATCGAGCCCGACCGCACCCAGCATGGCCGCAACCCGCGCCCGCCGCTCACTGCGGTCGCCGATGCCGTGGATTGCCAGCCCTTCCTCCAGCGTGTGGCCCACGCTCCACCACGGGTCGAGCGCCGCTGCCGCATCCTGGTGCACGTATTGCACGCCACGCCGCACGCACCGCGCCCGTTCCGGCGCGAGGCCACCGACTGCCTTGCCGTCCAGGAAGATCTCGCCCGCCGTCTCCCGCTGCAAGCCAAGCACGGTGCGACCGAGGGTGGTCTTGCCCGACCCGGATTCACCGACGAGGCCCAGGACCTCGCCGCGCGCCAGCGTCAGGCTGACATCGTCGACCGCCTGCACCGGCGGCACCGTCCGGCGCAGCCAGCCGCGCGAACCGCCCAGCTGCACGGACACGTGGCGCAGCTCCAGGATCGGTTCGCTCATGCGTACAGCACGCATTTCACTGCGGTCCCCACTGCCGACCGACCCGTCGGAACTGCCGCCGAACAGGGCAATGTCGTGTGGAGGCAGCGGGGCGTGAAGCGACAACCGGGGGGTGGCGCCAGCGGCGACGGCACGCTGCCTGGTATCCCCTGAAACGAGTCCGCCCGATCCGGGTGGCAGGCGAGCAACGCCACCGTGTATGGATGGGCGGGTGCGGACAGCACGGCGTGGACCGGCCCGGCCTCCACCGTCTGCCCCGCATAGATCACGCACAAATCGTCGCAAAGTTCGGCGACCACCCCGAAATCATGCGTGACGAACAGCAGCGAAATGCCGAATTCCCCCACCAGTTCGCGCAGCAGCAGCAGGATCTCGTGCTGCGTCGTGACGTCCAGCGCAGTGGTCGGTTCGTCTGCAATCACCAGGCCCGGCGCGCAGGCCAATGCCGCGGCGATCAGCAGCCGTTGCCGCTGCCCGCCGGAGAATTGGTGCGGGTAGCGTTCCAAAGCCGTCTCTGGGTCCGGCACCTGCATGCGCCGCAGCAGCCCGACCAGGCGTTGCACCCGCGCCCGCTGCCGCGCCGCGCCGCGCAAGCCGTCCGGCGGTGCGTGGTCGCGCATGATCTCCAGCATCTGCGTGCCGACCTTGAACACCGGGTTGAGCGACATCAGCGGATCCTGCGGGATGAACCCGATCCGGCTGCTGCGCACGCGCGAATTCAGTTCGGCCTCGGAGAACGCCAGCAGGTTCTCGCCCTCGAACAGGATTTCCCCCGCGTCGGCCCGCGCGCCTTTGGGCAGGATCCCCATGATGGTGCGGATCAGCGTCGATTTGCCGCAGCCGGACTCGCCAACCACGCCCAGGATGCGGCCGCGTTCCAGTGTCAGGTCGATGCCGTCCAGCACCGAGGCGATCCCCGCATCCGTGCGGATCGAAACATGCAGGTCGCTGACATGCAGCAGCGGGATCATCGCGACCGTCGCAGCCGCGGATCGACCAGGTCGCGCAGCCCGTCGCCCAGCAGGTTGAAGCCCGCCACGGTCAACATGATGGCGAGGCCCGGAAACATCGCGAACCACCACGACGTGGGCAGGTAGCCCCGGCTCTCCGCGATCATCAGTCCCCAGTCGGGTGCCGGCGGTGTCGCGCCCATGCCGAGGAAGCCGAGCAGGGCAGCGACCAGGATCGTGAACCCCACCCCGATCGTTGCACGCACGATGACCGGCGAGATCACGTTCGGCAGCACATGAAACACGATGATCCGCGGTGCCCCGGCACCTATCCCACGCAGTGCATCGACGAACAGCGACGCCGCGACACGCCTCGTCTCGGCGTAGACGCTGCGGGTAAAGAACGGCCAGTACGTCAGCGACAAGGCCAGCATCGCACTTTCCAGCGACGGTGTCAGGAACTGTGCCAGCGCCAACGCCAGCATGAGCTGCGGGATCGCCAGCACGGAATCGGTGATGCGCATGATCAGTTCGGACAACCAGCCGCCGCGGTAGCCCGCAATGAGCCCGAGCGGAACGCCGATTGCCATTGCGATCCCGACGACGACCAGGGAGACTTCGAGGGCGCCACGCGCCCCCAGGATCACCCGCGAGAAGATATCTCGCCCGAGATTGTCAGTCCCGAACGGGAACGCCCCGCTGGGTGGCTTCAACCGGCGCAGGAGATGCGACGTGACGGCATCGCCGGGATAGGGCGCGATCATCGGGCCAACGATCGCCACCAGCAGAACGATTACGACGATCGCCAGCCCCAGCGCGGCCGGCACGTCACGCAGCAGCTTGCGCAGGACCAGGTTCATGTCCGGTCCAGTAGGCGTGGATCGAGCAAGCCGTGCACCAGGTCCGTGAGGATGTTGACCACCGCATAGATCACGCCGACCAGCAGCGTGACCGAGAGCATGACCTGCCGGTCTCCGGTCAAAATCGCCTGCACAGTGTAGCTGCCGATGCCGGGCCAGTCGAAGATCGCTTCCACCACCACGCCGCCAGCGATCAGGCCGCCGAACAGCAGGCCGATCTGAGTCACTGTTGCTGTTACGGAATTGCGCAGCACGTAGCGCCAGATCAGGCGGGATCGACGAAATCCCATTGCGCGCTCATAGAACACGAAATCGTTCTGCAGCGTGTCCAGCACGCCCGCTCGGGTGAACCGCGCGATGCCCGACAGGCCGCCGAACGCGAGCGTGACCGCCGGCAGCACGAGGTGCGCAAGGGCATCGCCGAACGCGTCCCAGCGCCGGCCCAGCAGGCTGTCGAGCAGCAGGAACCCGGTGATGTTCACCGGCCGCGGGACACTGTCGGCCAATTGGCCGCGCAAAGGGAGCCAATGCAACTGCATCGAAAACAGCAGTTGCAGCATGATGGCGAACCAGAACGTGGCGACGGCAACGCCCAGCACGGACAGCACGCGGAGCACGAAATCCGGCATCTCGTTGTGGCGCAGCGCGGCCAGCACGCCGATCGGCACGCCAAGCCCTACCGACAGGAACATCGACGCGAAGATCAGCTCCAGCGTCGCCGGCAGCCGCTGCGCAATGTCGGTGGCGACCGGACGGTGGGTGAATGCGCTCTCGCCCAGGTCGAGCCGCACGATCCGACCGAGATACACCACGAACTGGTCCCAGACCGGTTGATCAAGACCGTACTTGTGCCGCAACAAAGCAATCTGCTCCGGCGTCGCGGCGTCGCCTGCCATGGCGGCCGCGGGATCGGACGGCACCAGGCGGATCATCAGGAACGTCACGACCAGCAGACCGAACAAGGATGGCACCGCCAGGCCGCAGCGCCGCAGTACAAAGCGCAACATCAGGTAGCCAATGACATCCAGCGCACTTCCTGCCCTTGCCCGACCGTGCAGAACCGGCGCCCCTTGATCCGATTGTTGAGGCCCTGGAGCTGCATCGAGTTGTAAACCCAGATGTCCGGCGAATCGCTCATGATCTGGCGGATCGCCTCCTCATAGAGCGGTGCGCGTGCATCCTGGCTGGTCGTGGCGCGCGCCTTGCGCAGCAGCGCGTCGACTTTGTCGTTCTTGTAGTACGACGATGCCTTCCATGTGCCGTGGAACTGGCTGTCGTACATCTGCCCAACCCAGTTCTCGGGATCGACGAAATACGTGCTGACCCAATGCACCCACATGTCGGGCGTGGTCTCCGGCTTGGTGGCCGAACGGGTAAGATTGCTCCAGATGTCGCCCACGACTTTGAGGTTGATGCCGATCTCGGCGAGGTCGCTCTGGAACAGCTGCGCGCCCTGCACGCTCTGGTCGTTCTCCGACTGCACGTGCAACTCGATCGGGCGCTTCATCGGCGCGCCCTCGGCGACCGCCTTGGCCATGTACTCCTTCGCCTTGGCAAGATCGTAGTCGTAGCCTTTGGCGTCCTTCGGATTGCCCCACAGCGTCTCGGGCAT
>JARLIJ010000108.1 GCA_031291795.1 Acetobacteraceae bacterium | reverse complement strand
TCACCTCCGTGACCCCACCCGCCTCGATCCTGGCCAGCAGCGAGGCGAGGTTCAGGTCCTCCGGCCCGATGCCGGACAGCGCGGACAGCGTCCCGCCGAGCACGTGGTACAACCCGCGATGGACCGTCGCCCGCTCCAGCGCCCAGAGGTCGCCGACGCCCTCCACCACGCAGATCGTCGAACGGTCGCCATGCGGGTCGGTGCAGATCCTGCAAGGGTCCTGGATGTCGAGTTTGACGCACAGACGGCAGGACTTCACGGTGCGGGCCGCCTCGGCGAGCGCGGTGGCGAGCGGCAGCATCCGCGCCTCGGGCTGTTGCAGCATCTTCAGCGCCGCCCGCCTTGCGCTGCGCGGCCCCATGCCCGGCAGCTTGGCCAGCAGCCCGATCAGCCGGTCGATCTCCGGACCGCCCACGGGACCCCGTCAGCCGGTTCGCATCAGAACGGCAGCTTCATGCCGGCGGGCAGCTGCATGCCGCCGGTGACCTTCTGCATTTCCGCCGCCGAGGCCGTGTCGATCTTGCCCTTGGCGTCGCGATGGGCGGCGACGATCAGGTCCTCCAGCATCTCGGCCTCAGCCGGGTCGAGCAGCTTGGGATCGATGCGGACCTTCCGCAGTTCGCCCTTGCCGTTCAGTGTGACCTGTACCAGGCCGGCACCCGACTCACCCATCAGCTCGAGCGATTCGAGTTTGGCCTGCATCTCCTCCATCTTGGATTGCATCTGCGCTGCCTGCTTCATCAGGCCGGCAAGGTTCTTCATGCGTCGGGCTCCATCTCATCCATGAATTCTGCGTCGGGTGGGGCGAACTCAGGCATGTCCGGCTCGCCCAGGGGCAGCGGGGCGGCGGCCAACGGCAGTCCATAGTCGTCTGCGGTGGCATCGTGCACCGTCTCGATGCGCGCGCCGGGGAAGGTTTCCATGATTGCGCGCACCAAGGGATGGTCGGCCGCCGACACACGGCGCTGGGCATCGGCGGCGTTGCCCTGTTCGGCCAGGGTCGGCTCGCCGACCGAGGTGGACAGCGCGATGGTCCAGCGCGTGCCGGTCGCCTCGCTCAACAGCGCGGCCAACCTGGCGGCGAAGTCGCGTGGCGCGTCGGGCTCCGGACGCAGTTCGATCACCGGGGGGGCGAATCGCACCAGATGCACCGAATGCAACAGATGGGCGTGCAGCATGGCCTCCCGGTGTTCCTTCACCAGGACGGCGACATCGCGGAATCCGGCCAGCCGAGGCACGACGGGCGCGATTTCGGCCGCCGGCATGGCCAGGGCGGCGCTGCCCGCCATCGCCATCGCCCCGCCGCCACCGTGCGGGACGCCGCCGTTCGAGACGCCACCAGTCGGGACGCCATTGGTCGCCATGGCACCGGTCGGAGCACCGCCACCGGCGCCATGGGTTGGGGCCCCGGTTACGGCGGCTGGCGGCGCGCCATTGGTCGTCAGACGGCGCACCAGGTCGCCCGGCGTCGGCAGGTCGCCCACGTGGCAGAGCCGTATCAGCACCATCTCGGCGGCGGCGCGGCGGTCCGGCGCCGTCTCGACCTCGCCGACGCCCTTCAGCAGCATCTGCCAGGCGCGCGCCAGAGCAGGCACGGTCAGCCGGTCGGCGATCGCGGCGCCACGGGTCCGCTCCGCTTCCGGCAGCTCCGCGCTGTCGCGCAGGCCGGGGATGGATTTCAACCGGGTCACGGTGTGCAGCAGGTCCAGCAGGTCCTGCAGCAGCGTCCCGAGATCGGCCCCGCGCTCATACGCACGATCGGTAATCGCCAGGGCAGCGGCGGGCTTGCCGCCCATCACCGCCTCCATCAGGTCGAACACGGCGTCCCGGTCGGCCAGGCCCAGCATATCGGCGACCTGCAGCGTGGTGACCTCACCCTCGGCCTGCGCGATCGCCTGGTCCAGCAGCGACAGCCCGTCACGCACCGAGCCGTCGGCCGCGCGCGCGATCAGATCGAGCGCCGCCGACTCCACCGGGACCCCCTCTTTCTCGGCGATCCGGGCGAAATGCTGGTGCAGTTCGGCCACCCGCACGCGGCGCAGGTCGAAGCGCTGGCAGCGCGACAGCACGGTGATCGGCACCTTCCGCAGTTCGGTGGTGGCGAACACGAACTTCACGTGCGGCGGGGGCTCCTCCAGCGTCTTCAGCAGCGCATTGAAGGCGGCGCGCGACAGCATGTGGATTTCGTCGATGATGAAGACCTTGGTGCGGATCTTCATCGGCCGGGAGCGGCTGACCTCGATGATCTCGCGGACGTCGTCCACGCCGGTGCGCGACGCGGCGTCCATCTCGAACACGTCCGGCTCGCGTTCGGCCAGGATGGCGACGCAATTGCCGCAGACCCCGCATGGATCGGCGGTCGGCCCGCCCGTCCCATCCGGCCCGACGCAGTTCAGCGCCCGGGCGATGATGCGGGCTGTCGTGGTCTTGCCCACCCCGCGCACGCCGGTGAGCATGAAGGCATGCGCGACCCGCCCGACCGCGAAGGCGTTGCGCAAGGTGCGCACCATCACCTCCTGCCCGATCAGGTCGTCGAACCGGGTCGGCCGGTATTTTCGCGCCAG
>JARLIJ010000107.1 GCA_031291795.1 Acetobacteraceae bacterium | reverse complement strand
CGCGCCCCCCGCCCCCCCCCCACCCCACCCCCCCCCCCCGCCCCGCAGGGCCGCCCCCCCCCCCCCCCGCCCATGACGGTGGAGCGAGGGCAGGGGCAGGTACCAGGAACAACGGCGCCGCGACGATGCTGAGCCGAAGCCTTCTCTGGAGCCTCCACCCATGAGCCGTATCGCCGCCCGCTTCGCCGCCCTGAAGCGTGAGGGCCGGGACGACCCCGGCCATGACGACGGGGCGATATGATGCCGTGAAGGGCGTGGTGGTGCTCACAGCTTCACCCCAAGATAGGCCGCCACGGTGGCGACGTCCTTGTCGCCGCGGCCGCAGAGATTCATCAGGATGATCTGATCCTTGTCCATGGTCGGCGCCAGTTTGGTCACGTGCGCCAGCGCATGCGCCGGCTCCAGCGCCGGGATGATGCCCTCGGTGCGGGTGCAGAGCTGGAAGGCGTCCAGCGCCTCCTGGTCGGTGGCCGACACGTACTCGACCCGGCCGATATCGTGCAGCCACGAATGCTCCGGCCCGATCCCCGGATAGTCCAGGCCGGCGCTGATGCTGTGCGCCTCGATGATCTGGCCGTCATCGTCCTGCAGCAGGTACGTGCGGTTGCCGTGCAGCACGCCGGGGCGCCCGCCGGTCAGGCTGGCGGCGTGTTCCCCGGTCTCGATGCCGTGGCCGCCGGCTTCGACGCCGATCAGCCGCACCGATGTGTCGTCCAGGAACGGGTGGAACAGCCCCATCGCGTTCGACCCGCCGCCGATGCAGGCGACCGCGACGTCCGGCAGGCGGCCCTCGGCCTCCTGTAGCTGCACCTTGGCCTCCTCGCCGATCACCGACTGGAAGTCGCGCACCATCATCGGGTACGGGTGAGGCCCCGCCACGGTGCCGATCAGGTAGTAGGTGTCGCGCACGTTGGCGACCCAGTCGCGCATCGCCTCGTTCATCGCGTCCTTCAGCGTGCCGGCGCCGGACGTCACGGGCTTCACCTCGGCCCCCAGCAGCTTCATGCGGAACACGTTGGGCGCCTGCCGCTCGACGTCGGTGGCGCCCATGTAGACGGTGCAGGGCAGGCCGAACAACGCGCACATCGTCGCGGTGGCCACGCCGTGCTGGCCGGCGCCGGTCTCGGCGATGATGCGGGTCTTGCCCATCCGGCGGGCCAGCAGGATCTGGCCCATGCAGTTGTTGGCCTTGTGGCTGCCCGTGTGGTTCAACTCGTCGCGCTTGAAGTAGACGCGGGCGCCACCGAGGTGCTCCGTGAGGCGTTGGGCGAACCAGAGCGGGCTGGGACGGCCGACGTAATGCTTCAGGTGATATTGCAGGTCGGCGTCGAACGCGGGGTCGGCTTTCGCGGCGTTGTAGGCGCTTTCGACCTCCAGGATCAGCGGCATCAGCGTCTCGGCCACGAACCGGCCGCCGAACTCGCCGAAGCGGCCCCGCTCATTCGGGCCGGTGCGCAGGCTATTGAGGCCGGCCGCAGGAGAGCCCCCCTCGGGGGATAGCGCCTTGTTCACGTTCCGCAACTCCGATCCATCGCCGCGCGCGCGGCACACCGGGCTTCTAGCCCAGGCCGCCCCCACGGTCACGCCCCAGGGTTAGTGCCGGGTGCGACACCGCGGTCGCCATGCCGGGCAATGCTGCGTCCGCGTTGCTGCATGCTTGCATAAACCGCCGCGATCAGGCTCCTACTGTTTGGTAGCCAATTTGATACAGTGCCCCCATTCTCAACTTGCCACGCAGGAGCTTTGCCCCGTGACACGTGCCTCCGATCCCTCCCCCGCCCCGCACAAGACCTGGAAAAGCCTTGCCGCCGAGGCGCTGTCGGGAACCGGCGTGCATGCCGCCACCCCGGTCCATGCCAACCTCGCGCCGGCGGGGCTGGTCGCGGAAGCGCTCCGCCGCAGCGAAGGACGGCTGTCCGCCGACGGCTCTCTCATGGTTGTGACCGGCGTCCATACCGGCCGGTCGGTACAGGACAAGTTCGTCGTGGATGAGCCATCGGTCACGGATGCCATCTGGTGGGGCAAGATCAACCAAAAGCTGGCGCCCGCCAAATTCGCGCTCCTGAAGGCGCGGGTGCAGGCCTATCTCCAAGGCCAGACGCTGTTCACCCAGGACCTGTACGCCGGCGCCGACCCGGCCCATCGCGTGCGGGTGCGCCTGGTCACCACCCACGCCTGGGTGGCGCTGTTCGCGCGCAACATGTTCATCCGCCCGCCCGCCGAAGATCTGGCCGGCTTCGAGCCGGATTACGTGATCCTGCACGCTCCCATGTTTCAGGCCGACCCGGCGGTGGACGGCGTGCGCACCAGCACCGCCATCGCGCTGTCGTTCGAGCAGAAGACCATCGTCATCGCCGGCAGCGAGTACGCAGGCGAGGTCAAGAAATCGATCTTCACCGTAATGAACTGGCTGCTGCCGGACCGCGGCGTACTGCCGATGCATTGCAGCGCCAATATCGGCGCCGACGGCGACGTGGCACTGTTCTTCGGCCTGTCCGGCACCGGCAAGACCACGCTGTCCTCGGACCCGCATCGCAAGCTGATCGGTGACGACGAGCACGGCTGGGGCGAAAGCGGCGTGTTCAACTTCGAGGGCGGCTGCTACGCCAAGGTGATCAACCTCTCGGCCGAGGCGGAGCCGGAAATCTACGCGGCCTCCCACCGCTTCGGCACGGTGCTGGAGAACGTGGTGGCCGACACGCGCGGCCGCCTCGACCTGGCCGACAACAGCCTGACCGAGAACACACGTGCCTGCTATCCCGTTGAATTCATTCCGAATGTTGAGCTGTCGGGTCGTGGTGGACAGCCGAAGAACGTGGTGATGCTGACGGCCGATGCCTTTGGCGTGCTGCCGCCGATCGCGAAACTGACCTCGGCGCAGGCGATGTACCATTTCCTGTCCGGCTACACCGCGCGGGTGGCCGGCACCGAGAAGGGCATGGGCGCCGAACCGCAAGCCACGTTCAGCACCTGCTTCGGCGCGCCGTTCCTGCCCCGCCGCCCGGAGGTGTACGGTCACATGCTGGCCGAGTTGATCGCGCGCCACGGCGCCGATTGCTGGCTGGTCAACACCGGCTGGAGCGGCGGGCAATACGGTGTCGGCAAGCGCATGAGCATCCACCATACCCGCACCCTGCTGCGGGCCGTGCTGGACGGCTCTCTGGCGCAGGCCAAGTTCCGCAAGGAGCCGTTCTTCGGCCTGTCCATCCCCGAACACATCGCCGGAGTCCCGAACGAGGTGTTGGACCCGCGCCAATCCTGGGCCGACAAGGCGGCCTACGACAAGATGGCCCACGAGCTGGTCACACGGTTCGAGGCCAACTTCGCCAACTTCGAGGCGGGCGTTGGCGACGACGTCCGCGCCGCCGCCATCCGCGTCGCCGCCTGATCATTGGTCTAGCGTCTGCTCGGGAGATGGCGCTTCCCGAGCAGTCCGCCTGGCGCGAAATCGGGGCAGACGCTTGAGGAGACGCCTCGATGTATGTGCCGGAGCATTTCAGGGAAGACTCGGTCGAGGCGCTGCATGCCGCGATCCGTGCCTCGGGCCTGGCGACGCTGGTCAGCCTGACCGCGGACGGGTTGCTTGCCAGCCACGTGCCGCTGCTGCTCGATCCCGAACCGGCGCCCTACGGCACATTGATCGGCCATGTCGCACGGGCGAACCCGCATGGACGCGCGAGCGATCCGGCCGTGCAGACGCTGGCGATCTTCCAGGGGCCGGACGGCTATATCACCCCCTCCTACTACGCGACGAAGCGCGAGACCGGGAAGGTCGTGCCGACCTGGAATTACAGCGCCATCCATGCCTACGGCACGCTGGAGGTGTTCGACGATCCCGCGCGGCTGCTGGCGGTGGTGACCCGGCTGACCGAGCGGCATGAAGGTGCGCGAGCGGCGCCGTGGGCGGTGTCGGATGCGCCGGCCGACTTCGTGGCGGGGATGCTGCGCGCCATCGTTGGCATCGCGCTGCCAATCGTGCGGCTGGAGGGCAAGGTGAAGATGAGCCAGAACCGCCCGCCGGCCGACCGGGAGGGCGTGATCGCGGGCCTGATGGAAGACGGCAACCCGGGGTTGGCAGCCGCGGTGCGTCAGGCGGCGAAATAGCGTCCTGGTCCGGTTCTGCGGCATTTTGCTTGCTCGCAGGAGGGATGGCGGACGCCGACGCGACCGGTATCTTCCATACCCATTTCCCGACATTCCGCATAAATACGATGCGCTTAGCCCCAATTATCCGGGCAGCTTCCTTGTCCCATCTGTGTGCCATCGAAAACGCGGGCTTCTCGGAGAAGCTCGATCGATGGAGACATACGATGAAAAAGACCCTTTTGGTTGCTGCGACTCTTCTGACCTTCGGCGTGGGCTCGGCGTTCGCGGAGGAAGTCGATGTGACGGCCGCCCCCACACAGACGACCCAGTCGGCCCCTGCCAAGCCTGCAACCGCGCAGAACCGCGTCTTCTCTGCCCGGACGGACCACCAAACGTGGGTCTACACGGCATTCGGTTACGCGGGCGTCGGCCAGGGAAGCCGTTAATCCGGCAGCTTTCCCTGCGTCATGCGAAAAGGGGCCGGTTCATGCCGGCCTTTTTTTGCGTTTGGCTCGAACGCCTTTTTCGGGTTTGCCTGAACCGCCAGGGCGATCGCTTTTGCGCATGCCGACAGCCTGGATACGTCTCGGTGGAAGAACCTCGGGACATGAAGAAGCAAGTAAGTATCTAATACCAACCGCCGTAGAGAATGACACTTCTGCCTCTCCCCTTGAGGGAGAGGGCTGGGGTGAGGGGTCGTACCACCACCGGCGGTGCGGCTCGCCCCCTCACCCCGCCCCTCTCCCTCAAGGGGAGAGGGAGAAGTGTCATTCTCTACGGCGGTTGGTATTAGTTCTGCGTG
>JARLIJ010000106.1 GCA_031291795.1 Acetobacteraceae bacterium | reverse complement strand
TCGGCGATCGGGAACGGGATCAGCTTCGGGTTCGGCAGCGTTTCGGCGTAGTAGGCGCGGGTGCGGTCGTCGGTGGCGCGGGCGAACGCCTCGGGGTCGGTCGGATCGACGAAGCGGGCCTCGATCCCCTGGTCTTTCAATGTGTTGGCGAACAGGTTCCAGGTCCCGCCGTACAGGTCGGTGGAGCTGACGATATTGTCGCCGGCCCGCGCCAGGTTCTGCAGGGTGTACGCCGACGCGGGCTGGCCGGAGGCGACCGCGAGGGCCGGGACCCCACCCTCGATCGCGGGGATGCGCTGCTCGAACGCATCGTTCGTCGGGTTCATGATGCGGCTGTAGATGTTGCCGAGCTCTTTCAGGCCGAACAGGTTGGCGGCGTTCTCGGCGCTGTCGAACTGGAAGGAGGTGGTCTGGTAGATCGGCACGGCGACGGCATGGGTCGCGCTGTCGCGCCGCCAGCCGGCGTGCAGGGCCAGGGTCTCAGGATGCTTCGACATGGGCTTTTCCCCCAGGGGTGCGGAGTGGGGCGGACTATAGACCCCGCGCGGCGGGGGGAAAGCTCGGCGTCGCGCGGGGAAAAGCCTGGCATGGAGGCGGGCGGAGGCCCGAAGGCCGTTGCACAGGCGAGCGGTTGCAGAGGGCGTTGTGCTCCGGCGCAGCCGGGCGGTGGGGCGGGTCACCCGGCGATGGGCGACGGACTCCGAACCCTGAGGTTCATCACCCTGAGGTTCATCCCCGCCGGCCCGCTGCCGCTTTCAGGGGCGCCTCCGCTTTCAGGGCCCGGGTTCCCTCTCAGGGCTTGTGTGCCGCAATGAAATTCAGGATGTCGGCCTCGGCCGGAGGTTTTTCGAGGACGATCTCGATCCCCAGCCCGTTCGCGCGGGCGACGATGGCAGGCGATGGGGACCCGGTGATGAGCATGATCGGGATCGCCGGATTGGTGGTGCGCAGCTGCTCCGCAAGCTGCAGGCCGGTCATCGCCGGCATGTGCTGGTCCAGCACGAGGCACGCGATATGCCGCAGATCGGCCGCCAGGAACTCGGCCGCGGCACTGAATGCCTCGACCTTATGGCCGGCAACCTCGACCAGGAAACGAAGGGAGTCCCGAACGGCATCGTCATCATCGACGATGGCCACGATATCCCGGTTTACCTCGCCCATGCATTCGTCCTCGTTGAACGGCTCGGTAAAAGACGGAATGCCACTTACCATGACCATGCGGATCGCAGATTAGCGTGCCAGCCCAAGGAAAAGCCTTGATTCAGGTCAAGTTGGCGGCGTCAAGCGCAGCGTGAACTTGAATATCGTGCCGCCGCCGGGGTTGGCCTCGACCCACAAGCGGCCATCGTGGCTCTGAATGATCTTCTGGCAGATCGAAAGCCCGATCCCCATCCCGCTGCTTTTCGTGGTGACGAACGGCTGGAACAGCTTGTCGCGGACCTGGGCCGGCAAGCCCGGGCCGGTGTCGGCGACGCTGACTTCGACGGTGTCCGCCAGCACGGCGGTCGTGACCAGCACCTCCCGCTGCGTCTGGCCGTCCATCGCCTCGACCGCATTGCGGATGAGGTTCAGCAGCACCTGCTGGATCTGCACGCGGTCCGCCATGACCTGCTGGCCCGACTGGTCGGGCTCGACCTGGACATGGACGCCACGCTGGCGTGCTTCGATCTCGGCCAGCGAGGTCGCCTCCTCGATGATCACCGCGATGGGTTCGGGCCGCGGATCGCTTTCGCCGCGCCGGGCCAGGGTCCGCAGGCGCCGGATGATCTCGCCGGCCCGCAAGGCCTGGTCCGCCGCCCGCCGGATGGCCTCCTCGATCTTGGGCCGGTTCGCCGGATCGTCCGCCGCCAGCAGGCGTTGCCCGGCCCGGAGGTAGTTGCCGATCGCCGTCAGCGGCTGGTTGACCTCATGCCCCAGGGTGGCGGCCATCTGGCCCAGCTCGCTCAGCCGCGCGACATGCACCAGTTCCTGGTGTTGCTCCCACAGCCGTTTTTCCGCGTCGCGCAACGCGACTTCGGCGGCTCGGGCGGCCGTGATGTCCCGCGCCACCTTCGATGCGCCGATCATCCGTCCGGCGTCGTCGTAGATCGGGGAGACCGTCAGCGAGATGTGCAGGACCGACCCGTTCTTGTGAATGCGCGTCGTCTCGTAATGGTCGATCTTCTCGCCGGCCCGCAGCCGATCCAGGATGGACGGCATCTCATTCTCGAGACCCGGCACTGCCAGAATGGCGATCGGCTGGCCGATGATCTCCTCGGCAGCATATCCAAAAATCCGCTCGGCGCCGGGGTTCCAACTGGTGATGATGCCACCGACCGTCTTGCTGATGATGGCATCGTCCGAGGAGGCGACGATCGCTCTGAGCAGCCTGTTCGGCGCGTTGTGCGCGTCACCGCGGGGCGTGGGGAACAGCAGGCCGAGGACGTGCCGGGGCTGCCCGGCTGCAACCGGGGCGATCGAACCGACCAACCGAAGCTGGCCGACGTGGCCATCGGGGCCGGCCGGCATCGCATCGACCGTGGCGTCGCGCCCCGCCAGTGCAGCGCCGATGGCGAGTGCGACGGCATCGCGGTCTGCGGGATCGAAGCGGGCCAGAAACTGCTCGCGGGTCACGGCGCCCGTGCCTGGCAGGCCTAGCAATGCGGCGGCCGGCGTCGAGCAGGCGAAGGCGTCGGTCTCCGGGTCCCAGCGCCAGGTCCCGATGTTGCAGGCGGTCTCGGCAAGCCGCCAGTACTGTTGCAGCGCGTGTCCTGGCAGGACGGGATCAGCGGTCGTCGATGGAGGTATCGCCATTATTCCCCGCTGCATCGCCTGATTAAGAGGTCACATGGCCCCGGCCGGATGGCACGTGCCGATCCTGGCAGCACTTCCTTGCGGCAGCAACAACCACGCCCGTCGGACGAAGTAAACAGGGCGCTGCGGGCCTCATTCCGAGGCATCATTGCAATGTACAAGTGCAGGAATCGAATATCAGGCCGACACGCCGGTAGACGCGACCATCTGTTACATTGACGTCATTTTGACGTATTGCTGTCGCATGACAGCCTGGGTTTGCGACCGGCGTCGGACGCCGGCAGTTGCGCGCCCGGCCGGGAACCCTACCGCCCCCGCAGCGCCGGCATGACCTGGTCGCGGAATAGCGTCAGGCTGGCGGCCGTCTGCTCGTAGGACATCGGGCCGAGCCGGAATTGGGTGATGAGGCCGCCGACGCCGGTGGCGGCCACCGCGGCCAGCTTTTCGGCCACCGTCGCGGGGGAGCCGCAAACCAGGGCCGTCTCGATCGCCGCATGGGCGGGCGGCGCCGCGCCGGGCGCCGGCATCGGCAGGATCGACAGGCCCTGTTCGGCGAACACCCGGTTGCGCATTTCAACCCGGAATGCGTGCATCGCTTCGAAGGCCGGCCTGGCCACGCGTTCGGCCTCGGCGTCGGTCTCCGCGACGTAGACATTCCGCCAGACCCAGCATTCGTCGACCGCTTGCGCGACCGCCGCCTCGTCCAGCCCGGCCTCGCGCAGCGCGCCGCGATAGAGCTCCATCCGGTGCGCCGTGACCTCGTTGCTCTGGACGTTCATCATGAACGGCCGGCCGTGGCGGGCGATGTCCAGCATGCCGTGTTCGGTGGCGGCGGCGCGGATCGTGTAGGGGTGCGGCCGGGTGAACGGAGCAGGCCGCAAGGCGGGGAGTTTCAGGTCGAAGAACTGGCCGTGATGTTCGAATTTCTCGCCCTTCCAGGCCTCGAACATGATCGCCTCGGCTTCCTCGAAGCGGGCCTGGGCCTCGGTGTGGTCGATGCCGAAGCCCTGGTAGTCGTAGATGTTGTAGGCGGTGCCGCGGCCCAGGCCGACGATCAGCCGTCCTTCGCTGAGGTGGTCGATGACCGCCATCTGTTCGGCAAAGCGAATCGGGTGGTGCAGCGCCATCTGGGCGACGGCAAAGCCGATCTTCGCGCGGGTCGTGGCGGTGGCGAGGGCGGCGGCGAAGCTGACCGGGTCGACATAGGCGCAGATGCCATCGAAATGATGCTCCGCAAGCCAGATCACGTCGTAGCCGAGTTCGTCGGTCAACTGCGCCTCGCGCAGGCTCTCGCGGATGATGCGGCCGTCATCGGCCGGCGTGCGGCTCTCGGGGAACAGGAAGTTGGAGAATTTCATCGCACGCCCTCATTCGTCTCGGGGCCAGGATTGACTGGCGGGGCGGCGCGATCAAGGTCCAATGATGCGGTGCGGCAAAACGGGGCGGCAAAATCCACGGCCCCGGTCGACCGACTCTGCGGCGCGCCTTAGACTGGACAGCTTCGCAGGATGGAGGATCCAATGGCCGTGAACCTCGCCGCCAAGCGTGGTGCCAAAGCCCAACGCCGCAAGGCCGTGCTTGCCGCCAAGCGTGTACTGCAAACGCCGGCCAGCCGGATGCAGGAGGCCGCCGCCCTGCCGATCCAGCTTTGCCTGCTGAACACCAACCTCAACGAGGTCGGGATGGGCCAGCTGCTGCTCGCCCGCGGCAACAGCCCCGTCACGTCGCACCTCGCCATTTTCCTGCTCGATACCTACGGCGCCGGGGTAAAGGACGCGACGTTCAAGACGGTCGACGGCGCCACCCTGCGGATGTACCGCGAGACGATGGAGGCGACGATGCCGATGGCGCCGATCGAGCCGGCCGATGCCCGCAAGCTGCTGCATGACCTGGTTGCCCGGTCCGCTGCCATGGGCATACGGCCGCACCCCGACTTCGCGATGGCGGAGAAGCTGTTCGGCACCGTCAGCATCAAGGCAGCCACACGGGAATTTTCGTTTGGCCCACCCGCTGTGCTGGAGGCATTGTCCGCTCCCGGCCTGGACGCGTCCATCGATGGGGACGATGTATCCGGACCGATCGTGGATGTGGCCGCCGAGGCCTGAATCCCTTACGTCCCAGGAGCCTGCCTGTAATGTCCTACGAGCCGAAGCGCTTCGACTTCTCCATCCCAGTCCGCATCAACCTCTATTCCGACACGCAGTCCAAGCCGACGCCGGCGATGAAGGAGGCGATGCTGTCCGCCGAGGTGGGGGACGAGCAAGGCGGCTCCGACCCGTCGGTCTGGGCGCTGTGCGACCGTGCCGCCGAGGTGATGGGCAAGGAAGCGGCGATGTTCCTGCCCAGCGGGACGATGTGCAACCAGGTGGCGCTGGCGACGCATTGCCGGCCCGGCGATGAGGTCCTGGCGCATGTCGATGCGCACATCCAGGGGGCGGAAGGCGGCGCGCCGGGGGCGATCGCCGGGGTGATGATCCGCGGCCTGCCGGGCCCGCGCGGGCAGTTCACCGCCGAGACGCTGGCCGCGGCGATCACGCCGGTGTCGCGCTATTCCCCGCCGCAGCGCCTGGTGGAGGTCGAGCAGACCGCCAACCGCGGCGGCGGGACGTGCTGGAGCGTGGACTCCCTGAACGCGGTGGCCGAGGTCGCGCATGCCAACGGGCTGCAGGTCCACATGGACGGCGCCCGGCTGATGAACGCCGCCGTCGCGCTCGGCGCCTCTGCGAAGGATATCACGGCGGGCTGCGACACCGTCTGGCTGGACTTCACCAAGGGGCTGGGGGCGCCGCTGGGGGCGGTGCTCGCGGGGTCGAAGGCGTTCATCGGGGAGGCGTGGCGCTGGAAGCAGCGCCTCGGTGGCTCGATGCGCCAGGGCGGCTTGAATGCCGCAGCCTGCCTCTATGCGCTGGAACACCACGTCGACCGGCTGGCCGAGGACCACGCCAATGCGAAGGCGCTGGCCCGCGGCATGGCGCAGATCCCCGGTATCACGGTCGAGCAGCCGGAGACCAACCTGGTGTTCTTCAGCACCGAGGGCACCGGCATGACCGCCGCGGACCTGGCGGCACGGGTTCGTCCGATGGGGCTGATGTTCTCGGTGTCCGATACATATCGCGGGCGCGCCTGCCTCCATCTGGACGTGAACGCGGCCCAGGTGGCGGAGGCAGTCACCTTGATGCGGGGGGCGTTGGCCGCCTGAGGGCCTAGCGCGGCGCGGCGGTGCTGCCCGAGGGCGGCGTCGCCGGCGCCATGGTGTCGGCGTTGGCATTCGGCGCCGTGCTGTTCGGCGCTGGGCTGTTCGGCGGCACCGGGCTGGTGTTGGCTGGCGTGGATGCACTGGCCGTCGCTGCGGTGGCTGGCGGGTTGTTGCCGGTGTCGGTCACGTTGAGTGCCTGCAAGGTCGGCACGTCGAGCTGACCGGTCGCGCTGAGGCCGTGGTCGCGCTGGAACGCCTGCAGGGCGGTCATGGTGCCGGTGCCCCATACCCCGTCGATGGCGCCCTGCCGGTAGTAGCCGTCATGCTGCAACCGCTCCTGCACCTGCTTCACCATGGCATTTGCCACGGGCTGCGGCGCGGCGGGCGCGGTCGCGGCGGAGCGGCTGCCCATCATGTCGGAACAGGCGGGCAGCACGCTGATCGCGCCGAGTGCCAATAGAAAATGGACGGTCCGCGCCCTGCTCATGTGCTGTTCCTTGATGAATGCCGAGATGTGGTAGCCCAATGTGCAGCGGCCCGTTGCCGACAAACCGGCCGGAGTCCGGCCTGGCCGTTCGGTCGCGACCGGCCTGTGTGACGGCGGCCCGCCGCGGCTCCGGTGGCCGGGACAAGCTCCATACGCGCATCCCCCCGCGAACCCCCGCCAGCCGCTATTTCGGCACCACCGAGGTGTTGCCGCCTGCGGTCCCCGGCGGCGGGATGACCGGCATCGTGCCGTTGCCCGTGGTCGGCGGCGTCCGCGTCATGCCCGGATCGACCGCGGGCGGCGTGACCGTGCCGCCGCTGCCTGACAGCGAACCGCCGAGCGGCGCGTGGCTGTTGGGGGCGATCTTTTCGGGCGGCGTCGTTGTGGGGCCCGACGGCGTGACCGGTGGCGGGGTCTGGCCGGGCGCCGTGGTCTGTGGGTTCTGGGCCTGCGCGCCCGCACACGCGCCGGTGAGCAGGCCGATCGTCAGGGCGCCGGTCGTCATGGCGCGGATCGTCATGGTTGGGCGTCGAGGCATTCCGCATGTGCTCCGCTGTGGCCGTTGCGGCCTCAACGCTAGGTCCGCGGCGGCGTTCCCTCCGGCCGGCTTTGCGCATAGTCCGCGGCGACCGTCTCCAGCGGGTCGAAGAAGCCCTTGATGGCATCGCGCAGGTCGGCGTTTTCGGTGGCCGACCCGTTGTCGGCGGCGCTCAGGGCCAAGGCCTTGCGGGTGGCTACCCAGCGCGGCGGGTCATCCGCCCGAATGGCGAGATGCGTCACCAACTGGCGCGTGATGGTCTCAAGCGCGGCCAGGCGCGCAGAGATCGTGTCCATCTCCGACATCTCAGTCTCCGGTGCTGTGGGGTGCGTGCTGGCAGGATAGCGCCTCGGGCGGAGCCGGGGCGACCGGCAATCGCCCCAGTTCCCGAAATCGTGAGGTGCCGCATCAGCCGGTCCAGGCCAGATCGCGCGGGTCGATCACGACCGATGCGGTCGCCCCCAGTGCGCTCGGGCATTGTCGGCAGTAAAGAAAATGAAGGGTTATCAATATCTTGTTGGGAGAAATCTAATTCTCCCCCTCCCCTTGAGGGAGGGGGTTGGGCGGAGGGGGTTGGGGGGAGGGGGCCAACCAGCTCCGTCAGTGGCCGTGGGCCCCCGCCCCCCAACCCCCTCCCTCAAGGGGAGGGGGAGAACCTTCCTCAACCGCCGTCTTATCGAAATCCCAACAGGAAACGACCCGGCACCCCAGGTCGCCGCCCACCAGGCTTCATCCACCGATCGGCCACGATATGCGCGCCCCAGATGCCTAACACTTAAAGAGCAACGGAACCCTTCAGGCGACCGTGTGGCGCAGCCCGGCCAGCGTCACGCGGGTCGGATGCAGGGCCTCGGACCAGGTCACCTCCGCCGCCGGCAAGGCGATGTCATGCGCGGCCAGGGCCTCGGTCAGCAGTGCGGCAGGGCGGGTCGAGGCCAGCGCAACCGCCTGCTCCGGCGTGGCCAGTCCCCAGGCGACCAGGTTCCGCACGGCCTGGTCCAGCCGCAGGGCGGACCCGGCCAGCATTTGCCCACCGGGCACCCGGACCGACCCGTCGGCGGCGTGCTCGATCGTCATGCCGGCGAAGCCGTACAGCCCCGGCGGCGTGGCCGCAGCGGCGGTCGCATCGGTCACCAGCACCACCCGATCGAGGCCCTTGGCGCGCAGGATGACCTTCAGCGCGTGCACCGGGATGTGGATGCCGTCGGCGATGACACTGGCCGTCAGCCGGTCCTCGGCAAGCTGCGCCATCAACGGATTCAAGAACTTATGGAGCGTGTGGGGCAGCCCGTTGCCAAGATGGGTGGACAGCCGCACCCCCGCATCGGCCGCCCGCCCGACCGCGTCCAGGTCCGGCGCGGTGTGCCCCATCGCCACCAGCATGCCGTGGTTTCGCGCCCAGGCGACCAGCGCCAGCGCACCGTCCCGCTCCGCCGCCAGGGTCAGCAGCAGGATCGGGCGGGCCAGGTCGGCCGCGATCCGCTGCATCAGCGCGGGGTCCGCGGCCACGATCGCGTCGCGCGGGTGGCAGCCGGCATAGCCCTCGCCGGGGTTCAGGAACGGCCCCTCCAGGTGGTAGCCCGGCACCATCAACGGCCCCAGCCGGCTGCCTGCCACGGCCCGGTCGAGCGCCTGCAGGCGCGCGGCCAGCGCAGCCTCGGGCGCGGTGATCACGGTCGGCAGGCAGGTCGTCACGCCGGCATCCAGCATCGCCCGCAGCGCGTGGTCCAGCGCATCGGCGGTCAGGCCGGGATCGTTGAAATCCACCCCCGCATAGCCGTTCACCTGCAGGTCGATCAGCCCGGATGTGCGCATGCCGCCTGCCTGCCGCCGCCCGCCCGGCTTGTCAACGCGCGCGGGCCGCGGCCATGGTGCGCCATCGCCCACCCAGGAGACCCGCGTGGCCGCGCCCAAACCTCAGTTACCCCCAAGCATCTGGCTGGTATTCCTGGCACTTTTCATGGTGACCGCGTTGGGTCTGTTCAGCGGCGGCAACTCCGGCGGCTCCAGCGTCATCCCGTACAGCCAGTTCCAGAGCTATCTCGACCAGGGCAAGGTCAAGGATGTCACGGTTTCGGGCGACACAATCCGCGGCACGCTGACCGACGCGATGCCGAACGGCAACACCGCGTTCAGCACCGTCCAGGTGCCCGCCGAACTCGCCGGCAGCCTGTCGAAACACGGGGTGGAATACAGCGCGGTCACCACCGGCGGGCCGCTCGCGACCCTGCTGTCCTGGATCGTCCCGCCGCTGCTGTTCGTCGGCGTCTGGATCTTCGCCTCCCGCACCATGGGCGGCGGCGCCGGCGGCGGATTGGGCGGCGGGCTGTTCTCCATCGGCCGTTCCCGCGCCAAGCTGGTGACCGCCGAGACCGACGTGAAAGTCACCTTCGACGACGTCGCAGGCGTCGACGAGGCGAAGGCGGAACTGCATGAAATCGTTGACTTCCTCAAACGCCCCGAGGAATTTGGCCGGCTCGGCGCCCATATTCCCCGCGGCATCCTGCTGGTCGGCCCGCCCGGCACCGGCAAGACCCTGCTGGCCCGCGCGGTGGCCGGCGAGGCGGGGGTGGCGTTCTATTCCACGAACGGCGCCGAGTTCGTGGAGATGTTCGTGGGTGTCGGCGCGTCCCGCGTGCGCGACCTGTTCGAGCAGGCCCGCGGCACCGCGCCTTGCATCATCTTCATCGACGAGCTGGATGCGCTGGGCCGCGCGCGCGGCGCCTCGCCGGTGACGGGGCAGGACGAAAAAGAACAGACTCTCAATCAGTTGCTGGCCGAGATGGACGGCTTCGATCGATCCGTGGCGATCGTCGTGCTGGCCGCGACCAATCGCCCGGAGATCCTCGACCCCGCTTTGCTGCGTGCCGGCCGGTTCGACCGCCAGGTGCTGGTGGACCGCCCCGACAAGAGCGGACGGATCCAGATCCTGCGCATCCATTTGGCCAAGCTGAAGCTGGGGGCGGACGTGAAGCTGGAGGACATCGCCGCCCTGACCCCCGGTTTCACCGGCGCCGACCTGGCAAACCTGGCCAATGAGGCCGCGGTGCTGGCCACCAGACGCGGCGCCGAGTCGATCGCCATGGAGGATTTCACCGGCGCGGTGGAGCGGATCGTGGCCGGCCTGGAGAAGAAATCCCGCATCCTGATCCCCAAGGAGCGGCGCATCGTGGCCTATCACGAGATGGGCCACGCGCTGGTCGCGCTGGCCATCCCGGGCACCGATCCGATCCAGAAAGTCTCGATAATTCCGCGCGGTATCGGCGCCCTGGGCTATACCCTGCAGCGCCCGACCGACGACCGGTTCCTGATGGGCAAGCGGGAACTGGAGGACAAGATGGCCGTCCTGATGGGCGGGCGCGCGGCCGAGACGCTGCTGGGCGAGGACGTTTCCACCGGGGCGGCCGACGACCTGGCCAAGGCAACCGACATCGCCCGTGGCATGGTGCTGCGGTTCGGGATGGATTCCGGCCTGGGGCCCGTCGCCTGGGACACGGAGCCTGGGCAGTTCCTGGACCAGCAGGGCGCGTTCTGGCGGCCGCGGCGGTTCAGCGACGAGACCGCGCACGAGATCGATACGGCCGTGCGGCGGCGGATGGAGGATGCGCTGGCCCGCGCGATCGGGATCCTGCGCGCCCACCGGGATGCGCTGGACCGGGGAGCTGCGGATCTGCTGGCGCGTGAAACACTGGGGGCGGAGGAGCTGCCGGTCCTGTGCCCCGTCCCGGTGGATGCGACAATGTCGCCGGAGGTGGGACAGCCCAGCTGACGACCGCCCTGGGGGAGGGGCGGCCAGTTCGTTGCTGATTCATGCTGTTTCTGACACAAAAAGGGGCACGAACAGGCCACAGAAAGGGCACAAAACGTGTCACGCCGGTGCGGCACGAGATGCAGGTTGCGCGGCGATGTTGAGACAGCGTGTGAGGATGACGGCGCAATATACTGATTCTGAAGGTGTTCGGGTTCGCCGTCGCGCGTCAAAGGGTTACCGGGTTTTCTTGAGAGTCCGCCCGTTGGCGTGGGGCGTTTGGTGGTCATTTGGCACGATTCCGGGGCGCTTACGGTGCATCCGCGGTGGGGAGACGTGCTGCGCAGACCGCAGCCGCCCTTCTCCCTCTCCCCTTGAGGGAGAGGGGTGGGGGGAGGGGGCCACCCACGATGGTACCCCAACGATGGCCCCCCCACCCCAAACCCCGCCCGCACCGCGACAGGGCGT
>JARLIJ010000105.1 GCA_031291795.1 Acetobacteraceae bacterium | reverse complement strand
TCCTCGGCCAGCGCCGCCCGCACCGCCTGCACGCCCGGCCCGTCGGGTGCCGCCATCGCCGCCTCGGGGCTCAGCCCCTGGGCCGCCAACAGGTCCGCCGGCAGCAGGCACCGCCCGGCCCGCGCCAGGATCGGCACGCTGCGCAGCAGCCCCGCCGCACCATAGGCCGCGCCATAGGGCCGGAACGCCTCCGGATCGGGCGCCCCGAACAGCCGGGCAGCCGCAACCGACAACCCACCCGCGGCCTGCAGCACGTAGGACCGCCAGTCCGCCAGCGTCTCGATCGCCGACTCCGCCTCGACCTCGCGCGCCTCGATCAGCGCCAGCAGGTCGGCCGGGACCAGCATCCCGGTCGCAATCGCCCGACCCAGCGGCTGCGCGACCTCGTGGCGCCGCGCCTCCCCTTCCACCACCTCGCGCCACCATTGCAGCCGGATCAGCGCCAGCGGCGGCTCGCTGGCCACCTCCCGCGCCCGCGCCAGCTCGTGGTTGAACGCATAGAGGGTCAGCAGCGCGTCCCGCCGGTCCGCGGGCGCAAACAGGGCGGTCAGGAAGCGATCGGGGTCGTGCCGGCGAACCAGGGCGGTCACAGCATCGTTGAAGGGGGCGGGAGTCATGGGCGCGAGGTGGCGCGAAACCGCTTGGCGTGCAAGCTTGACGGCTCGCGAAGGCGGGCCATGCTAACCCACGGCGCCGCTTAACGCGCTACGCACCGCAACATCCGGAGGATTTCATGGCTTTCGAACTGCCCACCCTGCCCTATGCCAAGAGCGCGCTCGGGGCCAAGGGCATGTGCGAGGAAACCCTCGACCTGCACCACGGCAAGCATCACCAGGCCTATGTCACGGCGCTGAACGGCTTCGTGGACAAGGACCCGGCGCTCCAGGGCAAGTCGCTCGAAGACATCGTCAAGGCCACCGCCTCTGCCGGCGGGCCGGTCTTCAACAATGCCGGCCAGCATTGGAATCACATTCTTTTCTGGCAGTGCCTCAGCCCGACCGGCGGCAAGATCCCCGGCGCGCTGGAGAAGAAGATCACCGAGGACCTGGGCAGCGTCGCCGCCTTCAAGGACGCCTTCAAGGCCGCCGGCATCAGCCAGTTCGGCTCCGGCTGGGCCTGGCTGGTGCTCGCGCCCGACGGCAAGCTGAAGGTGACCAAGACCCCGAACGGCTCCAACCCGCTGGCGACCGGCGAGGGCAAAGTGCTGCTGGCCGTCGACGTCTGGGAGCATGCCTACTACCTGGACTTCAAGAACGTCCGCCCGAACTACCTGCAGAACTTCCTCGACGTGCTGGCGAACTACGAGTTCGCCGAGGCGCAGCTCAAGGCCGCCTGAGGCCACGCACGCTCCCGGGCGGTCGCGGCCGCCCGGGGCTGGTGCCCAGCCGCCGACCGGACATCGGGCAATGCCGGTCCGCCGACGCGGCCGCGTGCCGCGATCGCCGCCGATCCGCCGGCAATTCACCGTCTGTTAGCATTCTGCTTCCTATTGTCGCGCCGGGCTTGGAGCGATCCGAGAAGGCATGCGCTGGCGTGCTGGCCCATGGGATCGGTACGGCGAGATGAGCGCAGCGACGACGTCGGCCGGCACCGCCGGCATCGATACGCAGGAACTGAGCTGGCTCGTCTATCACGCGATGGACCAGTCGGACGACATCGTTCTGCTGCTGGAGGCGGTGGAGGGCGCGGCCGACGGCGAGGCCGTCCTGATCGGCATGAACGGGGCGTTTCGCCGTGCCTCGGGGTTCGCCGACGCACAGGCCATCGGCCAGCCCGTGTCCCGCCTGCTGCCGCTCGCCAAGGATGCCGCCACGCTGCGCGACGCCATCGCCCACCAGACCAACATCCGCACGGAAATGGCCTGTACGCGTGCCGACGGCGGCCAGTTCGTGCTGGGCCTGCACATGATGCCGGTGCCCTCCCCCGGACACCGGCGCTTCGCCATCCTGGCGCGCGATATCACCGCTGTGCGGGAGGCACGCCAGATGCAGGCCTCGGTCCAGCGGCTGCTGGCCAAGGTGTTCCTGTGTATCGATGAGGCGGTGGTGATCGTCGACAGCGGCGGCCAGGTTGTCATGACCAACCCCCACGCCGACCATCTGCTGGGTCACCTGCCCAACGGCATGATCGGCAAGAACCTGCTCACCCTGGTCAGCGCGTCGATGCGCGACATCGTGGCGGCGCGACGCGAACGCCAACTCGCCGAAGGCACCGATATCACCCATGATACCGTGCTGCTGCGGGCCGACGGCTCCGAGATGCCGGCCCGCCTGACCTCCTCCGTCATCGAACGGGAGGATCGCAAGCGGGTCTGCGTCATCACCATCCGCCCGCAGGCCGAGGCCGCCGAGGACCGCGTCGAAAGCGCCGGGCGGATCAAGCTGGTCGGGCTGGAGGAAGTGCGTACCCTGCTGGGCGATCGCTGGCCGGCCGCCGCCGCCCGCGCCATGGCCACCGCCGAGACCGTCATCCGCCGCCGCTGCGGCCCGCGCGACAGCTTCTCCCGCATCGACGACACCAGTTTCCTGATGTGCTTCGCCGACCTGGACGAGAAGGAGGCTTCGCTGCGGGCGGCGTTGATCGCCCGCGAGGTGCGCGCACGGCTGATCGGCCAGGGCGGCGATTCCGGGGCGGCGGAGGTCCGTTCGGTTGCCGCCGCCGTGCGCTATCCCTATCGCAAGGACCAGCCGCTGGCGACCCTGCACGTGGCGCTGCTGGGCGAGTTGTCGGCACAGCTCGATCGCATCGAAACCGAGGCCCGGCGAGTCCTGCGCACCGCCGTCGCCCACGCCGAATGCGACCGGGAGGCGATCTATGGCCGCAACCCCGAGGTGCGGATCGGCACCCTGGTCCGCCTGCCCGATGCGCTGGAACACAGCCTGACCTGCGCGCTGTCCGCCCTCTCGCCCGCCGAGACCAACAGCTTCGACCTCAACGGACTGCTGCTCGGCCTGGCCGCCCGCGAGGCGATCGCCGCCCTGTCCCAGGGCGACAGCGCACCGGTGCTGGTCGGCGTGGATTTCGACATCTTCACCAGCCGCGCCTTCACCGAACGCTTCATCGCCCTGTGCCACCAGTTGGATCAGCGGCTGCGGGGACGCCTGGTGCTGCTGCTCTCCCACCTGCCCGAGGGGCTGCCGAAGACCCGCCTGTTCGAATGCGTCAACCGGTTGCGGCCATTCTGCCATAGCGTCGGCTTCCAGGTCGACGCCGTATCGGCGCTGGAGCCGATCGACTTCTCGATCAGCGGGACCCCGATCGTGGCCCTGCCCGCCACCGCCCTCGCGGGTTTCTCGGACGACAAGCTGAAGCGGCTGATCAGCACGCTGCACGCCCGCCGCGCCCGGCTGCTGGTCCAGCGCATCGCCTCGGATTCGGCGGCGGCGTTGCTGCTGTCCTATGGCGTCGACATGATCTCGCTGGAACGATCCGCGCCGTAACCGGCTGCGCGGCCGGCCTGGCAGCGGGACGCCGGGGCACCCCGGCGTCCGGATCGCGCCGGCGCGCAGCCCTCAGGACGCCTTGTCTTTCACCGGCTTGGCATCGTTCGCCGCAACCGGCTTGAGGACGGTGGTAATCGTCTCCCGCAGCACCGTCACGCGCAGGTTCGGGGCGATTTCGACCTCGATCTCCTGGCTGGCGACCTGCTTGCCGTCCTTGTCCTGCACCATCGGCACGCGCTGGACGACACCCAGAATGCCGCCCCCGGTCACCACCCGGTCCCCTCGCTTGAGCTGCGAGAGCATCGAGCGCATTTCCTTCTGCTTCTGCTGCTGCGGGCGGATCAGCAGAAAGTAGAACACCGCGAAGATCAGCACCAACGGCAGAAACTGCGTGGCGCTGCCCATCATGCCGGAGATGTCCTGGGCGTAGGCCGGCGTGATCAGCCCAAACGAGCTCATAACCTGTGGTCCTTGCGATGAACGGTGCGGGACCATACTTTCCGCCCCCCTTTCGTCAAGCAGCCCCCCCGGGCAAGCTTCCCGGGCCGCCCCCCGGGCAGCCCCTTCGTCAGCAGCCACGGACCCTTTTGCCGCATGGACCAGCGCCTGATCGACCTCACCACCCGCATCGCCGAGGCGCTGGAGCGACTCGCCCCGCCCCCGCCCCCGCCTTTGGCGCTCGATGCCGCCGACGCGTTCGTCTGGCAGCCCGAGACGACCCGCCTGGTGCCGGTGCCGAAAGTCTCGCGCGTCGATGTCGGCCTGCTCAAGGGCGTCGAGCGGCAGAAGCAGCTCCTGCTGGACAACACGCTGCGCTTCGCCCATGGCCTGCCGGCCAACAACGCCATGCTGTGGGGCGCCCGGGGGATGGGCAAATCCTCGCTGGTCAAGGCCGCGCACGCCGTCGCCAATGCCGAACGGGCCGGCTGCCTGGCGCTGATCGAGATCCACCGGGAGGATATCCGCAGCCTGCCGGAGCTGCTGAACGTGCTGCGCAGCCAGAAGCGGCGCTGCCTGATCCTGTGCGACGACCTGTCCTTCGAGCGCGAGGACGCCGACTACAAGGCGCTGAAATCGGTGCTGGACGGCGGCATCGAGGGACGGCCGGAGAACGTGCTGTTCTACGCCACCTCCAACCGCCGCCACCTGATGCCGCGCGACATGATCGAGAACGAGCGGTCGACCGCGATCAACCCGTCCGAGGCGACCGAGGAGAAGGTCTCGCTGTCCGACCGCTTCGGCCTGTGGATCGGCTTCCACAACTGCGACCAGCCGACCTATTTCGCCATGGTGGAGGGCTATGCCGCCCAATTGGCCTTGCCGATCGCCCCCGACGCGCTCCGGGCCGAGGCGGTGGAGTGGTCGGTCACCCGCGGTGCCCGGTCGGGGCGTGTCGCCTGGCAGTTCATCCAGGACCTCGCCGGCCGGCTGGGCGTGCAGGCCGCCTGAAGCGTGCAGGCCGGCTGAACACGAATTCCGCAGCTTCGTTCATCGATCGTGAACCGTTCGGGGGGATTGTGCGTCCTGGCTGAGCGACACGGAGCGGGCGGGACCATGCAGGCGGGCGACCGGAAGACCAAGCGGAACGCGAACCGACGGAACGCCAACCGCCGGGACGCGCACCACCCCTGGGGCATGTTCGTGCTGGCCGCGACCATCGCGACCATCTGCGGCATGGGGCTGCTGGAACTGGTAAACCGCGCGGCCTCGATCTCGCCGCGCGTGGGCGACATCATCGCGTTCAGCCCGGAGCGCCCGATCGCGCGGGACGTCGCCGCACGGCTCGCGGTCGAACGGCCGGGGTCGGCGATCTGCGTGCTGGACGTGTCGGCGATGCGCCAGTCCGGCGGCAGCCTGATCGTCGAGGAACGCCAGCCGGCGCGCAACCCGGTGTTTCGCGTGCACTGGTCCGGCCTGCGCACCACCGGGGACGATCGCAACTGCGGCGCGGACGCCGACCTTGTGCTGCGCGCCAGCGACCTGGAGGTGCTGGCGCTGGGCGCCGGCGGCTATGGTGTGCCCGGCCAGCGCCTGGCTGCGTCAACCGTCCGGATGAACCCGGCGACCGCGGTGCCGTAGCGCACCAGGGGTTATCTGTGTCCCCGGGCCTGATCCCGCGATCGGCGCGACGACCCGGGTCTTCGACACCGTCCCGAAACGCACGCGGATCCCGAAACGCACGCGGATCCCGAAACCCATGCTGACTCTGGGTTTTGGCTCGCCGGACATGCCATCACGCCGGAGATCCTGCGCAAGCGCCCCGTCGGGTCGGCTTCGCCGCCTTGCCGCGTCTGCGGGTGGTGAGCGCTGCTTCGCCTGGCTTAGCCGAAGCCGCCGCATGGCAAAGCATTTCGAAGCGACCATCCGATCCGAACCACCTTAGCTCTACGCTGCGTCGCCAATATTCCGCGCTGACCGCTTGGTTGCTCACAACGAACTGACCGCTTGGTCGCTCACAACGAGATGTGAGGCGGGACGCTGAGCAGTAACGGGGGCAAGGACGACCGGCGGCCTCGTACACGACCGGATGCCCCTGCATATTCCGGTGTTCGTTGCCATCGGTCTGAATGATACCGATTTCGTGGTCGATACGGTACGCCATCGTCACCTACGCAAGTATGAGGCCTCCTGTTCTCCGAATTCCCACTAGAACGTTAATTGCTGGCCATAAAAATTCTCGTTAGCATTGATTAATGCGAGGGAAGATATATCATTTTGATATGATTAATATCTTTTCTCTGCAACGGTTCGACATCTAGTCCACTTCATCTCTCTATTTGGTGGAGTTGGCAACAGATGCGAATGCCATGGTGAGCAACCCTGGCGTCATCAGGAGCGATGTCATGCGAGAACGACTTCCCTCGCCGACCCCCACAGACGATGACTGTGGTGCAGGTCACGGTCCCTCCGACGATCTCACCCCAATCGGACGTATGCGCGTAAGCGGCGCCATCTCCTTCCTGCCGGAAAGTGGTGACGGCGTCCGGTCCCAGACCGTGTCAGAGTGGTTTGACTATACGGTGGCAATAATGCCTGCTCCCATGCCGGACCGGTCCAATGTCGGCTGAACACCTCAATATCCTGTGCGCCGCGACCGTTGCGATGGTGCACGCCGATCGTCCGGATCTGACAGCACGCCAGCTCGCCGTGTTACTGACGTGCTACCTGGCGGATGAGGAGCAGACCGTACGAGGATTGGCTGCCCAACTGAAGGTCAGCAAGCCGTCCATCAGTCGCGGACTGGATCGGATGGAAGCGCTTGACTTGTTGCGACGAAGGCGCGACCCGCGGGACCGGCGCAGTATGCTGATCGAAAGAACCGTGACCGGCGTCGTGGTCCTGCGAGACATCGAGATCGCCATAGCAAGAGCCGCCGCAGTACCTGGCCCGCGAAGCACCACTCTGTCCTGCGCAGTACCACTCTGTATTGAGTAGCGGAAACGCACCGAGCGCCGTCTATGTCGGCGCCGCGTCGTCCCGCTGGTCGGGGGACGCAGGGCTGAGCGAGCACGTATTATCAAGCCACTCGGACTCGTGAGCCGTACCCTTCGCCTTTCCCAGGCGGCCCGACCAGCTCGGCGTGCCTCGCCACTGGCATATCGCCAAACCAATCTGCAATTGTCTTCTGCAGCGTGAGCATGCTCCTGCTGCTCGCGGCACGTGTGCGGTCTCCACTGGCCGCCAGCAACAGGCCGATGCTGCCGTGCTCCATCGACGCATCACGCTCTGGTGTGCTGCCCCTGACGTTCACTGCCCTTTGCAGCGAACCTCGGGGATTGGCAGGTCGCTGAAAACACGAGCCAACATCCCGATTCCGACACTCGCCCGTGGCTGCGACCTTCGGCATCGGGACGTTGGACGATGTCGCGTGTTCGGGTGCGCATGTGCCGGTCGGAAACGGATCGGCAATGAGCGACGCTGCCATCGCCGCCATCGCGGCAGCAGACCGCCGGCAGGCTCATCATCACCATCATTATTATAACCGATATGATATTGCGGCACTTTCGGACCATGTCGAAATCGCATTAGTAATGAAAATAAGCGCGTGGATGCTGATTATTTTGCACAAACAGTTTATTAACGCATACCCGACGGACGAATTAACCTTCCCGGTTCTGGAGATACGTCGAATAACGGCTTTATATCAGTGATATATGAGCGCGCGAGCGCATCGTCGCAGCCGATTTCATAGCGGGTTTATATCCATACCGCTCCAGTTCCCTGCACAGAATAGGTTGACGAAGATTAATAATTCCATTAATTCCCATTCTGCCGCGAAGCCTCCCGACCAAAGACAGCTTCGGGGCTGGCGATAGTAAGGCAACTACCGTCATGCTTCATCGTCCTATTTAGGAAATTCCTGAACAGGACTTCACTCGCGCAGTATTGACGCTGCGGACTTTCCCCGTCCCGTCGCTGCGCATTTCTGGAGACTTGCCATGCGTAAGTTCCTCTTCGCAGCCACAATGCTGGTTCCGTTCGCTGCGTTCGCCGGTTCGCCGGCGCCGACGCTGGGCATCGCAGGCGATGTAAACCTCGCGACGACCTCGGCCGGTTCGACCGCGGGTGTTCAGAGCACCCAGGGCACGCAGGCCCAGGCCAAGGCGGCAGGCACCGGCGGTGTGATCGTCGGCGCGGTCTCGGGAAACTACACGTCGGTTGAAACCACAGCCGCGGGCCGCGCAAGCCCTGCTGGTTCCTATACCGATACGACAGCGACGCAGACCAATGTCGGCGGGACCGTCACGGCTGGACTGGCCATTAACAAGAGCGGCCGCGGGCCGATCCAGGCGAACGGTGCGTCCGGCAGTGCCAGCGGCGGACAGAACAGCCAGGCTTCCGGCCAGTCTGCCGCCACCGCGAGCAATACGAACCTCGGTGGCGCCGTGATCGTGACGCTGCCCAAGCAGGGGCATGGCCCACGCTGATACCGACCTGCTGACCGATCCGTAACCGGATCAGAACTACACGTGCGTCGAGGCACGGCCTGGGGCGGCGGACCGCCCCAGGTACGGTCTTAGGAGCAAACCGCCTCCCACACGTGCGTCGCAACAAACCGTTCTTTCGACGTCATATACGTCCAAGTAACGGTACCAGGAGAACTACAGTGAAGACCATCCTTCTGGCCGCCACGGCGTTGGCGATGCTGAGTGGCGCGGGCTATGCCCAAACTTCGACGTCAGGTTCCAATTCCACCGCCGTCAACTCGTCCGGCTCGCAGTCATCGGCGGTCTCCGATCCAAGGGTGAACGTCATCGGCAATCCGATTGGCAACGGTGCGTCATCCAGCGTTTCGGGTGCAACCTCAACAGCGAATACGCGTTCGTCCTCCTCGGCGAATGTGTCATCGACCGGTTCGTCCAACGCAACGACTGGTTCGTCCAGCGCGAGGACCGGATCCTCCAGTGCAAGGACAGGGGCGTCCACGTCGAGCGCGAATCCCAACAATACCACGAACGTCTATCTAAACGACTCGACCGGTACCAGCGGCACCAGCACCGGTGCCACCGCTGCCGATCCGACAGCCCCCACGACAAGCAACCAGAACATGAACTACAGCGGCAGCTATACTGTACGGAACACGCCGGAGGTGATCGCGCCCAACGTCGTGGGCGGCAACCCCTGCGCGGTCGGTGCGTCCGGTGGTCTTGCCCTGCCGGGCTTCGGATTCTCGGCTGGAACAACCTGGGCGGACAAGGCCTGCGAGCTGCGGCAGAAGGTCGCCTTGATGTTCAATATGGGCGAACAGGCGATTGCCCGCGAGATGCTGTGCCAGGACGACGAGGGGGTTCGGGCCGCTATGCAGCGCCTCGGCAAGCCGTGCGGTGTCGACATGCGGGCAGTCTCGGAAACGCGGACACCGCAGGTGGCGCAGGCACAGGCTCCGGCACCGCCGCAGCCGGCACCCCCAGTGTCGATCCCCGCCAGCATGCAGGTGGCCGCCGCCGCCGCACCAGCGGCGAAGGTCGTCCAGGTCGCAGCCACCGAACCGCGGCCCGAATGGTGCGGACGGGCGTCGCCGGCAACTGAGGCCTCCAGGGACTACTTCCAGCGCGTGTGTGGAAGGTGATGCTTCGAAGCAGGTGGCCTCATCTGACCGTTCGCAGGGATAAGGGTCACACCCCCCGCAACGCACGCTGAGGCCACCGTATTGCATCGCGCATAGACCGGAATTGAAACGGATATCCCCGGCGGGTCACGCTGCGGGCGATTTCGCCGGATACCAGGTTGGCGGACGCCGCGCCGCCAACTGCGCGGTCGCCCCGTCCACCCCCGCCAGGACCGTCGTGGCACAATGCGGCAGGGACTGCAGGGGGCCTTCATGGTGCACCGTACCATTCCGACGGATGCGGCAGTGCCGAGTTACACCTCGCCTCAGGCGCAATCCTGGGTGCGGCTGGTTCTCCTCGGCGCAGCATTCTACCTGTCTGCCGTCTGCGTGACAGCCGCTGCCTGGTACAACCGGGGCCGCCTGGTCCAGACGGCGCAGGACAACGCCGCGCGCTCGGTTGCTGTGCTGCAACGGTCGGCAAGCGGGGACACCCGGATTGTCGCGACGGCCGCCAACATCAATCGAATCGACGCCACTGCCAGCCTGGACGGCGATCCGCCTGCCGTGATCGTCCGCTTCCCCGCTCCCCACGCTCCCCGCGCTCCCCAGGTGGTGTCGCCCTGGTGGCATCATGCAACGGTGCCTGCAGGCATCTGCGGCGCCGCGGCGTTGGCCATGATGATGGGATGGCTGTCGGCCATGCGGAGCGCCCCTCCCGGCAAAGCGGATGACGGTCGCGCCGATCGCTTGAAGAACGCAGCCATCGAGGCCCAGCGCCTTGAACTCCTGGGCCAGCTTGCAGCGGGCGTGGCGCATGACTTCGCCAATGTCATCCAGGCCGTGCAAGCCAGCGCGTACCTCATTGCGCAACATGCCGGCGAGCCCGACCGCGTGCGATCCCTGGCGCAGCAGATCGACGAAGCTGCTGGACGCAGCACCATCCTCATACGGCAGATCCTCGACTTCGCCAGGCATGACCAGGGCAACGGCGTGGACGAACGCCATCCGCTGGTCGATCCGGCACAGTGCGTCCCAGATGTTTGCGAGATGCTGTCGCGGATCCTCGGGGGGGCATATCAGGCGCACTGCGAGGTGAATGCCGCGGGACTCCCCCGATGGGTCAGGGGCGAGCCCACCGCGTTGCAGGCGGCGGTGATGAACCTCGCCATCAACGCACGCGACGCCATGCCGGACGGCGGCAACATCCTGATCCGAGTCGTGCCGGACGATGTCGATAGCGGCACGGCCAGGCAGAGATCGGGGCAACGTCCGGCGGCACTGCCACCGGGACTTTATGCGCGAATCTCCGTTGCCGACCACGGCTTCGGCATGCCCCCCGACGTGCTGGCGCGGGCGCCCGAACCCTTCTTCACAACGAAGCCACGCGGCAAGGGCACGGGCCTCGGACTGGCCAGCGTGTATAACTTCGCCAGGCGGTCGGGTGGCGCGGTGTCCATGGCAAGCACACCCGGCCAGGGCACGGTCGTCACATTTTGGCTGCCTGCAGCGATGCCGGCCGAAGCGGCGCGCAATCCGCCATGATGTTCGGACGGCAAGATCCAGCGCCCCCGCCCCGCCCCGCCCTGCCCCGCACCGCCCCGTCGCGATGCGGGGCGGCGCCTTACGATGACGCATCCCAGTACGGCAGCCGCCCGAACCGCTCGCTGAGGAAATCCACGAACACCCGCACCTTCGGCGACACAATCCGCTTCGGCGGATACACCGCCCAGATCGCCGGTTCGGCGCTCGGCGCCAGTTGCGCGGTCCACTCCGGCAGCAGCCGCACCAGCGTGCCGCGGGCGATATCCGACCCCACCACCCAGGTCGGCAGCAGCGCGATGCCCAGGCCGGCCAGCGTCGCCTCCCGCAGCGCCTCGGAATCGTTCATCCGAATCCGCCCGGAGACCGCGACCGCCTGCCACGGCCCCTCGCCCTGGCGGAAATGCCAGCGGTCGGACGGCTGCAGCGCAAACAGCAGGCAGGCGCGCTCCACCAGCGCCGCCGGCGCCTCGACCGGTCCCGTCTGCGCCAGATGCGCCGGGCTGGCGACCAGCACGCGGCGATGCGGCGCCAGCCGTTTGGCCACCAGCGAGGAATCGGCCAGCGCGCCGATCCGCACGGCCACATCCGTGCCGGTCTCGATCAGGTCGACCGTCGCATCGGTCAGCGTCGCGTCGATCCGGATCTCCGGATACGCCGCCATGAACCCGGGAAGGTGCGGAACCACGTGCAGCCGCCCAAACGCCGCCGGCAGGTTCAGCCGCAACACGCCCTGGGGTCGGCCATTCAGCGAGGCCGTCGCCAGCCGCGCCTCCTCCACTTCCACCAGGATCCGGGTCGCGCGTTCGTGAAAGGCGGTGCCTGCCTCCGTCAGGTGCAGCCGGCGCGTGGAACGGTTCAGCAGGCTGGTGCCGAGATCGGCTTCCAGCGCGGCAACGGCCCGGGATACCGAGGACACCTTGGCCCCAAGCTCGTTTGCAGCCTTGGAAAGGCTGCCGAGTTCCGCTGAGCGCACAAAGGCCCGCATCGCCGCGAGATAGTCCATGGTCGGAAATCCTGTGCCGGCAAGCCTGTCCGGCCGTGCAAAGCTCATTCTCAGATCGGGGACGTTTTGCGGCAAGCGGCCCCTCGCATATCGGCGTCATCGGGCCTGCGCCGTAGGCCCTCCTGCCGCAAGCAATCGCCCATGCCGCCTGCCCTCACCGTGCTGATTGGCTTCACCCTGCTGGGGAACGCACTCCAGCGCGGGGTCAATATGCCTGTCCCTGGCCCGCTCCTCGGCGTGGCGTTGCTGTTGCTGGTGGCGCGCCTGCTGCTGCGCGGCGGTTCGGGCCTGGCGATCCGTCAGACCGGGCTGTCGGTCATGCCGGCAGGCATGCTCGCCGGTGCCGGTCCCGTCCGGTTGCTTCTGCCATGGCCCGCACGGACGGCACCAACGGCCATCCTGGTGTCCTGCCCCCGAAGTTCGCTGCCCTTTGCAGCGGACGCAGGGGATCGGCAGGCCACTGAAAATAACGGGCTGGTGTCCCGATTCCGGCACTCGCCCATGGCTGCGAACTTCGGAATCGGACACCAGAGCACGTTCCGGCTGACTGGAAACCTGCCATTGTCAGAGATCGTCATGGCCGGGCTTGACCCGGCCATCTGTACCAGCACCGTCCCGCGATTGATGGCCGGGACAAGCCCGGCCATGACGGCATGAGTTTTCCAGTCACCGGGAAACCGCTCTAGCACAAAATCAAACGCGCCTGGCCCTGGCTGGTTGGCGGCGGCCTGCCGCCCAACCCGTCCTGGTCCGCATCACCCACGGAGAGTTCCATGAGCCCGTCCCCAGCCATCCGCATCGTCTCGGCCGCCGACTTCGATTCCGGTACGGCCCAGACCCCTGGATCCGAACGGCTGGCCGCTATCTCGGCCGCACAGAACGTCGACACCCAGCTCTGGGGCGGGTTGTTCAAGGTCGAGCCCGGCGCCCGCACCGGCATCCACCATCACGGCGAGCAGGAGACCATCACCTTCGTCCTGGAGGGCGAAAGCCTGGTGATCTGGGGCAACCAAGGCGAGTTCTCCGCAACCGCCCGGGCCGGCGATTTCATCCATGTGCCGGCCCGGCTGCCGCACATGGAGATCAACCCCTCCCGCACCCTGCCGTTCCGCTGGGTCGTCGTGCGCAGCACCGCCACCCCGATCGTGGTGAACCTGCCCGACGACACCTGGCCCGCGACCGCCTGGCACAAGGTGGCGCCCCAGGCCGCGTCGAACGGGCGTGGGCCCGCTTCCGCCTGGAGCCGGTTTGGCGCCGAGGTCGCCCACGACAAGGTGGGCTGACCGCCGTGGCATCGCTCGCGCTCAACGTGAATTCCCGGCCGGTCACCGTCACGGTGGACGATCCGGACATGCCCCTGCTGTATGTGCTGCGCAACGAGCTCGGGCTGCGCGGCCCGCGCTTCGGCTGCGGCCTGGGCCAGTGCGGCGCCTGCACCGTGCATGTCGACGGGCAGGCGGTGCGCTCGTGTTCGGTCCCCGCCTCCAGCATCGGTGCCGGCAAGATCGTCACGCTGGAGGGCCTCGGTTCGGTCGAGCATCCGCATAAGCTGCAGCAGGCCTTCATCGACGAGCAGGCGGTGCAGTGCGGCTACTGCATCAACGGCATGATCATGCAGGCGGCCGCGCTGCTGGCACGCTCGCCGCACCCGTCGGAGGACGATATTCGACAGGAACTGGCCAACAACCTCTGTCGCTGCGGCACGCATCTGCGCATCGTCCGCGCGATCCGGCGCGCGGGGGAGGCATGAGCGTGTCAGCACTTCGGCTCAGCCGCCGCGGCCTGCTGCGCAGCACCGCCGCACTCGTCGTCAGCTTCAGCGTCCCGCTGCGTTCGGCAGGGGCACAGCCTGCGGCGGGCGGCAAGTCCGTCTCGCCCAATGCGGTGGAGGGGTTCCTGGCGATCGACGCCACGGGCCATGTCACGGCATTCGCCGGCAAGGTCGACCTCGGCACCGGCATGCAGACGACCCTGATGCAGATCGTGGCCGAGGAGCTGGACCTGCCGCTCGACCGGCTGACGCTGGTGCAGGGCGACACCGCGCTGACGCCCGACCAGGGGCCGACCAGCGGCAGCCTGTCGGTCGAGCGCGGCGGCATGCAGCTCCGCCACGCCGCCGCCACCGCACGCCAGGCCCTGCTGGCGCGGGCCGCGACGCGGCTGGGGGCGCCCGCCGGCGCGCTTCGCATCCAGGACGGGACGGTGTTCGGCCCGGGCGGTGCCCAGCTGGGCTTTGGCGCGCTGGTGGCGGACGGTCCGGTCACCATGCCGATCGATCCCGCCGCGCCGCTGAAGCCGCCGGCGGACTACAAGCTGGTCGGACGGTCGGTGCCGCGCATCGACATTCCCGGCAAGGTGACCGGCGGTTTCGTCTACATGCAGGATTTCCGGCTGCCCGGCATGCTGCATGCCCGAGTGATCCGGCCGCCGGCGATCGGGGCCACGCTCCAGCATGTGGACGAGGCCTCGGTCCAGGCCCTGCCCGGCCATGTCCGCGTGGTGCGGCGGGGTAATTTCCTGGCGGTGGTCGCCGATACGGAATGGGCGGCGATCAAGGCCTCCCAGACACTGACGGCCACCTGGTCGGACACGGCGATCCTGCCGGACCAGGCCACGATCTACGACTATGTCCGCGCCACCAAGGTGGTGCACGACAACGTCACCAGTGATGTGGGGGACGTGGACGCGGCGCTGGCCGGGGCCGCGCACCGGTTGTCCGCGAGCTACGACTTCGCGATCCATACCCATGGCTCGATCGGGCCGTCCTGCGCGGTGGCGCAGGTGGTGGACGGCCAGGTGACGTGCTGGACGGCGTCCCAGTCGGTGCACACGCTGCGCACCCAGCTGGCCGCGATGGCCGGGGTGCCGGTTGCGAACATGCGCTGCATCTACCTGGCCGGGGCCGGCTGCTATGGGCGCAACGGGCATGAGGACGCCGCCGCCGATGCCGTGCTGCTGGCCCAGGCGGTCGGCCAGCCGGTGCGGGTGCAGTGGATGCGCCAGGACGAGCATGGCTGGGACCCGAAGGGCCCGCCGGTGGTGATCGACATGCAGGGCGGGCTGGATGCGGCGGGGCACCTCGCCGCCTGGCGGGGCGCGTTCTTCTATCCCGACGCCACCAGCCAGAACGTGCCGCTGCTGGGCGGCGACCTGGCGGGGCTGCCGAGCGACGGGCAGCTCAATCCGGGCAACATCGTCAATGACTCGGCGGTGCCGTACCATGTGCCGGCGATGCGGACGGTGGTGCACCGGCTGGCCTCCACGCCGCTGCGCCCGTCCTGGATCCGCACCCCCGGACGCATGCAGAACACCTTCGCCAACGAGGCGTTCTTCGACGAACTCGCCGCGGCCGCCGGTGCCGATCCGCTGGATCTGCGCGTCCGCCTGATCGACGATCCGCGCGGGGCGGAGGTGCTGCACCGCGTCGCGGCGATGTGCGGCTGGCACACGCGCCTGGCACAGCCGGCGGACGGCAAGACCGCGATCGGCCGCGGGCTGTCCTACCTGTATTACGAGCTCTACCGCACCTATGTCGCCGCGGTGGCCGAGGTGGTGGTCGACCGGACCACCGGCGACCTGCGCGTGCGGCGGTTCTACGTGGCGCATGACTGCGGCCAGATCATCAACCCGGACGGCGCGCGCAACCAGATCGAGGGCAATGTCATCCAGACCGTCAGCCGCGTGGTGAAGGAGGCGGTGACGTTCGACCGGAAGATGGTGACCAGCCTCGACTGGGCGTCCTACCCGATCCTGACCTTCCCGGAGGTGCCGGAGGTGGTGATCGAGATGATCGACCGGCCCGATACGCCGCCCTGGGGCGTGGGCGAGGCCACCGCTGCGGTGGTGCCGGCGGCGATCGCCAATGCGGTGCACGATGCAATCGGGCGGCGGGTGCGGTCGGTGCCGATCACGCCGGACAAGATCAAGCAGGCGTTGCAGGGCGCCTGATCCGGGTGGGGGGGCCAGTCGTTACGCCGCCGCGTAGCGACTGGCCGGGCGGTCAAGCTGCAGGTTCTCCCGCAGCGTCGTCCCCTCGTACTCCGTGCGGAACAGCCCGCGCCGCTGCAACTCCGGCACCACGAGGTCCACGAAATCGTCCAGCCCCGACGGCAGCACCGGCGGCTGCACCAGGAAGCCGTCGACGCCGCGTGCCAGGAACCATTCCTCCATGTGATCGGCGATCTGCGTGGGCGAGCCAATGACCGTGCGCTGCCCCCGCGCGCCGGCGAAGCGCTGGTAGCTCTGGCGCAGCGTCATGCCCTCCTCGCGCGCCATCGCGACCACCTGGCGCCCCTCCGATCGCCCGTTGCGCAGGCCCACCACGCAGATCGCCTCCGACAACGGCTCATCCAGCGGACAGTCGGACAGGTCGATATTCCCCAGCGCGGTCGACAGCAGCGAGCGGCCGACATCCGGGTGGATCAGCGACTGCAGGAAGGCGTGCTTTTGTTTCGCTTCCGCCTCGGTGCGCCCGACCACCGGGTTGAGGCCCGGCATCAGCTTGATCTGGTCCGGCGCCCGGCCGTACCCCGCCGCACGTCCCTTCAACTCGCGGTACAGCGCCTGCGCGTCATCCAGCGTGTGCAGCGGCGAGAACACGATTTCCGCGATCCGTCCCGCCAGGTCCTTGCCGGTGTCGGAGGCGCTGGCAAGCGCGAGCACCGGGTAGCCCTGCGGTGGACGCGCCATGTTCAGCGGCCCGCGCACCGTGAAATTCTCCCCATGATGGTCCAGCACATGCAGCTTCGCCGGGTCGAAATAGATCGCGCTCGATCGGTCGCGCAGGAACGCATCGTCGTCATAGCTGTCCAGCAATCCGCAGACCACATCGACGAATTCGCGCGCCCGAGCATAGCGCTCGCCGTGGGCGAAGTGTTCGTTTCGGCCGAAATTATAGGCTTCCGAGACGTTGGAGGACGTCACGACGTTCCAGCCGCAACGACCCCCGCTCATGTGGTCGATCGAGGCCAGCCGGCGTGCCAGCGTGTAGGGTTCGTTGTAGCTGGTGGTTGCAGTCGCAACGAGCCCGATATGCGTGGTGACCGCCGCCAGTCCCGCCATCAGCGACAGCGGATCGAAGAACGCCATGTATTGCGGCCAGCGCTTCAGCGCCTGCAGGTCGCCGGGCCGGGTCGCCACCGCGTCGGCCACGAACACCAGGTCGAATTTCGCCCGTTCGGCGGTCTGCGTGATCTGCACGTAATGCCGGAAGCTCGTGCCGGCATCGATCTGCGCGTCGGGGTGCAGCCAGGACGCCACGTGGTTGCCGGTGGGATGGAAGAAGCCGCCGCCCAGCTTCATCCGGTCGGTGCGCCGCGTCTCGGTCATGATGCGTCTCCTGTCGGGATCGGGGTCGCGCATTTGTTGTTGGTCAGGGCGACCGTGACGCAAGTCTCGTGCCGCCCGCCGTCCGCCGCCGGAGACAAGCGGCACCGACCGGTCGGCCTATTATCTGTGCAAGGGAACGATCAGGCTGCGTATCCTCCGGTCGAAACGCCGGGGCAATCGGTTGAACGGGGAGCGGTCCGGTTTTGCCGGGCCCGGTCCGTGTCGATTGCTTGATCCAACCCGTAAGCAAGATGAACCGCCAAGACGCCAAGGGGCCGGTGCGGCATGAGATCGCCTGGGAATATGGCATGCCCGCCCAACAGCTTCGGCCCGTTGGGTCCTGGCGGTGCAAGCACGTCCCACCAGTACCTCTGCACAGAGGTTTTGACTGGTTGCTTCTGCTTGCTTCCGCGGGTGGATACGGTCTGCGCCTCTCGTGCAGCGTAGGCCCGTCAACTCTTCCGTAACTGTCCGTCAGCCGCATCGCAAAGGCAGGTCTTATACCAACCGCCGAAGAGAATGACACTTCTCCCTCTCCCCTTGAGGGAGAGGGCTGGGGTGAGGGGGCGTACCACCACCGGCGGTGCGGCTCGCCCCCTCACCCCGCCCCTCTCCCTCAAGGGGAGAGGGAGAAGTGTCATTCTCTACGGCGGTTGGTCTTAAACGCAGATATCAGAAGATGCACGCGGAACACGCAGATGGCGACGGGCTGAATGATCGTTCTGGATGGGTGATCGGCTGCGCCTTGACCGTGCCCGATACGCTCGGGGCTGGCTTCCTGGAAAAGGTCTATGAGAACACCCTGGCACATGAAATGCGTGTCGCTGGCCTGGCGGTGTGCAGCAATACAGTATCAGAGTGTACTACCGTGATATGGTGGTCGGCGCGTATTTCGCCGACCTGTTGGTCGAGAGAGGTGGCCGAGTCGCTACGGCGTCTCGCACTTTCACACCGTTGTATACATTGATCTGCGTCAACGGCGCTCTCTACGACGCCGGATAACCCACGGTCTGCACGAAGCTGATGAACTGCGTCTCCGCCAGCTTGAGCGTGGTCGCAAGCCGGTCCACGTCCAGCGAGGCGCGAAACACACAGGCCAGCCCCTCCGACGCACAATACAGATAAACATTTTGCCCGATGAAGCCGATATCCGCGGCAGCGACGCGATGCTGCTCTTCGCGCGAAACGCCGCCCATGTGCTCGATGTTGGTGACGTAGATAAGATTCAACGGCGCACTGCCGACAAAGTCCTGCACGCCAGTCTGGCTGCGGATGTCACCGGCAAGATGCGGCAGCAATCGATGCGCCACCGGATCGTAGCGCCAGGTGCCATCCGCCGTGGCGGCGAGGATGTCCGTCTCGCGCGCATGCCGCCAGGACGGCGCGGTGCGGTCCGCGGACGCCGGCCGGTTGATGCCGTAAGCGCACCACAACAGCTCGGACAGTGCCTGCGGCGCCAATGGACGCGGCGCGAAATCGCGCGTCGAGCGGCGCTGCTTCAGCGCCTGTGCCAACGACGTGCCGAAATCGGCGCGTGGCGCCGGCAGTTCGATCGGCTGCTGCTGCTGCGCAGCCGCGAGGCCCGGGACCAGCAGCAAGCCAGTCGCGGCAATAAGACCCACAGTGGCATCGCGTCGTGTGGTCATTTTGCAGTCTCCGGAAGGATGTTAAGCGGCCGCTTGCAGCACGGCACGCCGGACCAAGGTAGCCAGGATCGGCAGCTTGTAGGCGTTGTGACGCAGTGGCGCGGCGCCCGCGATGGCAGCCTGGCCAGCTGCGTGAGCGACCGTCGCATCGATCGTCTGGCCGACCAACGCCGCCTCGGCGTGTGGCACGCGCCAGGGCACCGGCGCAGCGGCACCGAGCACGATCGACGCATGTTGGCAGCGCCCGTCGGCGGCGCGATCCAACACCACGGCAACGTCGGCGATCGACCAGTCGAATGACGGCTTTTCCGCTTGCTTCAAAAATGCCGAACGCGTGCTGGCCGGCATTGACGGCAACACCACCGCGGTCAGCACTTCGCCGGAACGCAGATCCGTCTCGCGCATGATGTCGACAGCAGGTCCGACCATGAAGTCGCTCAGCGGCACCGTGCGCAAACTGCCCTGCGCATTCGTCAGTTCGACGTGCGCACCGAAAGCGACCAGCGCGGTTGCCGAAGTCGAGGGGTGGACGATGGCACAATCATCGTGGCCGAACACGGCGTGGTAGCGGTTCTCGCCGGTAAAGGCGAAGCAGTACTCGCCGCCTTTACGCGCGCAACGATGCGCCGCCGAGCGGAAATACCAGCAGCGCGGCCGTTGTAATAAATTGCCGCCCAGCGTCGCGACGTGGCGGATCTGCGGGCTCGCCGAACTTTCCGCCGCATCGGCGAGTGCGGTGTAGCGCTGGCGTAATGTCGGATGCGTCGCGACTTGCTCCAACGTCGCCAGCGCGCCGATACGCAATCCACCGGCATCCTCGGCAATGCTGTCGAGCCCCGGAATCCCGCGCAGATTCACCACACGGCCTGGCCGCAACAGGCCTTCTTTCATCAGGTCCAGCAGATCGATGCCGCCGGCCTTCAGCACCACGCAATCCGCTGCCGCCGACAGTGCCGGATCGGCAAGCATCGCCTCGGCGACCGTGGTGTTGCCAAGCGTTGCCGCCTCGGTCGGCGAACGCGCGCTCTGCCAGGAAAAACGGTCCATCGCTCAGCTCCCCTGCGGCACGCTGCCGAGCGCCGCGAGCACGACGGCCGGCGTCATCGGCAAGCTGCGCAGCCGCACGCCGATCGCGTTGAACACCGCATTGGCGATCGCCGGCGCCGTGGCGATGTTCGCCGGTTCGGCAATGCCGTAAGCGTCGGTCGCGCTCTGGCCTTGATAATTCTCCAGCACCACAACGTCGATCGACGGCGTCTCGCGCACACCGACAAGTTTATATTGTTCCATATCCGCATTCATCACGTGGCCGGTGTGCTGATCGATCACGCGCTCTTCAAGAAGCGCATAAGAGATGCCCATCAGCACGCCACCCTGCACCTGACTTTCGATCAGCTTCGGATTGATCGGCCGACCGCAATCCTGCACGGCGACGACACGTTCCACGTGGATCGCACCGGTCTCGGTGTCGACCGCGACCGCGGCGAATTGCACGCCGCCCAGGTCGGTTTGCGCCAAGGCTGCATCGCTCATGCGGCGCCGGAAACCGCCATAGTCGTCACTGCGCGACGCGACCACGCTGAGCTGATCCGTGCGCAAGCCGGCAGCGGCGGCACGCAAGCTCATGGCACGCGTCGGATCGTTGCGCACGCCAACCTGGCCGTTGCCGACAACCAACTGCTCCGGCGCAACGCCGAACGTCGGGGCGACCTGACGGAACAGCATCTGTTTTACCTGCCAGGCCGCACTGCGCGCCGGCGGCGTGACGGAGGCCGTGGTGCGGCTGCCATAGGATGGCGGGCCGGCAGGAAAGTCGGTGTCGCCGATGCGCACCGTGATATCGCTTGGCTGCAGGCCGAACTCTTCCGCGACCACCTGCGCCAGCACGGTGGCGACGCCGGTGCCCAGATCCTGCACGCTGGACAGGACTTCCACCGAACCGTCGCGCAACAGACGCACTTCGCAGGCGGCGTTGGTTTGCACGTTGGCGCCCCAGAGCGACTGCGCCATGCCGATCCCGCGCTTGATCGGTCCGGGATCGGCGCCCGGCGCGTGCCGGCGATCCCAACCGATGCGCGCCGCACCAAGCCGGCGTTCTTCACGCCGCACCGGGCTCCTGTCGTTACGGTCTCGCAGCGTCAGCGGATCGAGGCCGAGCTTGTCGGCCAGCTCATCCATCGCCTGCTCCATGGCGAAGGCGCCCGGCGTGTTGCCCGGGCCGCGCATTGCCGAACCGCGGCCGGCGTTGATGAACACATCGTTCTGTGCCGATGAGAAGTTCGGACAGGTGTAGAGCGCCTGCGCGAAATTGCCGACACCCGCGCCGACGCCGACGCCAGCCGTGCCGTATTCCACCAGGGAGATCGCGGTCAGCGTGCCGTCCCGCTGCGCCCCGATCCGCAAATGCTGCGATGTGGCAGGGCGATTGCCGCTATCGAGGTGTTCCTCCGCGCGATCGAGCACCAGGCGCACCGGCGCACCGGCCTGGCGCGACAGCATGACGGCATACTGCCCATAACTCCCGAGTTGCGACTTCGAACCGAAGCCGCCGCCCATCGCCGCCACCTTCACCCGCACCTGGTTGAGTTTAAGCCCGAAAGTCTGCGCGAGTTCGTGGCGCACACCGGCGGTGAATTGCGTCGATATCCACACGGTGAGGCCATCCGGCCGCCAGTCGGCGACGATCGCGTGCGGCTCCATGCAGCAATGGGTCTGCGTCTGGGTACGATAGTCGCTTTCAACCAGCATCTCGGCTTGCGCGAAGCCTTGGTCGATGTTGCCGCGGCTGCCCTGGGTTTCCGGTCCGCGCACATTGCCGGTCAACGGCAGCCCGGACGCGACGGGGATCTCCGCGATGGCGAGCGAGGGCTGCTCTCCTGCCTGATAGACCAGCGGCGCATTGGGACGGCGGGCCGTATCCAGATCGACGACGAAGGGCAACGTCGCATAGTCGATACGGACCTGGCGCAAGGCTGCCTCGGCGGCGGCCGGGGTCGTCGCGGCAATGGCCACGACCGGCGCGCCGACATAACGCACGATGGCGTCGCGCGGCGCGATCACCAACACGGCGCGGACACCGGGCTGGCGTGCGGCGGCGGCGGTATCGACGGCTTGCACCCTGGCATGCGGCAACGACGAACGCAGCACGCGCGCGTGCAACAGCCCGGGCAACTTGATGTCCACCGTGTAGCGCACGGCGCCGGTCACTTTGGCGCGACCGTCCTGGCGTCGCGTCGACTTGCCGATCACTTGCAGCGCACTGTTCACCGGCAACGGCGGCGGCTCGTCGGGCGGAATGCGTCGCTCGATTTCTGCCAGGCCGACGCTGGCAATGCCGACCGGAAACTTTTCGCTGCGCAGGTTGTCGCCGCTCATGATCAGGCCTTCCGCGCCATGCTGGCGGCCTGCACGGCCTCGACGATATGCGGATAAGTACCGCAGCGACAGACATGGCCGCTGATCGCTGCGTGGATGTCCTCCGGTGTCGGCTGCGGGATACGCTGCAGCAGCGCGGCGCTGCTCATCACCATGCCCGGCGTACAGTAGCCACACTGCATCGCATCGTGGGCGATGAATGCCTCCTGCACGGGATGTAAAGTTTCGCCGGTCGCGAGGCCTTCGATTGTGGTGATCGCGCGGCTGCCGACATCGACTGCCAGCAGCATGCACGACGCGACGGGCGCGCCGTCGAGCCAGACGGTGCACGCGGAACAAGCGCCACGATCGCAGCCGATCTTGGTGCCGGTCAGATCGAGCTGGTCACGCAGAAGTTCCGCCAGTGTGACCTGCGGCTCGATGCTGACGGTGCGGGCCTTGCCGTTGACGGTGAGCGTCAGTGGGACGCTGCCGGGCCCGTAGACGGTTGGCGCGTCGCCGGTGACGGCGGCGTGGACTTCGCCAACGAGCGCCACGCCGGTTGCGGCGACGCCTGCGCCGGCAAGGAAGGATCGACGCGACACCGAAGGTTTATGACAGCCATTGGACATTGGCGGCTCCATGCCAGCAGGCGGCTCGCGATTTACGGCCATAAGTCGTGGTTAATGAGACCTTAACGGCAGTGGTCGCTGACATGCTTTGATCCAAATCAAGCGTCTGACCGCTTTCTCAAACGCGCTGTCAACGGCCTGTAAACTGCACTGAACATTTGCGTGTTCGGCGTGTATCGGCCTGCATCTACATTAAATTCTGTTTATATTCTATCTTCTACTGCGGCGGCACAGGCGCGCAACGCTGGCTGAGACCAACCGCCGTTGTGACCGACTCATAGGTTGCGGCAGCAATAACGGCTCCCTCTCCCCTTGAGGGAGAGGGCTGGGGTGAGGGGGCAACCCGGCACGATCAGGAGCGGTTTGACCCCTCACCCCAACCCTCTCCCTCAAGGGGCTACGGCTGTCCGTCAAATCCGGATTGATTTCCCTGAGTCCTGACCGACAGTTTTTTGCCCTGTCGAGTCAGGTCCTCGGATCCTGCGTGAGCGGCGAAGTATCTTCCTGCCTCGGGGAGCTTT
>JARLIJ010000104.1 GCA_031291795.1 Acetobacteraceae bacterium | reverse complement strand
GATCGGCAGGCCTTTGGACACCTCGTCGATGGCCTTCTGGATGTCGGCTGCCGTGCCGCCCAGGTCGCGCCCGTCGACGTTGGCGGCGATGTCGATCACCCGCTGCACGGTGTAGTGGTTGACCGATTCCAGGCTGGTGCGCGGCGAGATCCCGGCGATGTCCGCCAGCCGCATCACCGGCGCGGCGGGCAACGTCGCCGGCCCGGTCAGGAAGGCCGGATCCGGCTTGCTGACGGCAGTGTTCAGCAGGTCCGCCACCGAGCTGATCTGCTCCAGCGGCGTCTGCACCGAAACGTTGTAGTTCACGTTGTTCTGCGGATTGAGGAAGAAGTTCGGCGCCACCAGCGAGCTGGACGACAGCACCGTCAGCATGTTGTTGGCCACGTCGCGCTGGCCGATCCCCAGCTTGATCGCGCGCAACCGGTCGACGTCCACCTGCAGCGACGGGTAGTTCAGCACCTGCACCAGATGCGGGTCGGCGACGCCGGGAATGGCATGCAGTTTCTGCAGCAACTGCTGACCCAGCCCGTAGGCGCGGTCGAAATTGACGTCCTGGATCTGGATATCCACCGGCGCGGACAGGCCGAAATTCAGCACCTGGCTCACGATATCGGCAGTCTGGAAGTAGAAGATGCTGCCGGGGAATTCGTCGGGAAGATGCGCACGGATGGCGCGGATGTAGTCGATCGTCGGGTGGTGGTCCGGCTTCAGCGAAATCAAAATCTCCGCATCCATCGACCCCACATTGTCGCTCGGCACGAACGCCAGGTTGAAGCTGGACGGGATGCCCACGTTGTCGTTGATGGTGTCCAGCTCATTGGCCGGGATGATCTGGCGGATGCGGTCCTCCACCTGCAGCACCAGCTTCTCCGTCTGCTCGATCCGCGTGCCGGAGGGGGCGCGGTAGTGCAGCTTGATCAGCCCCACGTCGGCGCTGGGGAAGAAGTCCATGCCCAGCCGCGTCGCCAGCACGCCGGTAAGCCCCAGCAGCACCAGCATGCACAGCAGCACGAAGACGCGGCGGCCGAGCACGGCGGCGAGCGCGCGGCCGTAGGCGTCGCGCAGCTTGTTGAACTGGCGGTCGAACGCCCCGAAGAAGCCGCGCGGCGGCTCGTGGTGCTGGGTGTCGCCGGCCAGCAGCACGCGGGCGAAGCTGGGCACCACGCTGAACGACAGCACGTAGCTGGCGAGCATGCACAGCACGACGGTGATCGCCAGCGGAATGAACAGGAATCGCGCCACGCCGAACAGCAGCACCACCGGGAAGAACACGATGCAGATCGCCAGCGTGGCGACCGTCAGCGGCTGGATCACCTCGGCCGAACCGTCCAGGATCGCCACCGTCAGGGGTTTGCCGAGCGCCTGGTTGCGGTGGATGTTCTCGATGGTGACGGTGGCGTTGTCGACCAGCAGCCCGATCGCCAGCGCCAGCCCGCCCAGCGTCATCAGGTTGATCGTGTTGCCGGTCAGGAACAGCCCGACGATACCGGCGAAGATCGACAGCGGGATCGACGTCGACACGATCACCGTGTTCCGCCAACTGCCCAGGAACACCAGGATCAGCACCGACACCAGGATCGAGGAGATGATCGCCTCGCGCACCACGTTCGCCACCGCGCCGCGCACGAACACCGACTGGTCGAAGTCGAGCTTCAGGTCCAGCCCGTCCGGTGCGGCCGCCTTGATCGCCGGCATCGCCTCCCGCGTGGCGTCCACCACCGCGAGCGTGGAGGCGTCGGCGTGCTTCAGGATCGCCAGGTAGACCGCCCGCTTGCCGTCCACGTGCACGATGTTGGCCTGCACGGCGAAGCTGTCGGACACCGAGGCGACGTCGCCCAGCGTCACCGGCGCGCCGTTGAACACGCCGATCGGCAACTGGTTGAACCGCTCCACCGCCGAGGGGCTGGAGTTCATCTGCACATTGTATTCGCGCTCGCCGATGCGCGCGGTGCCGGCGGGCACGATCACGTTGGAGGCCTGCAGCGCGTTCACCACGTCGACCGCGGTGAAGCCCTTCGCCACCAGCCGGTCGCTGTCCAGCGCCACGTTGATCTGCCGCGACTTGCCGCCGAACGGGCCCGGGGTCGACAGGCCGGGGATGGTGAACAGCTTTATCCGGATGAAATTCAGGCTGTAGTCGTAGATCTGCTGTTCCGTCAGCGTCTTGCTGGACAGCGTCATCTGCACGACGGGCACGTTGGAGGCGTTGAACTGGATCACCGCCGGCGGCTGCATGCCCGGCGGCGCACCGCGCAGGATGGAGTTGTTCACCGACGTGATCTGCGCAATTGACGCGCCGATATCCGTCCCCGGCTGGAAATACACCTTCAGCAGGCCGGTTCCGGGGATCGACTGCGACTCGATCCGCTGGATGCCGTTCACGGTCGTGGAATAAGCGCGTTCCGTGATGAATACGACGCGCCGTTCCATGTCCTCGGTGGTCAGGCCGGGGTAGTTCCACACCACCATGACGACGGGAATGTCGATCACCGGGAAGATGTCGACGATCATGCGCGTGATCGACAGCGCACCCATCAGCAGGATGAGCAGGGCCGCGATCGCCGATGTGTAGGGGCGACGCAGGCCAAGCCGAACCAGGCCGATCACGTCAGCCCCCCTCCTGCTTCAGGTTGTTGCAGTCTTGCTGCGCAACTGTGACATCCGCGGGCGACGGTGCCAAGCACTCGGATGTAACAGGCTGCGGGGGCACCCTGGCCGGATTGGCGCGATGGTGGCACCCTGGCGGGACGCTTGAACGGGGAAACGACGCGATGGACCAGGCTCTCATCAAACAGGCAGCCGCCGCCCTGGTGGAGGCTCGCCGCACCATGATGCCGCTCGCCGGACTGCCCGCGGGGACCAGCCCCACCACCACAGCCGACGCGCACGCCATCCAGGACGAGACCACCGCCCAGCTCGGGCAGGCGGTCGTCGCCTACAAGGCCATGGCGCCCGCCACCGGCGACGCCACCCGCGGCCTGATCTACGCCGGCACCGTACACGCCGCGCCCGCCGCCATCCCAGCCCGGCTGGTCCCGCAATGCGGCGTGGAGGGCGAGGTCGCCTTCATCTTCCGCAAGGACCTGCCCAGGCGCGCCACGCCGTACACGCGGGAGGAGGTCGCCGCCGCCGTCGATGCCCTCGCGGCGATCGAGGTCGTGCATGGCCGCTTCCCGGTCGATGCCGCCGTCAGCGGGCTGGACAAGCTCGCCGACAGCATCAGCAACGGTGCCCTGGTCTGCGGGGAACCGAAAGCGGACTGGCGTAGCCTCGATCTGGGCAAGCTTCGCGTCACGCTGGACGTCAACGGCGCCCCCGTCCTCGGCCAGATCGGCGGCCACCCGACCGGCGACCCGCTCGGTGTTGCCGTCGTGCTGGTCAACATGCTGCCGAACGGCGTGAAGGCCGGGCAGTACGTCACCTGCGGCTCCTGCACCGGGCTGCGCTACCTGACGCCCGGCGACACCTGCACCGTGAAGTTCGCAGGCCTCGGGGAGGCCGAGGTCGTCTTCAAGCCGTAAGGAGGACGCAGGCCCATGGCGGAACCATACGTCTTCCAGGGGAACAGCTACCGCCACAGCGTGGCACTCAACCGGTGGATCGCACGGTCCCGGGTTGAGCAGGCGCTGGAACCCGATCTGCCGATCATCGACCCGCACCATCACCTGTGGGACGACGATCGCGGGCCGTACCTGCTGCCGCAGATCCTCGGTGACATCGGCGGTGGCCACAACGTGCGGGCCACCGTGTTCATCGAGTGCCGCACGCACTATCGCGCCGACGGGCCGGAAGCGCTGCGTCCCCTGGGAGAGGTGGAGTTCGTCAACGGCATCGCCGCAATGAGCGCCTCGGGCGGCTACGGCCCCGCCCGGGTCGCCGCGGCGATCGTCGGACACGCGGATCTGCGCCTCGGCGCGCACGTGCAGGAGGTGCTGGAGGCGCAAATCGCGCTGACCGGCGGGCGCATGCGGGGTATCCGCTGGTCGATCCCGTATGATGCGAGCGAGGTCGGCAAGCACGTGTCCCGCACCGTGCCGCCGGAAATCTCGCGCGACGCCACGTGGCGGGCCGGGTTCTCTCGCCTGGCGAAGCTGGGCCTGACCTTCGAGGGCTGGTGCTACCATCCGCAGCTGCCCGAGATCGCCGAACTGGCGCGCGCCTTCCCGGACACCACGATCGTCCTGAACCATGTCGGCGGGTTCCTCGGCGTCGGGCCCTACGCGAGCCGGAAGTCCGAGGAGTTCCAGCGTTGGCTGCGCTCCATCCGGGAGATCGCGCAGTGCCCGAACGTGGTGATGAAGCTGGGCGGGCTGGGGATGCTGATTTTCGGCTTCGACCTGCATCTGCGGAATGTGCCGCCGTCGTCCGAGACGCTGGCAGCCACCTGGAAGCCGTTCATCGAGCCCTGCATCGAGGCGTTCGGGGCCGACCGATGCATGTACGAGAGCAACTTCCCGGTCGACAAGCAGTCCTGTGACTACACGGCCTGCTGGAACGCATTCAAACGGCTGTCGGCCGGGGCGTCGGCGACAGAGAAGACGGCACTGTTCAGCGGGACAGCGGCACGGGTGTACCGGATCGCGCCGGGGTAATACCAACCGCCGTAGAGAATGACACTTCTCCCTCTCCCCTTGAGGGAGAGGGAGGCGTTACTGTCGCCGCAACCTATGAGTCGGTCTCAGCGGCGGTTGGTATAACACGGCTTCGGATATTGCCGGATGCGCGGACCACACGCCTCCCCCTCGGGGGTCTCCGTGGGTCCGATAGCAACCGCCGTTGCGACCGACTCATAGGCTGTGCCTGTCGCCTCGTCATGGCCGGAGCTGGAGGCCGGGACCGCCCGGGCGGCTCGAACGCCGCCCGGGACCGCCATATCAACCTTGATGGTGAGCCGCCACCGCAGCCTGCCAGTTCTGGTGGTCGGCGGACCACGGCCCGCCATGCCCTGCCCAACCATGTGTGCTCGTCCGCGTCCCGAAGGCACTCGACGCAGCCGGCACAGTCCAGTCCTGCGCACTCTGGCCGCTTCCCCCGACCGAGGACGCAACGGTCGGCGCCGTCGTGTCGGCGGACGTGCCGGCGCTCCCCGAACTGGCGTTGGAGGTCCCCCCGCTGCCCGACGTCGGCGCAACGAAACTCATTCCGCTGCCCGAGCCGGTGGTGCCGCTGCCCAGGCTGCTGCTGTCGACCGTTGCGGTATCGCTGGTGCCGGAGCTGCTCGTGCCGCTGGAGGAACTGGTGCTGCCTGTGCCGGTCGACCCGGTCGTCGCCGTCGTAGAACTGCCACTTCCCGCAGACCCGACGCTCGTATTGTTGCCGGCCGTTACGGTGAAGTCCTGCGTGCCATCGGTGGCAAGCTCCCACGGCGCGCCCGATGCGGCCGTGCCACCATCGAGCGTCATGCCCATGACATAAAGGTTGCGATCCGTGGTATCGACCGCGAGTTGGGTGCCGGGGTAGAATGCGCCAATGGCATCATTCGTGAACGTCACGGCAACGGTATGGTTGCCCGCCCCCCAATTGCCATGGACGTCGAATTCCTGCTGCTGGCCCTCGGCCAAAGACGCTGTCGTGGTCTGCGTCCCGCCAACCTGCACGCCATCGACGGCAACGGTGAACTGCGCATCGCCCAGATACGCATCCTCCGCCATGTTCAGTACGAGCGTGTCCGACCCGCTGCCGACCGACACGGCGGAGGGCGTCGTCGTGGGAGTGGACGGCGCCCCGGCCGGCACCGCCGTCGTGTCGATCACGGAATAGACTGCGTTGCCCCACACATCGCCCTGCGTGGAATTCGGCGGGAACAGCGGCGACTGGTAGATCGGCGTGGTGGTGCTGGAGATCGTCTGCCCGTCATAGTTGACGCCATCGACATAGACGTTTCGGTCGCCCGACGTGCCCGGCATGAGGAAGTTGTTGGCAAACGTAACGGTGACCGTATGCGGGCCCGGCGCATAGTTTCCCAGGAACGTAAACGTTTCGTCCTGCCCGGCGGCGTGCGAGGCGGTGACGGTCTGACGGCCGCCAATCTGCTGGCCATCGACATTGACGGTGAACTGGGCATCCGTGCCGGCAGCAGAATCTTCCGACATATTCAGCACGATCGCGTCGGAGCCGGAACCGATGGTGCCCCCGTTGCTTATTGATCCTGACATATAATATCCCCAATTGGTTTCATAAGTTACGATATGACGGCCCGGCGCGGAACGGCTCGGGGGGTAGCAGCGGGGATACGCAACCACAATGCCGGATGCGTCCAAACCGGCCTCAAACGCCTATGTTGTCAGTTGCAGGCTGTGGATCAACCAAACGTATAGGAAGACCATCCTAAATGGATCGATCTATTATTCTGTATGTGTAACCATAACGCGACACGCTCACCAGTATTTCTACGCAGACGGTCCAGTATTATTCTCTATGCAGACGGTCCGGATGGATGGCTTGCAGTCCGGCCGACGCCCCCGTCGACCCGCCGGTCTGGACGATTCGACGCTTTCAGCGCACATCTTGGGTAACGGTCGACACCGGCCGCATCGGTCCAACCAGAGGGGAGCGCGCCCATGAGCGACCTGCCGAAATCCATCGAGATCCATGAGGAAGGCCCGCGCGAAGGCTTCCAGATCGAACCCGGCCCAATCAGCACAGCGGACAAGATCCGCCTGATCGAAGCGCTGGCGGAAACCGGTCTGCACCACATCCAGGCCTGCTCCTTCGTGAACCCGCGCATCGTCCCCGGCTGGGCCGACGCCGAGGCCGTGGTCGCCGGGTTCAAGCCGAAGCAGGACGTTGAGTACACTGCGCTTTTCTTCAACGCCAACGGCCTCGACCGTGCGCTCGCGTTCCGCGACAAGCTGGCCATCAACGGCTCGATCTCGCTCACCGCGTCCGAGGCGTTCACCCAGAAGAACCTGCACCGCAGCCACGCGGAGAACCTGGATGCGATGCGCAGGCACTCCGCGTTGCACATCGCGAAAGGCATCCCGGTCACGCGGCTCGGCGTGATGGCTGCGTTCGGCTGCAACTATCAGGGCGACATCACGCCCGCGCAGGTGATCTCCACCCTCGAAGACGGCCTGCGGATCGCTGCCGAGACCGGTGCGAAGATCGACCTGTTCTCGCTCGCCGACACGATGGGCTGGGCCAACCCGATGCGTATCGAGCGCACGCTGGGTGAGGTCCGCGCCCGCTGGCCGGACATGGCGATCTCGCTGCACCTGCACGACACCCGCGGCCTGGCGGTCGCCAACGCGCATGCCGGCCTGAGGATGGGCGTGACACGCTACGATTCGACGGTCGGCGGCCTCGGTGGGTGCCCATTCGCCGGCCAGAAGGGCGCCGCCGGCAACATCTGCACCGAGGAACTCGTGCTGCTGTGCGAGGAAATGGGGATCGCAACGGGCGTCGACCTCGACCGCCTGATCGAGGTGGGCCGCATGGCCGAGGAAATCGTCGGCCACGTGCTGCCGAGCGAGCTGATCCATGCCGGCAGCCTGGATGCATTCCGGCGCAAGGCGGCCTGATGTCGGGGACGCCGCTCGCCGGGCTGAAGGTCCTGGAGTTCACCCACACCGTCATGGGTCCGACCGCCGGCCTGATCTTCGCGGAACTGGGTGCCGATGTCATAAAAGTAGAGCCGGCGCCGCGGGGCGACCACACCCGCGGCCTGGGCGGCTTCGCAGCCGGCTTCTTCGCTGCGTTCAACCGCAACAAGCGCAGCCTGGCGGTGGACCTCAAGCAGCCGGAGGGGCAGGCGGTGATCCATCGCCTCACCGCCGACACCGATGTCGTCATCGAGAACTACGGTCCCGGAACCATGGAGCGGCTGGGGTGCGGCTACGCCCAGCTCGGTCCGCTGAACGACCGGCTGGTCTACCTGGCGCTGAAGGGCTACCTCGCCGGGCCATACGAGCACCGGCCGGCGCTGGACGAAGTGGTGCAGTTCCAGACCGGGCTGGCCTACATGACTGGGCCGCCGGGGCAGCCGCTGCGGGCGGGGGCCTCGGTGATCGACATCATGGGCGCGGTGTTCGGCGTGGTCGCCGCCCAGGCGGCCTTGCGGGAGCGGGAGCTGACCGGCCACGGCCAGCGCGTCAGTTCGGCGCTGTTCGAGAGTGCCGCGTTCCTGATGAGCACCCACATGGCCGGCATCGCCGCCACCGGCCAGGACATGCCGCCAATGCCGGCGCGGCGCGGCGCCTGGGCGATCTACGAGGTGTTCCCGACGGCCGGCGGCGGCGAGCTGTTCATCGGCGTGACCAGCGACCAGCAATGGGCGCGCTTCGTGGAGGCGTTCGGCCTGCAGGAACTGGGGTCCGACCCGCGGCTCGCGACCAACCTCATGCGGGTGCAGGAGCGCAGCTGGCTGGTCCAGGCGCTGAAGGAGGTCATTGCCCGGCTGCCGCAGGATGAGGTCGCGGCGCGCTGCGAACAGGCGAACGTGTCGTGGGCGCCCGTCGGCAAGCCGCGCGACCTGTTCGAGGACGCCCATCTGCTGGCGACCGGCGGGCTGCTGGACGTGTTCATCTCCCGCCTGGGCGGCGAGAATGGCGCGAAGGTCGGCCTGCCCGCGCTGCCGATCGAGTTCGGCACCGAACGGTTCCGGCCGGGTGTGCGGAGCCAGCCGCCGACGCTGGGGCAGCATAATGGGGAGATCCTGGCCGAGGCGGGATTCTCGCAGACAGAGATTTCCGGCTTCGCGGCCATGAAGGTGATCGCCAGCGCGCCGGGGTGAGCATGATGGGCCGTGGCCGTTGGGTAAGCAAATCTCCCCCTCCCCTTGAGGGAGGGGGTTGGGGGGAGGGGTCCAGGGTCCGTGCCATGCGTCCCCTCCCCCCACCCCCCTCCCTCAAGGGGAGGGGAGATCAGGTTTGGCTTGGTTCAGCCTGCGTCGATCAGGCTCACATGCGCGGCGACGATCCGCCAGCCCTCCGGCATGCGCACCCAGCTCTGCATCTGGCGGCCGAGCTTGCCCGGCACCGACTGGCGGCTGAACAGCGTGGAGGCAGTGGCAAAGTCGCGGCCATACGTCGTGATGACCGTGCGGAAGATGCGCCGCGCCAGCCCAACCGGAGAGCGCGCGGCGCGGAACGCCCCGATCTCTTCGTGGCCGTAGAGGTTCTCGCCGACGCCATAGCGGATCGTGTGCGGATCGGCCCAGAACAGCGCCTGCAACGTTTCGACATCGTTGGTGTTCAGCGCGATTTCGTAGCGGGCGAAGGCGGCTTCGACCTCAGCCTTCACCGCGGGGATGTCGATCTCCATGCGTTATCCTTCGAGCGTCGGCTGCCGGGCCTGCGCCACCCCGGCGGTTTCCAGGGCGTGGGCGATGCGCAGCGCGATGTCCTCGCGCCAGGGCGGCGCGATCACCTGCACCCCGATCG
>JARLIJ010000103.1 GCA_031291795.1 Acetobacteraceae bacterium | reverse complement strand
TGCGGCGAGGGTCGAAAGCGCCCTCGGGCCGCGTGCCATCACCGGTAATGCGGCGTCGGCCGATTGTCCCCAGCATCTCGGGAGATCCAGTGCGGCCACGTTTGCCACTTCGCTGCCTCCATGGCCTCGCACCGGCGCGAGAGTTCGGTGAGCGGTGAAGTCACCCTAACGTGGAGATCACCTACAAATTGGTGTCACACCAACGGCCGTTGAGACCGACTCATAGGTTGCGGCGGCAGTAACGCCTCCCTCTCCCCTTGAGGGAGAGGGGCGGGGCGAGGGGGCGAGCCCCACCGCCGGTGGTGGTACGCCCCCTCACCCCAGCCTTGGTCCGCTCTGCGGCCCAAGCCCTCAAGGGGAGAGGGAGAAGTGTCATTCTCTACGGCGGTTGGTGTCACACCAATCCAACGGGTGCCGGTTCAGTCTCTCTGCGGACTGGATCCTGTTCGTCTTGCGCTCAGGCTCCATCCGATCGGCTGCTCGCATGGGCCGGCCAGGCTGGGCGGCGTCCACAGCGGGCCGTCCCAGCAGTGGCAGCAGAGGGGCTGGCTGCTACTCCATCCCCTCGTAGAAATCGTTGCCCTTGTCGTCCATCACGATGAAGGCGGGGAAGTTCTCGACCTCGATCCGCCAGACCGCCTCCATGCCGAGTTCCGGATACTCCAGCACCTCGACTTTCCGGATGCAGTCCTGTGCCAGCCGCGCCGCCGGGCCACCGACGCTGCCCAAATAGAACCCGCCATACGCCCGGCAGGCATCCTTCACCGCCTTGGAGCGGTTGCCCTTCGCGAGCATGACCAGCGAGCCGCCGGCCGCCTGGAACTCCGCCACGTAGCTGTCCATGCGCCCGGCCGTGGTCGGGCCGAAGCTGCCGGTGGCATAGCCGGTGGGGGTCTTGGCCGGGCCGGCGTAATAGACCGGGTGGTCCTTCAGGTAGTCCGGCAGGCCCTTTCCGGCGTCCAGCCGCTCCTTCAGCTTGGCGTGGGCGATGTCGCGCGCCACCACCATGGTGCCGGTGAGCGACAGCCGAGTCTTCACCGGACAGGCCGACAATTGCTTGCGGATTGCCGCCATCGGCTGGTTCAGGTCAATCGCGACTGCGTCATCGCCCAGGTGGTCGTCGGTGGTCTCGGGCAAATATTTCGCCGGGTCGGTTTCCAGCTGCTCCAGGAACACGCCATCGGGCGTGATCTTCGCCAGCACCTGGCGGTCGGCGCTGCAGGAGACGCCGATGCCGACCGGCAGGCTGGCACCGTGCCGCGGCAGACGGATCACCCGCACGTCATGGCAGAAATACTTGCCGCCGAACTGCGCCCCGATCCCGTTGTTGCGCGAGATCTCCAGGACCTTCTGCTCCATCTCCAGGTCGCGGAACGCACTGCCGGCTTTGCTCCCGGTGGTCGGCAGATTGTCCAGCCATTTCGTCGAGGCCAGCTTGACCGTCTTCAAGGTCAGCTCTGCGGACGTGCCGCCGATCACGATCGCCAAGTGGTAGGGCGGGCAGGCTGAGGTCCCGAGCGTCTTCATCTTGGTTTCCAGGAATTTGGCCAACCGCTCCGGCGACAGGATCGCGCGGGTTTCCTGGAACAGGAAGGTCTTGTTGGCCGATCCGCCGCCCTTGGCTACGAACATCAGGTGGAACTCGTCGGCGTGGTGATCGCCGGGCGAGGCCATGATGTCGAACTGCACCGGCAGGTTGTTGCCGGTGTTGACCTCCTCGAACATCGACAGCGGCGCCATCTGCGAATAGCGCAGGTTCGTTTCGGTGTAGGTGCGATGGACGCCCCAGGACAGCGCTTCCTCCTCGTCGCCCTCGATCCACACGCGCTGGCCTTTCTTGCCGAACACGATCGCGGTACCGGTGTCCTGGCACATCGGCAGCACGCCGCCGGCTGCGATGTTGGCGTTCTTCAGCAGGTCGAGCGCCACGAAGCGGTCGTTGGCACTCGCTTCCGGGTCGTCCAGGATCGCCCGCAGCTGCGCCAGGTGGGCGGGACGCAGCAGATGCGAGACCTCATGGAAGGCCTGGAAGGCCAGCGCGCTCAGCGCCTCGGGGGCGATGCGCAACACGGTCTGGCCGTCGCAGGTGACGGTGCGCACGCCCTCGATCGGCAGTTTCTTCCAGGTCGTGCGGTCGGGGCCGAGGGGAAACATCGGCGCGTAGAGGAAGCCGGACGGCCGCTGGAGGGGGGCGTTCATGGCGGAAATCCTTTCGCGGCAGGGGGCGGGTCGCGGCAGTGGTCAGGTCGCGGCAGTGGTCGGGGTGGAACGCGGGATCTCAATCAAGGCCGCAGCGCCCCGGACTGTCAGGTCTTCGGCGGCGGACGGCGGCGGAACGCGTCCAGGCTGACGACCTGCGGCGCTTCCGCCGGTGTCTCGGGAAGAGCGGCCGGGGCTTCGTCCGGCTCCGGTTCGGCGTCTGCCACCGGTTCGGTGTCCGGCATCAGCGGGCGGAAGCGCAGGCCGTATCGGATATGCGGGTCGGCGAACCCGGTCACCGCGTCGAGCGGGATCACCAGCGTCGAGGCCACGCCGCCGAACGACAGGCCCACGCTGATCAGCTGCGCCTCCTCGTCGAACTTCAGGTCCCAGAACTGGTGCTGCAGGACAATGGTCATTTCCTGCGGGTACTGCGCGCGCAAGCGGGGCGGGACGACGACGCCGGGATGGTCGGTGCGGAAGGTGAGGTAGAAATGGTGCCCGCCTGGCAATCCGTTCACGCCGACATGCGCGATCGCCTGGGCCACCACGTGGCGCAGGGCGTTTTCGATCCATTCCTCATAGGGCAGCAGGCTTTCCGGCCGCTGCTCCTGGTCGTCTTCCATCCAGGGTCCTCGTGCTTGACGGCGTACCCATAGCGCGCACCGGCCGGCCACGGAAGTCCAGGGCCCACCCCCTTGGCCCGTCCCCGTGGGGCCCGCCCTTTGGGGGAATACTCCACCTCTATGCCCGCAGGTCGCCGGACGGCGCGACCCTGTGGCCACGCCGCGCGCCTGCATCGTGCATCGCAGGGCTGATGGTGCCAGATCCGGTCACGTGACGGCGCTATCACCCCCTGATCACATTGGTTGCATTGCCTCACCAAAATTTGCCGTGCCGGGGGCAATGTTAAGACACAATTCATTGCCATCCTCCGAAAGTCAGCTGGCTAGAACGCCATAGCGA
>JARLIJ010000102.1 GCA_031291795.1 Acetobacteraceae bacterium | reverse complement strand
GGCCTTGCTTTGATTGCCTTCGCCCGGCAGGTCGTTGACGCCGAACAGCCGAAGCAGCCGGACCGGCGGAATCCCCTTGTTGGGCACCATGATCGTGCTGCCGCCCAGCCAGTCCACGATGCGTCCTTCATAGGCGGGCGGCCCCGGCGGCGGCGTGCCGGCGAGCGGCACCGGCGGTTTGCCGGGCGCTGTCTCGAGCGACGCCATGTTCAGGTTCTGGGCCGGTGCGGGGGCCGGCGCGGGGAGGGTGGCCTGGGCTGGTGCCTCGGGCTTGGCGACCGGTGCGTTGGGCAGCCCGGGGGTGGTCAGCGGAAGGTCGCGGCCTGGCGCCGGGGGCGTTGCCATCGCGGTCGCCACGGCGTGTGGCGCGGGCGTGCCGATGGCGGGGGTGATGGGGGTGGACGCACCGGTGACGGACGTGCCGGTGGCGGGCATGCTGGTCGCCGGCATGCCAGTGGCCGGTACGGCTGTTGCAGGCGTGACAGTTGCAGGCGTGACAGTTGCAGGCGCGACAGTTGCAGGCGCGACAGTTGCAGGTGCAACCGGTGCCGGGGGTGTCGGTGCCCGCGTCAGCGCTGCGGGCGCAACCGGTGTCGGCGTCACCGGCGGCGTCACGGCGGGCGCCGGCGGCAGTGCATTGGTGTTGGTGGCGACCGTCTGGCCGGGCGTCGGAACCGGCGGCGATGGCCCCCCGCCCAGCACGATGTAGCCGAGGACCGCCACAGCCAGGACCACCGCCCCGCCCAGCGCCAGCACCGGTGCCTTGCTGGAACCGGCGCTCGGAGTCGGCCCGCCGCCAGCCGGATCGGCCGTCGTCCGCACCGGCAGGGGCGTCGCCGGTTGGGCCGGCACGTTGCGCGGCGCCACCGGCACGATCCGGGTGGGCGCGGCGGCGATCAGGCCTGCGGCTTTCACCACGGTGTCGCGCACGATCTCCACGGCGTCCGCCTGCACCGCGTCCGTGCCCAGGGCACGGCCGAATTCCTCCACCGTCTGGAACCGATCGGCGGGGTTCTTGGCGAGGGCGCGGTCCAGCGCCTGCTCGATAGCATCCGGCAGCCCGGAGATCCGTTTCGACAGGGGATCGGGCGGCGCCTGCACATGCGCCTGGATCAGGGCGTATTCGCTGGCCCCGCTGAACGGTGGGTCGCCCGACAGCATTTCGTACAGCACGCAGGCCAGGCTGTAGAGGTCGCTGCGGGAATCGCCTTCGCCGCCCTTGATCTGTTCCGGCGCCAGATAGGCCAGCGTGCCGACGATGCTGCCTTCGCGCGTCAGCCGCTTCGCCCCCTGCACCCGGGCGATGCCGAAATCCATGATCTTCAGCAGGCCGGTCTCGGTCAGCATCATGTTGGCCGGCTTGATGTCGCGATGCACCACGCCCATGCGGTGGATGTAGCCAAGCCCCGACACGGTCTGCGCCATCACCGCCAGGGTCTCGCGCAGGCCCAGCCGCGACGCGTGGGACAGCACGCGTTCCAGCGTGTGGCCGCGCACCAGCTCCATGATCATGCAGTGCTGCTCGCCGTCCTGCAGCAGGTCGTAGAGCAAGGTGATGTTCGGGTGGGTGAGGCCGGCGAGGCTGGCGGCCTCGGCGTGGAAGCGGGCCATGAAAGACGGATCGTTGCTGAACTGCGCGCGCAGCACCTTGATGGCGACGGAGCGCCCCAGCGTCGGGTCGCGCGCGGCGTAGACCTGGCCGAACGCGCCCTCGCCCAGCAGGCTGAGGACCTCGTAGCGGCCGATGGTCTGCGGGGTCATGGCGGGCCTCCCGTCACGTCGATCCGGCGGGTTGTGCGCGCGGCGTCCTCGGCCGGCGGGGCGGCTTCCGCCACCCGGATCACGCCGGCCGAGACGTTGTCGTGGCCACCGACGGCCAGCGCCGCCTGGATCAGCGCCTCGCAGGCCTCGAACGGCGGCTGCGCGCTCGCCAGCTGGCGGATGGTCTCGTCGTCCACCAGGTCGCTCAGCCCGTCCGAACACAGGACGAAGATATCGCCGGGCCAGATCGGCAGCCCCGCCGGCGAGATCGACGGCTCGACCGTCGGCTGCGTACCCAGGGCACGCAGGATCACGTTACGGTCAGGGAATTCTTTCGCTTCGGCCTCGGTCAGGGTGCCCTGGCGCACCAGTTCGGCCACCAGCGAATGGTCCTCGCTGATCTGCCGGATGGCGTTGTCGCGAATAAGGTAGGCGCGGCTGTCGCCGACATGGCCAAGCCAGGCGCAATTGTCGCGCAACACGATGGCGGTGCAGGTCGTTCCCATGCCGGCACAGGCCGGATCGGTGCGGCTGCGTTCGTGGATCGCCAGGTTGGCGGCGGCGAACCCTTCCGCCAGCGCCGCCGGCACCGGTTGCGGGCGGCGGTAGAACAGATAATGCAGGCATTGCGCGGCCATCTCGCTGGCCACTTCGCCGGCGGCATGGCCACCCATCCCGTCGGCCACCAGCGCCAGGACGCCGAGCGCGGAATCCGGGTCGCTGTCGTTTGGTAAGCGGTATATCACGGCATCTTCGTTCAGCGCCCGCACCAGGCCCGGATGGCTCAGCATTGCGCCGGCCACATGCAGCGGCTGCGTCGACGGCACGGGGAAGGCGGCCGTTGCGTCGGGATCGAAGGTCATCGATGGGCCGCCGCTAGTTGGACGCTTGCACCCGCAGCAGATCGATGCCGAACTTGATCGGCACGGCATACGTGACGGTTTCGCGGCTGGTGCCGTAGGTGAACACGCCGATCACCTTGCCGGCGTCATTGAACACCGGTCCGCCGCTGTTGCCGTGGCTGCTGGCGGCTGTGAGCTGGTAGACCTCACCCATCCGTCCGATCGTCGTGATGTCGCCGACCTGCTGCTGTCCGCCGCTTTTCAGCGACACGAGCCCGTCGGTGACGGTCGGCTGGGGCACCATTTCGCGATGCTGGTGGAACGCGCCGCCTTCGATCGATTCGATCAGCGCGAAGGTCTTCGTCGAAAAGCCCGGATATCCGAGCACGGTGACCTTGTCGCCGACCTGCACGGCGCCATCGCGCGAGAGGTCGACTTTCGTCAGGGATTGTTCGGTGTCGATCTTGATCTCCGCCACGTCCGCCACCGGCGAGGCGCGGACGAAGCGTGCGACGACGCTTACGGTGCTGCCCGGAAAGCGCACTTCCAGCAGATCGCTGCGGCCCTCGAAATCATGGAATTCGTTATCGACAGGGACCGGTTGGGAGGCGCGGAACACCACACCCTTCTCCGGGGTCCAGTCATAGAGATCGACGTTCCTGCGGGGGTTGTTCGAGGTATAGGTCCGGCTGGCGGGGTGCGTGATGTCGAAGACGGCACCGACCGCATAGGCGTCGGGATCCTCGTAGTCGCCGTATCCCGTCAACCAGCCGGCGGCCACGTGCTTGTTGGTCAGGATGAATCCCTGCTCGCCGATCACGAAGCCGCTGCCCTGGCCGCGGACGCCGATCGGGCTGTTCATCTGGTTCTCGTCGTCGGTCGTCAGCCAGCGGACGACCTTGCCGTTGGCCAGGCCGACATAGGCCGGCACCTTCCTGCCATCCTTCACCACCATCTTCTGGTAGAGCGGCTTGCCGGAGGGCTTGTCATAGAGCCGCCACTGCAGATCGATCTGTACGGTGGCATTGCCGTATCGGCGCACGATCTCCGCGGGGCTCATGCCGATCTCGGTATGGATCTGCGCGTCCCGCCGCGCCGCCTCGGCCGAGGCCTGCAACTGGGCCTGCTGGGCATCGGCCTGGATCTTGGCCGCGAGGGCTTTCTGCGTATCCAGTTCGGCCGCTTGCTGCGCGATCGCCGCGGCCGCCGTCGCCGCCGCGGCTTCGGTCCTGGTCTTGTTGTAATAGTAAAGCCCGCCGCCGCCGACTGCCACCAGCACCAGCACCCCGGCAAGCACATACATCCATGACCGGTTCGCCTGCGCCCGCTCGGTGGCCAGCATGCCGATGACCGTGTCGCGCCCGACGCCGGTCTTCGGCGGCAGACTGGCACTCGCGTGCAGCGTGGCAGCGGAAGCCGCAGCTTCGATCTCCGCCGTGTTGAGGATGCGCGTTGCCGCCTGCGTGTTGAGCGACATGATGCGCGTGCGTGCCATGGCATTGGCCGGGCGGGGCTGCAGGTCGAAGGTGAATTTTGGACCGCCGGACCCGAGTTCGACTGTGTCGCCTGGCAGCAGTTCGGTCTCGGCGGTGATCGTTTCTCCGTTGACCAGGGTGCCGTTGCGGCTTCCCAGGTCGGCGATCTTAAACTGTGGCTCGTCGCCCGGCTCGACCCGGATCAGGGCATGGCGGCGGCTGACGAAATCGTCGCGCTGTGGGTCGAATGCAATGGTGCAGGAGGGGTCGCGTCCAATGGTCAGTTCAGAAAAGCCGTCGAGCGGAAACTGCTCGATCTGGTTCGCTTTGGGCCCAGTAAGGTGCTGGATGACGATTCGCGCGGCCATTTCCCGTCTCCGATGAAAACGTGGTCCGTCCCAGTGCTGGTTGATTCCGATACTCTATGGATCGGCCTTCCACCAGCGTCGAATCGAATTCCGCTCGTCCTAAATTTGATCCTGCACCCTCGAAATCATCAAAAATCCTCCATCCGAAATAATTATGGTTATAGACTCGTTCGGGATAATTTCCACGGAATCCCGCATAAGAATCCGATCACCCGGTGTCGATATTGCTTGTGTCCGCGCCGGACGTTCGGTGCGCTGCGATTGGCTCACGTGAATGTTTCGTGGCTGTCCGAAACAGTCCTCCTTCTGGCACCAAAGTGATACTTTCTGATGCAATTTCGGAATATATAGTCGGTCTTGTGCCGGGGCATCCGGATCGGCGCCGTACCGCGGCAGCCTTGCCTCGGGGAGGGGCGTTCGCCTGCGCAGCGGCATGGCACATCGCCGGGGACCGGTGCGGGCCAAATGTCGGTGGTGTTTCCCGGCGGACCTGGCCGCAATCCTTAACGCAGGCGGCTGGTGCCCCAGCACAGGCGCCATTCGACCGCATGGCGGGCCGTGCAACGGCTCCAGCCGGCACGTTTCAACCCGGGAATCGTGCCGGCTGCACCGGAAACGCCCCAGTCTTCTGTGCAGGTTAACAAATCCCGATGCCATCCCGAAAAATCGGGCTTGCTTTGGGATCAACAGTCTAGCGACTGAACTTCAAGCAGCTTCGGTCGAGCCGCCGCGCGGGGCTGGCACAAGACGGTGCACAAAACTGACACGAAACGTGTCACGCAACGCCCCAAAGCGTGTCACGAACAGGCACTACGGCGGGTGCGCCGAAGCCGCTCCCTCCGGCCCGACATCCCATGACCGCTGGTCCGGCACCTGGCACGCCGTCCCTCCGCGGTCACGCCTTGATCAGGGGGCAGCCGCCATCCTGCAGCGGCCGAACCGCAGACTCCGCCGTGGTCACCGCCAGCGGCTTCAGCAGGTCCCATTCGTGCTGGCTTTCCGCCGGCGCCTTGGCCTCGAACATCACCGCCGGGTGCAGTTTCCGACCGTCGGCGCGGATGCTGCCGGACCCGAAGCAGTCGTCGTCGGTCGGCATCGCCTTCATGCGTGCGACCACCGAGGCCCCGTCGACCTTGGCCTCTGCTGTCCCGACGTTCTGCGCCGCTTTCAGGTAGTGCAGGGTCGCCGCATAGGCGCCCGCCTGGATCATGTTCGGCCACAGGGTCACCTTGCCGCTCACCCGCGCGATGAACGAGCGCGTGCGTCCGTTCAGATTCCAGTAGAACGCCTCGCTCAGCCGCGTGCCTTGGGCGATTTCAAGGCCGATTTCATGGACTTGCGTGCTGAACAGGATCAGCGGTGCAAGCGTCATCGTCTTCTGCAGCCCCATGGCATGGGCCTGCTTCAGGCAGTCTGCGACGGCAGGGCCGGCGCTGCAGATCCCCAGGACCATGGCCTTGGAGGCCTGCGCCTGGCGCAGCACGGCGCCGAAATCCGTCGTACCGTCGCCAAGCGTGGCAGACCCGATCAACTGGCCGCCGGCTTCCGCAACCGCGTCGGCGGTCTCCTGCGCCAGCGTCTTGCCGACCGGATTGTCGGGCACCAACAGGAACCAGCTCTTGCCCCCTGCGCGGGCCAGCGCGCCAGCGGTCGAGCGCGCCTGCATGGCCGTGTCGTAGACCCATTGGACTGTCGTGCCCTGGCAGGCCGGCCCGGTCAGCGCGTCGGAGGCGGCACTGGTCGTGATCAGCACCTTGTTGTTTTCATGGCAAATTTCGGCCAGGGCCAGGGCGCACGGGGAAGCCCCGCCATCCAGCACCATGTCCACGCCATCCTGTGCGAACCAGCCCCGGGCAATCGCGGTCGCACGCTCCAGTGTGTTCCGGTGGTCGCCGATCAGCAGCTCCACATCGAAATCCAGGGCGGCAAACTCGGCGATCGCCTGGCGGGCGCAGGCCACGCTGGTCGGTCCGCTCAGGTCGCGCCACGGTCCCGACTGGTCGTTCAGCACGCCGATTCGGATGGTCTGGCGGGCCTGGGCGCGGGCACGGCCAGGGATCATCGATGCAACCGGAACGGTCGCGGCGGCGAGCGCGGCACCGATCAGACGGCGGCGGGTCGGGGTCATTCTGCCTCCTCGGCGTGGGCTCGAACGTTACGGATCGGCAGGCTTGCGCGCAATGTGCCTCGCGCGACTGCGCGGCTGGATGCCTCGCGCGACTGCGCGGCTGGGGCATGGTGCGGGCGGCGCGGCTGGGGCATGGTGCGGCCCATGCTCCAGGAGGTTGCCATGGCCGCCTATGACTACGTGACCGTCGGCGTGTTCACTGAAAAACGCTTCGGCGGCAATCCCTTAGCAGTCTTCCCCGACGCGCGCGGGCTGACCACCGAACAGATGCAGGCCATCGCCAACGAGTTCAACCTGTCGGAGACCACCTTCGTCCTGCCGCCGGAAAACCCGCAGCACCACGCGCGGGTGCGGATCTTCACGCCGAAAGCCGAGATGCCGTTCGCCGGGCACCCGAATGTGGGGACCGGGTTCGTGCTGGCGCGGCGCGACCCCCATCCGCCGGAGCACTATGTTTTTGAAGAGCCTGCGGGCCTCGTGCGGGTCCATATCCTGCGCGACGCCGACCAGCAGATCAACGGCGCACGGATCTCCGCCCCCCGCGCCTTGTCGATCGATATCGCCATCCCGACCGATGTCGTCGCTGCCTGCGCCGGCCTGACCGAGGCCGATATCCTGACCACCTCGCACGATCCGCTGGTCGCCTCGGTTGGCACCCCGTTCGTGATCGCCGAGGTCACCTCCGTGGCGGCCCTGAGCCGCGCCCACCCCGACATTGCCGCCTTCCGCGCGGCCGCGGCCCGGTTCCCCAAGCTGGCGCAGCGGTTCTCCCTGCACCTCTATGCCCGGATCGACGGCGATGCGACCCGGCTGCGCGCACGCATGTTTGCCCCGCTCGGCGGCGTGCTGGAGGACCCGGCGACGGGCAGCGCCAACGCCGCCCTGGCCGCGTTGCTGACCTCCATCGCGCCGGGCGAGAACGTTGATTTGCATTACGAAATCGAACAGGGCGTCGAGATGGGACGGCCCAGCCAGCTCATCGCGTCGGCGAGCAAGACCGCAGAGGGGGCGATCCTGGCCACCATCGCCGGGAGCTGCGTGCCGATGATGGAGGGCAAACTGGAGGTCTAGCGCCGCTCCGCTTAGGCTGTCGCGGGAGGAAACCCAAGCCGAACGGAGCCGCCAATGAGCGACCTGCCGACCGCCACTCGTGTCCCGGATCCGGGGATCCGGGCGCTATACCAGCTGGAAAGCCGCTGGCAGGCCTGGATCGACGTCGAGGTTGCGCTCGCCCGAGCCCAGGCGGAACTGGGGATCATCCCGGCAGCGGCGGCCGAGGCGATCGCCAAGGTTGGCCGCCTGGAACTGATGGACCGGACCCGCATCGACGCAGGCTTCGCGCGGACCGGCCACACCCTGGTGCCGCTGGTCTGGGAGCTCAGCCGGATCGTCGGCGAGCCGCATGGCGGCTGGGTGCACTGGGGGGCCACGACCCAGAACATCACCCAGACCGGCGATCTGCTGGTGCTGCGCCAGGCGCACCGCGTGTTCCTGCGGCTGATCGGCCAGATGCTGGCGGCCATGGCAGACCTGGCGGAGCGCAGTGCGGCGATGGTGCTGCCCGGCCGGACCCACGGCCAGCACGCCGTCCCGGCCACCTTCGGCTACAAAGTTGCCGTCTGGATCGACGAACTTCTCCGTCATGTCGAACGGCTGCAGCAGGCCGCGCCACGGCTGTTTGTCGCGATGCTGGGCGGTGGTGCCGGCACGTTTGCGTCGCTCGGGCACCAGGGGCCGGCGGTCCAGGCCACCATCGGGCGGTTGCTGGGCTTCGGCTCGATGACGGTGCCGTCGCGCGCGCTGGGCGACCACCTGGCCGAGAACATCTGCCTGCTGGGCTTGCTGGCGGCGACCTGCGGCAAGATCGGGCGCGAGATCTACACCCTGATGAAGACCGAGTTCGGTGAGGTCGAGGAGCCGGTTCCACCGGGTACCGTCGGTAGCTCAACCATGCCGCAGAAGCGGAATCCCAAGCTTTGCCAGGATGTTATCGCTGCGGCGGCGGAAATCCGGGCGGTCGTGCCGCTGGCGCTGGAGGCGATGACGACGGAGCATGAGGCCGACCGGACCACCAGCCTGATGATGGACTCGGCCGAGGCACGCGCCTGCATCGCCACCGGCGACATGCTCAGCCGGCTGGTCGAGATCATGCGCGGGCTGCGGCTGGACCCGGATCGGATGCGGCGCAACCTGGACCTCGGTGGCGGCCTGATCATGGCGGAGGCGGTGATGCTGGACCTCGGCGCGGCGATCGGGCGGCAGCACGCGCATGACGTGATCTATGACGCGGCACAGGCGGCGTTCGTCGAGAACCGACCGTTTTCCGCGCTGTTGGCGGCCGATCCCAGGGTGACGGCGCATCTGAGGCCCGACGCGATCGACAAGCTGCTCGACCCGACGGCCTATACCGGGCTGTGTGCCGATATGGCGCGGGAGGCGGTGGTCCGGGCGAGGGAGGCGGCGACGGCGCTGGTTGGGTGAGGCTGGCGTTAGGGACGCGGGGCGGGCGCTGCCCGGCTGGGGGCAGGCGGCAAGGTTTGGGTAAGGCGGGCCAAGGATGGTCGCACATTCGGGGGAAGGCGCCGGCCCTGTGACACCTCACGCAGACCCCGCTAGCCTGTATCACACGGCCACCAAGGCCAGCAGCAACGGGGAGGCAGAACGTCCGAATGACAGGCAACACGCCGCTCGCCGGGTTCACGATCCTCGATTTTACCCAATTCTATCAAGGCCCTTACGCGACGTTCCTGCTTGCCAAGGCAGGCGCTGACGTGGTCAAGGTCGAACCCCCCGGCGGTGAGAGCCTTCGCCGGATGGCGCCGCCCGGCAAGGAGGGCTCGTTCCCCATCGCGATGCTGAACGCCAACAAGCGCGGCATCACGCTGAACCTGAAGACCGAGGCCGGCCGGGACCTGCTGTGCCGCATGGTCGGTCGGGTGGACGCCGTCGTGGAGAACTACGCGCCGGGGGTGATGGACCGACTGGGCGTCGGCTGGCCGGTCCTGAGCGCGCTGAACCCGCGGCTGGTCTATGCCTCGGCCACCGGTTTCGGCCTGTCGGGGCCCGATCGGGACAACCTGGCGATGGATTTCACCATCCAGGCGGCGTCCGGCGTCATGAGCCTGACCGGCTACCCCGATTCGCCTCCGCTGCGCACCGGCGCGCCTTATGTCGATATTCTGGGCGGCGCGACGCTCTATGGCGGGCTGGTGACGGCGCTGCTGGAACGGGAACGTACCGGCCGAGGCCGCCTTGTGGAGATCGCGATGGTCGAGGCGGTGTATCCGTGCCTGGCCACCGCCCTCGATCAGTACCACCGGGCCGGCCAGACCATCCCGGCGCGGACCGGCAACGCCTTCGCCAACCACAACCGCGCGCCCTACAACGTGTATCCCGCCCAGGACGGCCATGTGGCGATCATCCTGGTGACCGAGGCCCAGTGGCAGAACCTGCTGCGCGCCATGGGGCGGGAGGACCTGCAGGACGATCCGCGCTTCATCCGCAACACCGCCCGCGTGGCGCATTACGCCGAGACCGAGGCTCTGGTTGCCGCCTGGACCGCCGCCCGCACCCGCGCCGAAATCTTCGCCGCAACAAGCCTTTACAAGGTGCCATGCGCCCCGGTCCGTGACCTGGAGGAGGTCATGAACGACCCCCACATGCACGGTCGCGGCATGCTGGAGGTGGTGGACCACTATGATTACGGCCCGGTCGTCCTGCCCAACAGCCCGCTGCGTTTCCATGGCGCCGACACGGTGCCGACCCGCGTCAGCCCGCATATCGGGGAACACAACGCCGCGGTCTACGGCGACTGGCTGGGCCTGAGCGGCGCGGACCTGGCGCGGCTGCGAGATGAGGGCGCGATCTAGCTCCAGGCCACCGGTTCGCGGCGGATCACCACGCCCTCGGTCGGGCTGAGCCGCACCACGTTGACCGTCTTCGCCAGTTCCGGCGACCCCGAATAATACGCCGGCACGCTGCCGTCCCCGACCGAAACCGCGCGGTCCCAGTGGCCGAGCGCGACGTAGTGGGCCTGGGTGGCGGCGAGGTGCTGGTCGCTGATCAGCCAGGAGCGGTGGGCATGCTCCTGCCATTCCGCGGGCGCGGCGTAGTGGCCGTGCGCCATGGCCACCTGCCAGCGGGTGGTACGCGGCCGAGGCGCCCGCAGCGGGGTCATGTCGTTGTAATCCCTGTGCGCATGGCCCCAGATCTCCAGGTCCAGCGCGTCGAACTGCACCGAATCGGGGTGGGTGATCCCTAGCACGCGCACGTTCGGCAGGTCGGTGATGCCGGCCTTGCGGAACAGGCAGTTGGGCAAGGCGGGGTCGTGGTTGCCGGGCAGGATCACCACCGGCAGCCCGGCTGCCTCCAGCATGGCCGCCGCGCGGCGCAGGATCGGCGCGGGCACCCGGTGGTTGTCGAACGTGTCGCCGGCCAGCAGCAGGATGTCGGCACCGACGGACTGGGCGGTGGCGAGGACGCTGCGCAGTCCCTCGGTCCCGTCATGCGCGTTCGCCTTGTGGCCGTCATCGACGTGCAGGTCGGAGGTATGGACCAGCACGATATCGCGGTCGTCGTCGGCTTGCGTTCCACTCATTGCCTGTCGTCACGTCCCGTTCTGCCGGTGCGCGCCATGATGGCAGCGCGCCCGATGGTTCCGGAATTTCGCCGGCCGATCAAGCGGCGCGCCATTGCCTTGAGGCGCGCGCATTTCGCCGCTTAAACAAGCCTGCACAGGAGACACGCATGAGAAACGGCCGGATCTTGCTGGAACTGCGCGGCAACGTCGCAATCATGACGTTGAACGACCCGGCGGTGCTCAACGCGTTCGGCGTGAAACTGCGTGAGGACATGACCGAAGCGCTTGACGCGGTCGAGGCAAGTGCCGCGCGTTGTCTTCTGGTCACCGGCGCCGGCCGAGCGTTCTGTTCCGGCGCCAACCTGACCGATCCCGATCGTCCGCCGCGCGACCGGGAGGCCGAGGCGCGTGGCGAGGCGCAGAGCGACCTGGAAGCCTGGTACAATCCAACGTTCCAGCGCCTGCGGGCGCTCGACATGCCGGTAATTGCCGCGGTGAACGGGATCGCGGCCGGCGCCGGCATGAGCCTGGCGCTCTCGGCCGACCTGAAAATTGCCGCCCGTTCCGCGTCGTTCCTGCAAGCATTTGCCCGCATTGGCCTGGTGCCCGATTGCGGCTCGTCTTACGTCTTGCCGCGGCTGATTGGCCTGTCGCGGGCGATGGAATTGTCGTTGCTGGCGGAGCGGCTGAATGCCGAGACCGCCCTGCAATGGGGGATGATCAACCGGGTGGTCGACGACTCGGCATTGCTGACGGAGGCATTGGCGCTTGCGCAGCGCCTGGCCGACGGCCCGCGCTCGCTGGCGCTGATCCGCCGGCTATACTGGGAGAGTCTGGAGAACAGCTACGCCGGTCAGCTTGCCCTGGAGGCAAAACTTCAGATCGCGGCCGGTCTGACCGAGGATTTCGCAGAAGGCGTGGCGGCGTTTCGTGAGAAACGCACGGCCCGCTTCAGCGGCAGGTAATCGGCGCCTGCCGCTGAAGCGGTGAGGCGTCAGGCCTTGGCGACGCGTTTTGCGGCGTTCTTGCGGGGCAGCTTGCGCCCGGTGGCGCTGCGGCTGCGGCCGAGGCCGATCTTCTTCGCCAGGGCCGAACGGGTCTCGGCGTATTCGGGCGCGACGACCGGATAGTTGGAGGGCAGGCTCCACTTGCTGCGATACTGATCGATCGTCAGCGCATGTTCTGTCATCAGATGCCGCTTCAGCATCGTCAGCTTCTTGCCGCACTCGAGGCACACGATATGGTCCGGAAAGACCGACTTCGTGATGGCCACGGCCGGCTTGAGTTTCTCCGCCTCGGTCGGTTCGGCACCGACCGTGGAAAGGGTTTTATAGACCTCTCGAATAAGTGAAGGCAGCGCGTCGGGCGCCACTTCATTCTTCGTCACATGGGCACTGACAATTTGAGCCGTCAGCGCCAAAACATCTTCCGTCATTTGTTGTTGTCCTGTAACCCGGTGGCCAGAGTATAGCCTAATCGCAATCCGATTGCGTTGGATTCTCATAGCCTTGCCAGTCAGTCAAGCGAATAGAACGTGCGGGGGTCGATTTCCGTCGTTCGGCGAACACGACGGCTGGCCGCGCGATCGGCCGCAATCACGCGGGGCGCGTGTCAAATGGAACTTCGACTGGCCGGCAAAGTTGCATAGGTAACGGGTACAACTTGTGGCATGGGCGTCGCAATTTTCATGGAAACTATCCAGATAGGCGCTTCATCTATGACGTATGGTGCGTGACGAGGTACAGCCTGCACGATGTTGCCGCGTGGGTTGCAGACGGCAAGGCAGCACGTACGAAGTACTACCGGACGAGCCGTGTCGGGTGGAGGCGGCCGAACGCCGCCGTCGAGGCTGCGATCACCGCAAACTGGCGCCTCGACCTGCTGGTCAACAGTGCCGGGGCGACGCAACGAGCGGATTTCTTCATCTTGGCGTGGACGATGGGGAGCACGGATTCGCGCTCCATCTGTCCACATGACGTGCTCAGTCTGGTCCCATTTGCCTCAATTCGGTGGCGGCGGTGACTATTATCGGCATCCGTTCCCGCGCCAGATCCGCGGAATGCGCCAGCGGTGGTGCCGTCATTGTCGCGCTATTCAACGTGCTCGAGGGGGTGATGGACATCGGGGCCGGCTGTGGCGCGCGCGTCAATGCCCATCAATCCGGGCCGGTGGAGGCGGACCGATTCGCGCAAAACGTCGTGCGTTTGCAGGACCATATGATCGCATGGGACGAGGTGGTTGCCTTCCTGCGGCGATCCGAACGCACCACGCGTGTCGGCCGGCCCGAGGGAATCAGCGCCGGCGGACTTCCCTGTCTGAGCGAAGGTCAACACATCCTAGGCGCCGTCATTGATACAGATGGCGGTGCAACCCGCTTCCTCTAAGCCGTGCTCTTCGATCGGAGCAATGCCGCGCGCCTTGACGCGAGAAAAATCACGACACGCGTGGCGGCGTTTGCAGTCACCAGAGCGGGCAACCGACACGCGCATGAGCACTGCAAGGCTTCTACAATAGCGTGGGCTGCATGGGGACGACACACACGATGAAAGTCATGCCATCGCGGATACTGCCTTTATTGCCCGTTTTGGGCAGGCGATTGGCGTGGGTGCGACCATCGGGTCGGACGCCGGTATGCCTCCATGCACCAAGTGCATGGATGTCAGTGCCGACCGTTTCGACGACATACATTAGAATGTAACGGGCATCCGGGTGGTCGGTAGCGCAGCGCGTCGCGGCGTTGGCAATGCGCCACTGGAAGAGTGGCATCGACCGCATTTGTCCTCGATGTGGAATATATCTTCCGCTCGGGGATGCGCCCACAGGCGGCATCGGCGGATCGATGACCAGGCCGACGTCGGTTCGCGTCCGGCACGCGGCGATGCGCCTCCCACCCAGCACGGGGATCGACGAAATTTGGCGGATGCGGGCGAATCCGACCCGCGCGGCCTGACGCCCGGTCCGTGCTATAGAGCACCAACCAACCAGAGAGGGTCGCGGGCCACAGCATGAGTATCGGTATCGAGGTCGTCGTTATACTGCTTCTCATCGTGGTGAACGGCCTGTTTTCCATGAGTGAGCTTGCCCTGGTCTCGGTCCGCCGCGCGCGGTTGGCGGTGCTGGAGCGCAAGGGGGTCGCCGGCGCGGCGGCGGCGCGCAACCTGGCGGAGGACCCGCAGCGCTTCCTGCCGACGGTGCAGGTCGGCATCACCCTGGTCAGCGTCCTGACCGGCGTGTTCGGCGGCGCCCGCATCGCCGCCCACCTGCAGTACTGGCTTGCGACCATCCCGGCTCTGGCGCCGGCTGCCGAGACCCTGGCACTCGCCCTGGTCGTGGTCATCACCACCTACCTCACGCTGGTCCTGGGCGAGCTCGTCCCCAAGCACCTCGCGCTCCGCCGGCCGGAGCTGGTGTCGTGCCGCGTCGCCCGCCCGATCGCCTGGCTCGCCCGCGTCGCCGGCCCGATCGTCTGGCTGCTCGGCCACTCCTCCGCCCTGGTGCTGCGCCTGTTCGGTGTGCAGCGTGCCCCCCAGCAGACCGTGACCGAAGAAGAGCTCAAAGCCCTGCTGGCCGAGGGCACCCAGGCGGGCGTCCTGGAGATCGAGGAGCGGGACATGATTGAGCGGGTCCTGCGCCTGGCCGACAAGCCGGTACGCGCCATCATGACGCCGCGCACCGAACTGGCCTGGATCGACCGCACCGATCCGCCGAAGGACATTGCGGTGGCGCTGAAATCTGCACCGCATTCGCGGTTCGTGGTGTGCGACGGCTCGATCGACAACGTGGTGGGCGTGGTGCAGGCCAAGGACCTGCTCGACCGGATCCTGGGGGGCGGCGATATTTCCATCAACGCCACGATCCGCCAGCCGATCGTGGTGCCCGACACCGTCACCGCGCTTGACGCGCTCGAACGGCTGAAATCCGACCCGCTCGGCCTGGCGCTGGTGATGGACGAATACGGCAGCTTCGAGGGCGTGGTGACCGCGGCCGATGTGCTGGAGGCGATCGTGGGCGATCCGACCGATGCGGCCCCGAGCCCAGGGGCGGTGGGCGAGGCGGGCGACCATTCGCTGGTCATGGACGGCATGATGCCGGTGGACGAGCTGAAGGCGCGGCTTGCGCTGCCGGACCTGCCAGCCGAGGGCAGCTACCATACGCTGGCCGGCCTGATCCTGGCGCTGCTGCGGCGGGTGCCGCGGACCGGCGACCGCATCGTGTTCGCCGGCTGGCGGTTCGAGGTGCTGGAGATGGACGGCCGCCGCGTCGACAAGGTACGTGCCGGTCCCGAACCGGCGGCCGAGGCGCCATAGTGGCCGCATATCCCGCTTGATCCGCCGCGGCGCCGGGTGGTCTACCGTGCGGCCGTGGCAGGGCAGGGACCATCGATGGCATCCGCGACCGTCAGACAATGCGCGATCCTGGTGGGCGGCCTGGGCACGCGCCTGGGCGCGCTGACCGCCAACACGCCGAAGCCCATCCTGCCATGCGGCGACCGCCCCTTCCTCGCCTGGCTGATGCGGGAGTTTGTCCGCTTCGGCGTCAGCGACTTCCTCCTGCTGACCGGCCATTTGTCGGAGGCGGTCGAGAATGCTGCCTCTGCCATCCAGGCCGGTCTGCCCCGCGAGGCCCGCGTGACGCTGTCCGAGGAGCCGATCCGTGCCGGCACCGGCGGCGCCGTGTTCCATGCCCGCGACCGGCTGGAGGAGCGCTTCCTGCTGTGCAACGGCGACTCGCTGTTTGACTGCAACCTGGCAAACCTGCTGGCGGCCGCGTCCGGGGACGACGCCACAACCACCGGCTGGATGGTCTTGCGGCGGCTGGAGGACGCCTCGCGCTTCGGAGTGGTGGCTCTGGAGGGGGACAGGGTGACCGCCTTCCGGGAGCGTCCCAGGCCCGGCAGCCCAGGGATCATCAACGGCGGCATCTACCTGTTCGACCGTCGGTTGGTCGATCATTTGCAGCCGGCCTGCTCGCTGGAGGCGGACGTGATGCCTGGCCTCGCTGCCGCCGGGGCGCTGCGGGGGATCGAGGCCGCCGGGTATTTCCGCGACATCGGCGTGCCGGACGATTTTATCAGGGCCCAGACCGAGGTCCCTGCGCTGCTGCACCGGCGCGCGCTGTTCCTGGACCGCGACGGGGTGATCAATATCGACCATGGCCATGTCGGCACGCGCGAGCGCTTCGAGTTCGTGCCGGGGGCGCTGGACGCGATCCGCCTCGCGACCCGGTCCGGTTGGCACGTCTTCATCGTCACCAACCAGTCCGGCGTTGCACGGGGGTACTATAGTGAAGATGACGTGCGCGACCTGCTGGCCTGGGTCGGCGACCAGGCGCGCCTGGCGGGCGGCACGATCGACGACGTCCGGTACTGCCCGTTCCACGAGGAGGCCGTTGTCGACGCGTACCGGCGCCCGAGCGACTGGCGGAAGCCGGCGCCGGGGATGCTGCTGGACCTGGTGCGGGCGTGGGAGCTGGACCCGGCGCGCTGCGTGATGGTGGGCGACCAGCCGACCGACCTGCAGGCTGCGGCCGCCGCCGGCGTGGCGGCTTACCTGTTTCCGGGCGGCAATCTGCTGGAGTTCGTGCGGCCGATCCTGGACGCGGCCGGGGTGTAGCGCCTCAGGGCGCCGTGCGGCGGGCCAGTGGTGCGATGAACTGCGGTTCGGTGTCCCAGGGGAACAGAATCCAGGTGTCCTGGGAGACCTCGGTGATGAAGGTGTCGACCGTCTCGCGCCCCGCCGGCTTGGCGTAAATGCAGGCGAAATACGCCTTTGGCAGCAGCGTCCGCAGGACCCGCGCGGTGGCGCCGGTGTCCACCAGGTCGTCGATCACCAGGAACCCGGTGCCGTCGCCCGCCGCTGTCGGGGGTTTGGTAACCGATGGGACGCCGCGATGCTCTTCATCATAGGTGACGACGGAGGCGCTTTCGACCAGCCGGCATTCGAGTTCGCGGGCGATAATTGCGGCCGGGATCAGACCGCCGCGGGTGACGGCGACGATGCCGGCGAACGGGCCTCGTTCCATGAGGCGCCAGGCCAGCGCGCGCGCGTCGCGATGCAACTGGTCCCAGGTGACGGTGTAGTAGTGCGTTGCCATGCGGGGAGTTTCGGAGGAAACCGCAATCGGTGCAACGCAGGCCGATGCAATGGGTCAGGGATGCCGCGATGGCCTTATCGGGCGGTAGATTGCTGATTGTAAAATTATCCGACTCTCCCGGCAGACGGCTGGTGGAGATGTGTTGGGCTCCGAGGCCAGCCGCGCCGGCAGCTTGATAAACAAATCCCCAGGCCATTGGTGGCCTGGGGATGTGCTGGTCTCGTGTTACGCCAAGGCGATCGGGGCGGGGATCGGACGATCAGGCCTTGCGACGGCGCTGCGCGATGCCCAGACCGGCCAGGCCGACCCCAAGCAGAGCAGCCGACATCGGCTCCGGCGCGCCCACCGGGTCCTGGTAGTGATAGGTCACTGTCACCGACACCAAACCCGTATCATCTGCCGTAACAGCAAGCGGGGCTTGGAACTGGCCATTGAACGACCCGTTTTCGGCGAAAATCATAGTCCAGGCGTCGATAAACTGGCTGGTCGTCGTATCGCCCAACACGCTCGCTGTATTTGTCCCGAACAGGTTCGGGGAGGTCAAAAAACTATTGGCGAGGATCGTGATGGGGGTGAAGCTCGACCCCCAGGAATTACTCAGCGTGGTAACGCCCGCGAAACCCAGGGATGACGGCTGCGACGTGATGGCCAGGTCGTTCTCGATCGAGCCATGCAGCGTAAGCGAATTGCCCGTGCCGTTCGTCGCGGTCAAGGTGCCGTTAAGGGTTTCCGTCACAACAACATCGACCGAAAGCAGCGGCTGCGTGCCACCGTCTCCGGTATACCCGAGGAACGTCAGAGTTTGGCCGGAATACGGCGTTGCCACCGGGGTCGAATACGATTGGGTCTCCGTTATCGTACCCGCCAAAGCGCCCGCGGTCGTGGCAACCAGGGTTACTGCAAACGCTGTTGCGCTGAGAAGGAAGCCACGCTTGATGTTCACGCCTAAATCTCCCGAGCCGAGTTGTTCGAGAAGAAGCAAGCTCCGTGCCAAGGGCGATGTCTCAATGAAAACAGGGAATTGCACTCTGTTTGGTTTCAGGTTTTTCCCGAAGTCGTAAATCGGACTTTACACTTCGGAATCCCCCGTCGCCGATCGCACCCGCCAGCGAAGCCGGCCGTCCACACAGTGCCCCTGGCGAGCCGGGCGTCAACGCCATGGCACCAAGATGCCGGTCGATCGGACGTGCGGATCGGCCATCCCCGCCTGCCGTTCAGAACAACCGCCCCCCGTTCGGCACCTTGAACTCCGGCCGCACCAGCACGACCGCCCCGTCCTCGTCCGGCATCCCCAGCGTCAGCACCTCGCTCATGAACGGGCCGATCTGCCGCGGCGGGAAGTTCACCACCGCGCAGACCTGCCGCCCGATCAACTGGTCCGGCTGGTAGTGCACCGTCAGTTGCGCCGAGGACTGCTTCACCCCGATCTCCCCGCCGAAATCGATCGTCAGCTTGATCGCCGGCTTGCGTGCCTGCGGGAACGGCTGCGCGTCCACCACCGTGCCGACCCGGATGTCCACCCGCTCGAAATCGCCATAGGCGATCGTCTCAGCCATCTTGTCCTCCATTGCGCGCCGCGCCGACCGGTCCGCCTCGCATTGCAAACCCCGGCCGTAGCCTTCAGTGTGGATCGCGATACCACGCCAGACCAAGGACCGCCCATGCGTGACTTTCATCTGCCCGGCCGCAGCCCGGTCTATGCCACCCACGGCATGGCCGCCACCTCGATGCCGGCTGCGACGCTGACGGCACTCGACGTGCTGCGCAACGGCGGCAACGCGCTCGATGCGGCCATTGCCGCCTGCGCCGTGCTGTGCGTCGTCGAGCCGCAATCCACCGGGATCGGTGGCGATTGCTTCTGCCTCTATGCCCCGGCCGGCGCCGGCAAGACCTACGCGCTGAACGGTTCCGGCCGTGCGCCGGCGGCCGCCACGATCGACTGGTATGAAAAGGCCGGCATCGCGGCGCTGGAGAACACTTCGGCCCATTCGGTCACCGTCCCCGGCGCGATCAACGCGTGGGAGACGCTGCTGGCCGCGCATGGCCGCAAGGGCCTGGACGAGCTGCTGCAGCCCGCCATCCGCTACGCCGCCGAGGGCTGGCCGGTGCATCCGAAGGTGGCCTGGGACTGGCAGCGCCTGGAAGGCAAGCTGCGCAAGAACGGCGCCGACCAGTTCCTGCCGGGCGGCTCTGCCCCGAAGGCCGGCGACCTGTTCGCCCAGCCGGCTTTGGCCGAGACCCTGCGCACCATCGCCCGGCATGGCGCGAAAGCCTTCTATGAGGGCCCCGTCGCCGCCGACATCGTCGCCACCCTGCGCGCCCGCGGCGGCCTGCACACCGAGGCGGACTTCGCCGAGGGCCTGTCCAACGCCCAGTTCGTCGAGCCCGTGACGCTCAACTGGAAGGGCTACGACGTCTACCAGTGCCCGCCCAACGGCCAGGGCCTGCTGGTGCTGATGATC
>JARLIJ010000101.1 GCA_031291795.1 Acetobacteraceae bacterium | reverse complement strand
GCCATCTGCCCGAAAGGAGACGCCGCTCATGGACCTCAAGGACCACATCCGCGGCATTCCGGATTTTCCGAAGCCCGGCATCCTGTTCTACGATATCTCGACGCTGCTGCGGGACGCCGACGCCTGGCAGGTGGCGATGGGGCGGATGGCGCGGGCGGTGCGCGCCTATCAGCCGGACCTGATCGCGGGTGTGGAATCGCGCGGCTTCCTGATCGCCGCCCCGCTGGCGCTGAAGCTGGGCTGCGGCTTCATCATGATCCGCAAGCGCGGCAAGCTGCCGGGCGAGACGGTCGGCCTGAACTACGCCCTGGAATACGGCGAGGACCGGGTCGAGGTGCAGGCCGACGCCATCACCCCCGGCCAGCGCGTCGTGGTGGTGGACGATCTGCTGGCGACCGGCGGCACGATGGCAGCCGGGATCGCGCTGCTCCGCCAGGTCGGTGCGGTGGTGCCGGCCGCGGCAGCGCTGATCGAGCTGAGCTTCCTGAACGGCCGCGCGCGGCTGGACGTGCCGTGCGACTCCCTGGTGGCCTACGACGAGTAACCGGCTCGCCCGGCGGGTTTTTGCCCTGGCTACCGACCAGTCTTTCCCTGACCATACAGTTGCGCTAGGAGACAGGCTCGCGCGGGAGAAGGCCTTATGACCGACGCCCCCCAGCCGTTCCTGGATCGGCGCCGCCTGCTGGGATTGCTCGCCGGCCTGTCCCTCGCGGCGCGGGTGGGTGAAGCGCGTGCCATGCGATCCGCGATCGCCGGTCCGATCTTCCAGGACGCCGCCGCAATTCTCGTGGCCGGCCCGGAAGGCGGCATGCTCGATCGCTGGGGCCGTGTGCTGGCGCCTGCCCTGGCGCAGAGCCTGCCGCCCGAGACGCCGCTGCGCCGCCTGACCGTCGGCGCGCCCGACGGTGTCACGGGCGCCAACCAGTTCGGCGCCCGCGTCGCCCCCGATGGCCAGACCGTGCTGCTCGCCCCCGGCGACGCCGCGATCGCCTGGCTGGTCGGCGATCCGCGGGCACAATACGACGTGGCCCGCTGGGTCTCGGTCATGGTGGCTGTGGCACCGGCCGTGGTGGTGGCGCGCCCCGGCTCCGTGGTGCCCGGCCGGCCGCTCCGCCTGGCCAGTGCCGGCCCCGCCGGCCCCGACCTGCCCGCCGTGCTCGGGCTCGACCTGCTGGGCGTCGGCCTCGACCTGTTGCCGCCCCTCGCCGACGACGCGCTGCAGGCCGCGATCGGCCAGGGCGGCGTGGACGCGGCGTTCCTGCGCGGCCACCGGGTGCCGGACCAGGCGCGGGCGCTGGCCGCGGCCGGGGCGCGGCCGGTGTTCACCCTCGGTGCGCTCGATCCCCAGGGGCGCGTCATGCGCTGCCCCGCCTTCCCGGATGTGCCGACCCTGGCGGAGCTGTACCCGACGATACGTGGCCAGACACTGGCCGGCCCGCTCTATGCCGGCTGGTGCGCTGCCGCCGTCGCTTCCCAGCTCGAGTTCGCGCTGGTGCTGCCGCAGCTCACGCCGGCCTCCATGGTGGCGTTGTGGCGCCGCGCGGGCGATGACGCGGCGGGGTCGCTCGACATTCAGGCGCTGGCGACCGCCAACGGGCTGCGCGCCCTGGGCGGTGGCGAGGCAACCGCGACCGCCGGCGCCGCCGCGGCCGACCAGCCTGCGTTGCTGGCGCTGCGGAGCTGGCTCTCCCAGCGGTACAACTGGAAACCGGCATAGCGGATGCGGGTCTGGTACCAGAGCATGACGCGGATGGCCGAGTGGGGCGGCTATCCGGCGGTCCTGCGCGGCATCCTCGATCGGGTGCGCGATCCGGGAACCAATATCCACGTCGCCGGCATCACCGAGATCGGCGGCGTCGGCGACCAGTACCGCTATTTGGAGTTCCTGGAGACCGCCGAGGTCCTGAAGAACGTCCAGCGCGCCGTGCGCGAGGGGTTCGACGCCGTGCTGATCGGCAACATCGCCGATCCCGGCCTGCACGAGGCGCGCGAGATCGCCGATATCCCCGTGCTGGGGCTGTGCGAATCCGCGATGCATGTGGCGTGCATGATGGGCGCCAGCTTCGGCTTCGTGACAATCAACGCGAAGTTCACCCCGCGGATCGTGGAGAACGTCGCGCGCGCCGGCTTGCGGGAGCGCTTCGCCGGTGCGGCCCGCATGGAGGTCGCACGACTGACCGACCTCGGCGCCGCGTTCGCGCCGGGGGAGGCGCAGGACCGTGTGCTGGCGCAGTTCAATGACGCGGCGCGCCGGTTGGAGGAGGCCGGGGCCGAGGTCGTCATTGCTGCCGGTGGCGTGGTGATGGCGCTGCTGGCGCATCTCGGGGTGCATGAGACGCCGGGCGGCGTGCCGATCCTGAACGGCATCACGACGCTGGTGACGATGGGCGAGGCTGCCGGCAAGCTGCACCGGCTGATGGGCGGGCGGTTCACCTCGAAGACAGGCCGTTATGCGCCGCCGACACCGGACCTGATCGAGACATTCCGCACGCATTATGGGGCGGATATCTATCCGACCGTGAAGGGCGCCTGATTTCGCTGGTGGCTGTTTGTTGGGGGTGCGCCGGGTCTGCCTATCGCAGGTGCTTGAGCGTCGGCGTGGCTATCCGGGCTTCATTGGGTCGGCCGGGGTGCGTTGGCTCTTCCTTAAGGTTTTACCACGGAGAACACGGAGGGCCACGGTGGTCCACGGAGGTTCAACGTGCTGGAGCAGCGTGCGCTCACTGAACGGATCATCGGCCTGGCGATCGAGGTTCATCGGCATATCGGCCCAGGCCTGCTGGAATCGGTTTATGCCGAATGCCTGTGCCTGGAATTGGAGCAGGCGGGGCTTCCGTTCCAACGTGAAGTACAAGTGCCTGTCATCTACAAAGGCAAAGTCATGCCCCTGGGATTTCGTGCCGATATCCTGGTGGCGGATACCGTTCTGATTGAAATCAAAGCGGTCGTCGCATTACTCCCTGCGCATGATACGCAGATCCTGACCTACCTGCGGATGAGCCGTATTCGTGTCGGCTTGCTGATGAATTTCCATGCGGCTCGCCTGGTGGATGGCCTTCGACGCTTCGTCGTCTGATACCAACCGCCGCTGAGACCGACTCATGGGCTGTCCCTGCCACCCCGTCATGGCCGGGCGCGTCCCGGCCATCTGTCGCGGCACCCTGCCTCACGGATGGCCGGCACGGAGGCCGGCCATGACGGTGGGACGGTCAGTGCCAACGGCCGTTGGTATGACGCATCGACGTCCCTCCGTGGACCACCGTGGTCCTTCGTGTTCTCCGTGGTAAAATACTTTCGGTAGCGCCCAGCGGAAACGGCGCTCACCGTACCGCTCCAACGCCCAAACAGGACGCCCAAGCATGGACGACGACGAAGCCCCCCGACTGGCACTGGGCGGCAAGTTCTACATGACCCCGGAAGGGCACGCGCAGCTTACCCGGGAACTCGACGCGCTCCTGAAGGTCGAGCGGCCGCGGGTGGTCGAGATCGTCTCCTGGGCGGCCGGCAACGGTGATCGCAGCGAGAACGCCGACTACCAGTACGGCAAGCGCCGGCTGCGGCAGATCGACAGCCGCGCGCGTTTCCTGCTCAAGCGCCTGGACAACGCCGAGGTCGTCGATCCGTCTCGCCAGACCACCCGCGACCGCGTCTTCTTCGGCGCCACCGTGACCTATATCGATGAATCCGATGTCGAACGGACCGTAACGATCGTGGGCATGGACGAGGCCGACATGGCGCAGGGCAAGGTCAGCCTGACCGCACCCATTTCCATGGCACTCATCAAGGCAAAGGCGCGCCGCGGCGACGAAGTGGCAATCCACACGCCGCACGGTGTCGAAATGATCGAGATTCTGTCGGTCAGCTACCCGGAGCCAGGCTAGACTGCCTCGCCCGCGCACCACCCGCTGGCCCACGCCCATTGGAAGTTGTAGCCGCCAAGCCAGCCGGTGACATCGACGGCTTCCCCGATGACGAACAGCCCGGGGACGGCGTTCGCCCCCATCGTGCGCGACGACAGGTCCCGCGTATCCACCCCGCCCCGTGTCACCTCCGCCTTCGCATACCCCTCCGTTCCGCTCGGCGTCATTTCCCAGGCTGCCAGGCGCGTGGCCAGGGCGCGCAACGTCCGGTCGGGCAGGTCCGCCATCCGTCCGGTTTCGGGTTCGGCCAATGCGTGCGCGAGACGTTGCGGCAGAACCTCCGCCAGCACGGTGCGCAGTTCCGCCTTCGGCCGGGTCCGCTTGCGGTCCAGCAGGAACGCCGCCGCATCCTGCCCCGGCAGCAGGTTCAGCGTGATCGGCCCCTGCCGCCAATAGGACGAGATCTGCAGGATCGCAGGCCCGGACAGGCCGCGATGGGTAAACAGCATCGCCTCCCGGAACCGTCGCCGCTCCAGCGTCGCTTCCACTTCGAGCGAGACCCCGGCGAGCGGCCGCATCAGGTCCAGCAGGTCGTCGCCGAATGTGAGCGGCACCAGTCCCGGCCGGACCTGGGTCAGCCGCAGGCCGAATCTGCGCGCCGCGTCGTGCGCGAAACTGGTTGCGCCCATCTTGGGAATTGACAGACCGCCGGTGGCCAGAACCAGGCTGGGCGCCTCGAAGGACCCGTGGTCCGTATCAACCCGGAACGAATCCGCGCGCCCGACACCCACGATGCGATGCGCCAGCCGCAGGTCGACGCCGGCAGCCGCGCATTCCTGCAGCAGCATCGTGACGATGGCGCGCGCCGAGCCGTCGCAGAACAACTGGCCGAGCGTTTTCTCGTGGAAGGCGATGCCGTGCTTCTGCACCAGGGCTATGAAGTCGCGCGGCGTATAGCGGCCCAACGCCGATCGGGAGAAGTGCGGATTGTCCGAGAGGAACCGCTCCGGCACCGTTCCGGTATTGGTGAAGTTGCAGCGCCCGCCGCCGGAGATCAGGATCTTCGCGCCCGCCTCCTGGGCATGGTCGAGCAGCAACACGCGCCGCCCGCGCCGCCCGGCGCTGATTGCGCACATCAGTCCGGCCGCACCGGCCCCCAGGATGATCACGTCGAACGGCGTCATGGCACCGACCCACGCGGCGCGCGGATCAGATGGAACTCAATGCTCCGACGATGCCGGGGCCGGGATCGTCCGGAATGCCGGCGGCGTAGCCCGAGACGGTCGGCGGCATCGAATCGACCCCCGCGAAGGCCTGCACCGGAGGCGCCACCGGCACCCAGCCATATGCATCCGGGGACAGGGTCGTGAAGTTCACGATCAGGCTCGGGGCCGCATCGGCCGTGTGGATCGAACCTGGGATATGCGCGGCACTCCACGCGGGCGACTGGTCCACGCCGGACTGGCCCACGTCGGAAGGGGCCAGGAAGGCCAGCCGGACACCGCCCGGAAGCAGGTTGGCGGCGGCGGAGACGGTCGCTGCGGAGACTGTGTCGTTCATCGAAGGATCCTACGCGACGCCGATGCGCCCGTGAAGGGAACGGGCACGTTGCATTTCCAGGCGTGGCGCATCCCAGGCGTGGCCTTGGAGGAAGATGTGGCGGTGCGCCGCGGCGTTCGCAAGGCCCTCTTCGCGCGCGGGTGTTGCGGTCGTGACCGGCGCCTGGCGCGGATGGCCTTGCCTTCCACCCGCGGCTGCTGAAAGCTGCATTATGTCCGCCTGTTCGCCGCCTGACGCCGAACCTCACCGGTTCGAGGCGCTGATCGTGCCGCATCGCAGCCTGTCCCGTCGCGGTATGCGATTGCTGTCGATCGCGCTCGTGGGCCTGACGGGGCTGATCGCGCTGCGGTTCTGGTTCCTCGGCGCCTGGCCGGTCATGGCGATCAGCGGGCCGGAGATCGCGCTCGCTTTGTTCCTGCTGCACGTGAACACGCGGCGCGGGCGGGCCAGCGAACTGGTGCTGCTGCAGGACGCCACGCTGTGCATCACGCGCACCGATGCCGCCGGTGCACGGCGACAGGTCACGCTGCCGACCGCGTGGCTCACTGTCACGCTGGAGGAGGCGCCCGGCCGCATCCCGCGCCTTCTGTTGCGTAACCGCACGATTTACGAAGAGATCGGGCGGGCGCTGGGAGAAGCCGAAAAGCGCGACCTGGCCGGTGCACTGCGCACCGCCCTGCACAATGTCCGCAATCCGCGCTTCGACAACCCGCAACTGCGGGAGGTTGCCGGCTGCGACCCGGTGGCGTGATGGACGGTTCGGATCGGCGGGACTAGGCTTTCCGAAAATAGTCGGAGGAGGTCCCGTCCATGCTCACCATCGAACCCACGGGTGCGGTGCTTGGCGCCACCGTGCGGGGCGTCGATCTGGCCCAGCCGCTCGCCGACCTCGATTTCGGCCGCATCCTGCTGGCGCTCGGACGGCATGGCGTGCTGCGGTTCCCGGACCAGCACCTGGACCTTGGCGACATCAAGCGGTTCTCGGAGCTGTTTGGCGAAATCCAGGGCAGCCCGATCAGCGCGGCCGACACCACGCGGCCGTATCCGGAAGTCGGCATCCTGTCGAACATCCGTGAGAACGGCGAGTACATTGGCAGCCCCGATGCCGGCCAGGACTGGCACACCGACATGTCGTATCGCGACGTGATGGGCTTCGTGAACGTGCTGTACGGCATCCGCATCCCCCGCCGCGACGGCCGGCCGCTGGGCGGCACGGAGTTCGCCAACATGCACGCCGCCTACGATGCGTTGCCGCAAGACATCCGCAGCCGCCTGGCCGACGCCACCGTGACGCACAACTTCGAGAAATTCTGGGAACACATGCGCCGCGACAAGGCGAGCGGCCGGCCGCCGATGACCGATGAGCAGCGCCGCCGCCGCCCGCCGGTGGTGCATCCTCTGTTCCTCACGCATCCGATCACCGGCCGCAGGGCGCTGTACTGCAATCCCGGCTATGCGGTGCGTATCAACGAACTGCCCGAAGCGGAGAGCGATGCCATGCTGGCCACTCTGTTCACCCACCAGCTTCAGCCGGAGTTCCGTTACGTGCACGAATGGAACGAGCGCGACCTGCTGATCTGGGACCATCTCGGCACCATCCACCGGGCGATCGCCGATTACGGCCCGGATGAGATCCGGCTGATGCGGCGCTGCCAGGTGATGGCGACGAAGGTGTTCGATCCGGCCTTCCTGCGCCCCGCGCGCGACGCCGCGCTGCAGGCGGCGTAGGCGATGCGCTGGATCAGGTTTTCCCAGGCGGGGCGGACGGCTTACGGCTCCCTCGCCGGCGACATGGTGACCGAGGTTGCAGGTGAGCCCTGGGCCGATGCCACGCCCACCGGGACCACGCACACGCTGTCGGAGGTAAAGATCGAGGTGCCGGTGATCCCGCGCACGTTCTACGCCGCCGGCATCAACTACGCGGCCCATATCCGCGAGATGGCGGAAAAGCGCGGCGAGAAGCCGGTGTTCCCGGAGAAGGCCGATATCGGCTACCGCGCCAACAACGCGCTGATCGCCGACGGGGAAAACGTGGTCATCCCGCACGACGCGCCGCCCAAGGTCAATTACGAGGGCGAGCTGGTCGTGGTGATCGGCAGGCAGGCCAAGCATCTGACCGAGGCCAACGCGTTTTCCTGCGTGTTCGGCTATACGATCGGCAACGATGTCAGCGAGCGCACCTGGCAGCGCGGCGACCGCACGTTCTGGCGTGGCAAGAACACCGACACGTTCAAGCCGATGGGGCCATGGATCGAGACCGATGTCGATCTCGATGCCATGGAAACCATCGTGCGGGTGAACGGACGCGAGGACCTGCGCTTCAAGACCAACGACATGATCTTCGGGATCGCCACGTATATCGCCGCGATGACCAAATACCTGACGCTGTATCCGGGGGACGTGATCTGGATGGGGACCGACGGAACCTCCCCCGATCTGGTGCATGGCGACGTGGTGGAGGTAGAGCTGACCGGCCTGGGCGTGTTGCGCAATCCGTTCGTGCGCGCCGAAAGCTGACGGATGCCGGCTGGGTCGGCGGCTGATGCGCCGATCCACGGGACCACGCTGCGAGGACGTGCCGGACAGCGGCGATGGCACGGCCCGCCATGCGCCGGCGCCATGTGGCCGGCGCGCCTCAGGCGACCCGCGGATCACGTTCGATTGAACAAGCGCACCGTGAGCAGGCTGCCGGCAAGTCAATCATCCGACGAATCGTAGGGAATCCCTTGATTCAAGATGTGAGAGGACATTGAAATTACGACAGACCGTTCATTTCCGATAATTTCATGCTTCCTGGAAGGACAAGAGACCGCGACGTAATTATACGACGATTCGCATGTTCATCCAATCCACTGAGCGAGATACTGGCTACCGTGAGCATGCTCAGTCATCTTGATGTGTAAATGGAGTCCAATCATGAAACATCAGTCTATCACTCTTGCGCTCGCGGCTGTGTTGGCTCTTGGCGTCGCGGCTCCACTGGCCGCCTATGCCGCGCCTGACAGCACCACGACCAAGCAGAAGACCGGCGAGGGCGACACCGGCTACGGCGACCGCGCGCCCTCCCCACTCGCCAAGCAGCCGACCGGCGCCTCCACCACGGCCTCGGCCACCAAGCAAAAGACCGGTGAGGGCGACACCGGCTACGGCGACCGCGCGCCGAATTTCGGCGACAAGTCCGGCGGCCCGATCAAGCCGTAACCAGACCGATCGCCGCGCTCATCCGGGCCGTGACGGCATGCCCTTGCCGGATGGAATGACGCCGTCGGACAGCGGCGTCGTCGGGAGCCGGCTGCGGCGATGCATCCGCGTCGTCGCCCCGATGGCGCTGCTGTTTGTCCTGGCAGGCGCCCTGCCTGGCCAGGCGGCACGACTGGCGCCCGCTCGTCTGCCGGACGTGGTCGAGCAGGTGATGCCGACCGTCGTGGCAATCACTGCCACGCATGTCGATGCCGCCGGTGGCGCCGACGGCCAGCCGGCAAAGGTCAGCCATGAGCGGGGGTCCGGCTTCGTCATCGACGCGGACGGCTTCATCGTCACGAACAAGCATGTCATCGATGGGGCCACCGATATCCGGGTGAGGCTGCGCGACGGCACCACCCTTCCGGCAATGCTCGTGGGGCAGAGCGAGAAGACCGACATTGCCCTGTTGCAGGTCCGCTCGGAATGGCCGCTGCCAACCGCGCGGTTCGGCGACAGCGACAAGGTCCGGGTCGGTGACGATGTGATCGCCATCGGCAATCCGCTGGGGTTCTACAACAGCGTCAGCGCCGGGATCGTCAGCGCGCTGAACCGCGACATCATGGAAAGTCCGTTCGACGACTACATCCAGACCGATGCCGCCATCAACCACGGCAGCTCCGGTGGTCCGCTGTTCAACATGAGCGGCGAGGTCATCGGCATGAACAGCATCATCTTCGCGTTCGGCGATTACAGCGGCTCCATCGGGCTGGGTTTCGCGATCCCGTCCGACCAGATCCGGTTCGTCGTCGATCAGATACGCAAGAATGGGTACGTGCGGGCGGGTTTCATGGGCATCCAGTTCCAGGACCTGACGGAGCGCCTGAAAGACAGCCTCGGCCTGCCGGCGGGCGCGGGCGGGGCGATCGTGGTGGAAGTCGCGTCGGACGGACCGGCCACGAAGACGGTTCGCCTGGGCGACGTCGTCCTGCAGGTCGGTAAACAGCGGATTACCGACGCGCGCGCGCTCGCACGTGCTATCGCGACTGCGCAGATCGGTGCCAAGACTCCGGTCGAGGTCTGGCGCAACAACACCGTGCTGCGGTTCGACGTCGTGGCCACCGTGGCGCCGGATGTGTTGCCGTCCGGTGCCGGTGGGCCGGCGTTTCCGAAGGCGGCGGCGGATCGGATGGCCCAGGGCCTCGGCCTGACACTGGCCGCGGCCGATGCGCCCGCGCCCTCCGGCGCATCCCGGGCAGGCATTCCGCCGGGCGGTCCGGCGGCGGCATCGCCAGGGACGGCCTCGTCAAGGGCTGCTTCCCCCGGGGCGACGGCCCCCGGGCCAGTAGCCCCCGGGGCAGCAGCCTCGGGAGCGGGTTCCCCAATCGCCTCTCAGGCCGCCCAGTCGGGCTCCGAGGCGGGTGCAAGGGTCATGGATGTCGCTCCGTCCGGCGCGGCGTCCGACGCCGGCCTGGCAGTCGGCGACGTCATTCTGATGACGGATCGCGGCCCGGTGGCAGATCCGCAGGATCTGATGCGCGCCCTGCAATCCTCGCGCATGAACGGGCGCGCGTTCACGCCGCTGCTGGTGCGCCGCAAGGACAGCACCGTTCAGTGGCTCGCGCTGTCGTCGCAGGCCACGAACTGATCGTCCCGACAGGCGCGCCCGCACATCCGTTGTTCACGCTGCCGTGGGTCGTGTCTTCTGTGCGATCGCCTCCATGGCCCGATCCAGCAGCGTCAAGGTCTGTCTGTCCTGGCGGAACGCGACGACCAGCACGCCGTTCCCCGATCGAACCGTCCGGCCGGCTGCCCGGCCAGCCGGCGCCAGGTCGACCTGTACCTCAATGCCGGGGGACGCCTGGACGTCGCATAGCAGTGCGGCTCCGCCGCGGGAGATGTCCTGCACCACGGCCGGGATCCCGCTCCGCCCCGCCAGGCTGACGGACGTCGTGGTGCCGGCGCCGGGGATGCGCTCATAGGCCCGCCGTTCGTCGGTCTCGCGCTGCGTCATGACGGCGAGAAAGTCGTTGACCTCGGTGTGCAGCATATCGGCGGTGTGGGAGACTTCGTCGGCGGCGGCAAGCACCGCCCCGCTGGCCGCGTCGGTCTGGCCCGCGATGGCAAGTACCTCCTCCATCGACTGGGCCGCCGCCGCCGTCGCCAGCGTGACCTGCTGCACGTTGCCGCTGATCTCCTGCGTCGCGGCCGCCTGCTGTTCCACGGCTGCGGCGATGGCGGTCGCCACCGACGACACCTCCCCGATCGCAGCGCCGACATCCCGGACGGCGGTCACCGCTTCGATGGTGGCGGTGCGGATGGCGACGATCTGGGCACCGATCTGGTCCGTTGCCCGCGCGGTCTGGGCGGCGAGGGCCTTCACCTCGCCGGCGACCACGGCGAAACCCTTGCCTGCTTCACCGGCGCGGGCTGCCTCGATCGTTGCATTCAAGGCCAGCAGGTTGGTCTGCCCGGCGATGTCGGTAATCAGGCGTACCACGTCGCCGATCCGGTCGGCCGCCTCCGCCAGGCCAGCCACTTTCGTATCGGTCTCCGACGCGCGTTCGACCGCCTGGCGCACAGCGGTCGTCACATGCGCCACCTGCTTGCTGATTTCGCTGACGCTGGCAGCCATTTCCTCGGTCGCGACGGCCACGGCGTTGAGGTCGCGGGACGAATTCCGGGCCCCCTCGACCGCGCTCGACGTATTGTCGCGGGTCTGCTTGGCGGCATCCGAGGTGCCGCGTGCCGAACTGCGCATCTGGCCGGAGGATTGCACGAGACTTTCCATCACGCCGGACACGGTGGCGCCGAAATCCGCGGTATGGCGGTCCATCGCCGCCTGCCGCCGGTCCCGCGCCGCCTGTTCGCGCGCCTTTGCCGCGGTCATGCGGTCGTTCTCCGCCGCATGCTGTTTGAACACCTCTATCGCGCGGGCCATCGCACCGATCTCGTTGGTGGCGTCGCGTCCCGGCACCTCGATGTCGTGGTTGCCGGCAGCCAGCCGCGTCATGACATCCGTCATGCCGATGATGGGACGCACGATCCCGCGCCCGATCAGGGTGGCGGCGACGATGCCCGCGGCGGCACCCAACCCGGAGATCAGGAACTGCAGCCACATCGTGTGCTGCGCATCCGCAAACGAAGTCGCACTGGTCTGGGCGAAGCTGTCCTTCAGCGACGTCTGGGCCGTCTCGACGTCCTTCTGCATCGCCAGAAGCCGCGGCCGGAGCTCCTTCTCGTAGATATCGTTCCCCTGCAGCAGGGCTGCGGAGACCACCTCGAAGCCGCTGACGTAGCTTGCCAACGCGTCGTGGACTGGCTTGATCAGCGCCTGCTGGTCCTCCGCAAGACGCCCGAGCTCGTCCAGGGCGGCCAAGGCCCTCCCGGCGTTCGTCTTGAATGTCGTAACGCCTTGGCGGTCGAGCGTGGCCAGGAAACGCCAGTTCGCGACCCGTGTCAGCAGCGTCGTCGTTTCGACGCGATCCGCAGCAGTTCCCGCAGCTTCGTTGTCCCCCGCACGGACGGCCTCAACCAGCCGCCCGGTCGCCGCGGTCAGCACGTCGCCACCTGTGACCAATTTGGCACGTTCGGCAAAGCCGGTGTCATAGGCCGCGATGAATCGTTCGCGCGCAGGGGCGAACGCGCGCATGGCGATGGTGACGCCTGCGTATAGTTTCCGGCGCTCCTCCGACAGTACCGCGTGCGTCGCCTCCGTCATCAATGCCGCGATGTGCGTTTCAGCGTCCGTTATATCGGCGAGCGAGGACTTGTCCGCGTCGATGCGATAGCGGTTCTGTGCCCGCCGGATCACTTCCAGCAGCCTGTCCGTCTCCTCCACGCGCACGACATTCGTAGACAGAATCCCCATGGTGCCGATGGCATCCGTGACGCCCGACAGTCCGAATGCGCCGAATGCAGCCATGCCCAGGCCGAGCACGATGAGCATGCCGAAGCCAACGTAAATCCGCGTGCGCAGGCCCATCCGTTCGAGGCGCATCCGTCTCTCCTGGTCCCGCCGAGCGCGGGCAAGAGCGGCATTCTGGCGGCGCTGGGTTAACGAACCGTTTCGTGGTGGCGCCCCAAGGTTCCTTCGGTGGGACAGGTGACCGAGGCGTCGGTCGTGAACACGTTCGGAACGTCATCCCGCTGACTGGATTTGCCATCCTGCAGGATAGCCGCTTTCGAATAACCGTTGTCGTGCGCGGGCGGACCGGCGCGGCGGGTCTCAGAACTCGCCGCTGCGATAGGCGTCATCCAGCCGTTTGGCGGCGTCCTCCGACGGCTCTTCCCAGGCGTCGCCGCGGCGGCGCAGTGCGCCGGTGAAGTTCGCCGGACGCTTCTCATTGAACGCCTGCCGGCCTTCGTCGGTGTCCATCGTGGTCTGCATCGGCAGCGAGCGTGGCCTGGTTGCGGCCGGTGACGGCCACGCGCGCACCCTCGGCCACGAACAGCCGCACGGTGGCGAGGCCGATGCCGCTGTTGCCGCCGGTGATCGGCGGCGTCTTGTTGGCGAGCCGCATGGAACGTCTCCGGGAATTGAGTCCGGCGCATGGCGCGCCGGGATGGCCATCATCTAGGCTGTCCATATTATGATGCAAGTGACAAGTTCACACGACCATGATTGGCAACGCCACGACCGGGAGGCATCGTCGGCGCATGACCCGTGCCCGCATGACGCTGCTCGCCTTGGCCCTGATGCTTGCAACTGCTGCCGACTGGCGGGACGACGTGCCCGGCGCACGCCATCAGATCACGGTGGCCGCGATGCCGGCGCCATACGCCACGACCTCTGCCGGCCGTCCGCCCGCGGTCGTCGCACGGCCCGGCGGTGCGGCGCTGCACGTGCCGCCGGGCTTCAGCGTGGCGGAATACGCCTCGGGCCTCGACCAGCCGCGCACCCTGCGCACCGCGCCCAACGGCGACGTCTTCCTGGCCGAGAGCGGCAGCGGACGCATCCGCATCTTTCGTGCGCCGGACGGGGCGGCCCGGCCCGCCACGACCGCAACCTTCGCCGACGGCCTGACCTTGCCGTTCGGGATTGCGTTCTGGCCGCCCGGCCCGTCGCCGACCTTCGTCTACGTGGCGGAAACCAACCGCGTGATTCGCTTTCCCTATGTCGCCGGCGACCTGAAGGCGCGTGGCGCGGCCCAGGTCGTGATGCGGCATTTGCCGGAGGGCGGCCACTGGACGCGCGACCTGGCGGTCTCCCCCGACGGGGAGACGGTGTTCCTCTCGGTCGGCTCGTCCGCCAACATCGCCACCGAGCTGACGGGCTTCCCGCCGCCCAACCAGCCGCTCGGCGCTGCCTGGGGCGATGAGCAGGCGCGCGCCGACGTGCTGGCTTTGTCGCCCGATGGCAAGGATGCGCGGATTTTCGCCACCGGCCTGCGCAACTGCTCCGCCGAGGCGATCCAGCCGGGCAGCGGCGATCTGTGGTGCGCGGTGAACGAGCGCGACGGGCTGGGCGACGACCTGCCGCCGGACTACGTGACGGTGGTGCAGCAAGGCGCGTTCTACGGCTGGCCATGGTACTATATCGGCAGCCATGAGGATCCCCGGCTGGCCGGTACGCGCACGGACCTGGCCGGATCGGTCACCACGCCCGACATCCTGATCCAGCCGCACTCGGCTCCACTGGGGATCACGTTCTACGACGGCACGCAGTTCCCGGCGGCGTATCGCGGGGATGCGTTCGTGGCGCTGCACGGCTCATGGAATCGCGGCCAGCGCACGGGCTACAAGGTGATCCGCCTGCGGTTCGACAAAGGGGTGCCGACCGGTGCGTACGAGGATTTTCTGACAGGATTCGTCGTCTCGGATGAGGCGGTGTGGGGCCGCCCCGTGGGCGTCACGGTGGCGCATGACGGATCGCTGTTGGTCAGCGAGGACGGCAACGGTACAGTGTGGCGCATCGCCTACCAGGGAGGAACCCGATGAGCACGACCCGCGCACCGAAGCAGAAGGCGCCGCCGCTGACGGTCGACTGCCATTTTCACATCTTTGGCCCGTACGACCGGTTTCCGCTGGATGCCGGCCGGACCTATACGCCGCCCGCCGCGCTGGTGCCGGACTATCTGGCCATGGCCGAGACGGTCGGGATCGAGCGGATGGTGGTGGTGCAGGCCAGCGTCTACGGCACGCAGAACGACGTGACACTGGATGCGGTGCGTCAGTTCGGGCTGCATCGCGCGCGCGCCGTGGCGGTGATCGACGACAGTTTCGACAGTGCCGCACTGCAACGCATGCACGATAGCGGGGTGCGCGGCGTGCGGTTCAACATGGTGTCCGGCAACGGCACGCCGGAGGACCAGCTGGACGCGCTGGCACGGCGGATCGCGCCGCTGGGCTGGCACATCCAGATCTACGCCGAGGGCGACAAGCTGGCGGAGGTCGCGCCCAGGCTGGTGAAGCTGCCGGTGGAGGTAATGATCGACCATTCCGGCGGCGTGATGGCTGCGCTCGGAACGGCGCATCCGCAGTTCCAGGCGTTGCTGCGGCTGCTGGACAGCGGGCGGGCATGGATCAAGGTGTGCAGCTACCGGGCATCGTCGGCAGGGCAGCCCTGGACGGACGTGGCGCCGAACGTGAAGGCACTGGTGGCGGCGGCACCGGATCGCTGCGTGTGGGGCACCGACTGGCCGCATCCGGGCATGGACCCCGCGCCCGAGGCGGGCGTGTTGCTGGACCAGTTCTGCGAGTGGGTGCCGGATGCGGCGGTGCAGCAGAAGGTGCTGGCCGGAAATGCAGGGCGGCTCTACGGGTTTTAGCGGCGATCGGGCTCGTGCCGGCATCGCTCCGCGTATCATGACAGGGTTTCCGGTCCGGGCTACTCTCTGGTAGGACGGTCTGAAGATCGCCCCAGGAGAAGGACAGGAAACGATCCATGCGACTCACGCGCCGCACCCTGCTGGGTGCCACGGCGGCTGCAGCAGCGGCCATGCCCCGTTACGGATTTGGACAGACGCCCACGCTTCGCATCGGCGTGCTGAACGACCAGTCCGGTCCGTACCGCGATGACGGCGGGCCCACCGGCGTGGCCTGCGCAAAGCAGGCGCTGCTGGATTTCGGCGTCTCCGGCAAAGGCTGGAACGTGGAGGTGCTGTCGGCCGACCACCAGAACAAACCCGATGTCGGTGTGACCATCGCGCGGCAGTGGTTCGACCGCGACGGCGTCGATGCGATCGTCGACGTGCCGACCTCCTCGGTCGGGCTGGCGGTCAATACGGTGTGCCGAGAGAAGAACAAGGTCTACCTGAATTCCGGCACCGGATCGTCGGACCTGACCGGATCGCAATGCAGCCCCAACACCGTCCACTGGACCTACGACACCTACATGCTCGGACGGTCCACCGGCGGGGCCACGGTGAAGGCGGGCGGCGACAGCTGGTTCTTCGTCACGGCCGATTACGCATTTGGCCAGACCCTCCAGCGCGACACGGCAGGGATCGTCACGAAGCTGGGCGGCAAGGTCGTCGGCAGCGTGGCCTATCCGTTCCCGGAGACGACCGATTTCTCCACCCACCTGCTGCGCGCGCAGGCCTCGGGCGCCAAGGTGCTCGGAATGGCGATGGCGGGCGCCGATTCCGAGAACTGCATCAAGCAGGCGCATGAGTTCGGCCTGCCGGCGACGATGACGCTGGCTGCCCTGCTGATCCAGGTGCGCGGCGTGCGCGCGCTGGGGCTGGAGGTGGCGCAGGGTCTGCGCTGGAGCGAGTCGTATTACTGGGACCTGAACGACCGCACGCGCGCCTGGAACGATCGGGTGCGGACCAAGACGCCGAACGGCGTGTGGCCGAACATGACGCAGGCCGGGGACTACGGGGCGACGCTGCACTACCTCAAGACGGTCGCCGACATGGGGGTGGCCGAGGCGAAGAAGGACGGCGTGGCCACGGTCAACCGCATGAAGGCGATGCCAACCGACGATGATTGCTTCGGTCCAGGAACAATCCGTGCGGATGGGCGGGCGCTGCATCCGGTGTATCTGCTGGAGGCGAAGAAGCCGTCCGAGAGCAAGCACTCCTGGGATGTCGGCAAGATCATCGCGACCACGCCCGCGGATGAGGCCTGGCGCCCGCTGCATGAAGGTGGCTGTCCGCTGATCAAAAGCTGACCGCACGGCCCCTTCGCCGACGTATGGCGGGGCGTTTCGGATCAGCAGCCGCGTGGGCGGGAAGCCAGGAGCGGCGCGAGTTCCCGCGCAATCCGGCAGCGGCTCATCGTCTGGCCGGCGCGGCCGCGCGGCTGGCGATGGATGTTGATCACCAGCGTGCCGCCGCCTGCCAGGGCCAGCCGCAGGGTTCCACGGCGGATGGCCTTCTGGAACAGGGGTTCGGGCCCGCCGATGCCGGACAGGATGCCGGCGCCGACAGCGGCCACCCGGTCGCGATAATCGGCCGCCAGGTCCATGGTGTGCGAGTGGTACCACCCGACCGCGACGTTCCAGTCGCCATGGGCCTCCTCATACAGCGATCGGAGATAGCGGGCGGCATAGTCGGCGTTGGCGGTGGGATCGAACGCCTGGTCCAGCGAGGCGAAGGCGTCCGGATGCAGCTGCCAGTCGACCTGCATGCAGCCCAGGTCCATGAAATGCACGCCGCGTTGCAGACCCAGCCGCGCCCACGTGACGGCCGCCGCGCGGCTATCCAGGAACAGCCCCAGGCCGTCGGCGTCGATGGTCCAGGGCCAGGGCTCCACGTGTCCGAGGGTCCCGATCGGCCGGCCACTTTCCACCTTGGCGATGCTGCCGAGGATGTTGGGCGGCAGTTGGTACTTTTTCTCCGCCGCGGCGATTGCGGCCTGGCACAGGGCGCTCTGGCTGGCCGTCCAGTCCGCGGGCGGGGTTGGGGCCGGGGCCGCAGCCGCCAGCCAGAGCAAGCCGAACAGCGCGGACCGGCGAAGCCATTGCATGAAGCGAAGGCGCTGGATCACGCGACTGACAGTGGGGTCGGTTCGCTCGTCCGCCAACGGCGCGCTTCGCGTGACGCGCCATTTGGCCGCAGCGCAGCGATGGATGGCGTCGGGCGCCTGGACGAAGCATCGTGTCCGCGGCGCAACCCGAAAGGCCCCGACCGCATGCAGTTCAACCACGTCGCCAACCGCCTCAATCCCGCACATTTCGACATTGTCGTGGCCTTGCTCACGGAGCGCCTGGGCTTCGTCGTGCTGCGCCGGACCGAACGCGCCATCTGGCTCCGCCAGCCCGGCACCAACGTGGACCTGCAATTCAGCCGCAGCGATCCCGGCCATCGCGACCCGGACAAGCAGCGCTCCCAGGTGTCGTTCCTGAGCGACACGCCCAAAGCCGCACTGGAGGACCTGGCTGCCTGGGTGCAGGCCCGTGGCCTGACCGCCACCGTCGGGGCCTATTCCGGCAAGGAGTTCTACCTGGACATTCCCGAGGCGTTTGTCGACTTCGTGATCGAAGCGATGACCCCGGACCTCGCGGAATACGGCGTGGACGTCTGAGCCAAAGCCAACCTCCCGATGCGGGTTGCGTTTCACGCATGGAAGGTATTCCCCTGGTCTCCGGCTTGTGTCTATCCTGTTGCGACGCACCATGGAGCCGCGAATGCCCGAATTTTCTGGGACACAGTCGCAATCTCAGACCCCGTCCCAGGCGCAAATCCAGTCTCAGGCCCAGACCCAGCCCCATGGGGTGCTGCAAGGCTATGATCCGGGCACGATGTTCTGTGAGATGCTGCGGCCCGGCCAGCCCAGCCATCCGGCGCTGTCGCTGCTGCTTTCCCGCCTCGCCGCCCTGCCGATCGACAGCCTGCGCCGGCGCGCGGCGGATGCGGAGCGGGATCTGCTGGAACGCGGCATTACATTCACGGTTTATTCGGATGCGACGGCGATCGACCGGATCCTGCCGTTCGACCTGATCCCCCGGGTGCTGACGCCGCCGGAATGGCAGCAGATCGAAACCGGCGTCATCCAGCGCGTGCGGGCGTTGAACATGTTCCTGCACGACATCTATCACGACCGGAAGGTCCTGAAGGACGGCATCATTCCGGCCGAACTCGTGCTGGGCAATGCCGGCTACGCCAAGGAAATGATCGGCTTCGACGTGCCGTTCAACACCTATGTCCATGTCTGCGGCACCGACATCGTGCGCGACGAAACCGGCCGCTTCATGGTGCTGGAGGACAATGCGCGCACCCCCTCAGGTGTCGCCTACGTGGTCGAGAACCGCCACATGACGCTGCGGGTGCTGTCCGACCTGATGACCGGCCTGTCGGTGCGCGGCGTCGACGAGTACGGCCTGCGGCTGCACAACGCGATGGCCGAGATCGCGCCGCAATCGGTGCTCGACCCGCAAGTGGTGGTGCTGTCGCCGGGCATCTTCAACTCGGCCTATTTCGAGCATGTGTTCCTGGCGCGCGAGATGGGGATCCCGCTGGTCGAGGGCCGCGACCTGACGGTGGAGAACCACCGGGTGTGGATGCGCACCACCGCCGGCCTGGCGCCGGTGCACACGATCTATCGGCGGATCGGCGACGACTTCCTGGACCCCGACGTGTTCCGGCCCGAGAGCATGCTGGGCGTGCGCGGGCTGATGGAGTGCTGGCGGCGCGGCAACGTGGCGATCGCCAACGCGGTGGGCACCGGCGTCGCGGACGACAAGGCGGTCTATGCCTACATGCCTCGTATCATCCGATACTACCTGTCCGAGGATGCGATCCTGCCGAATGTCGAAACCCGCATCTGTTCGGAACCCGATGCGCTGGCCTACACGCTGGCGCACCTGGAGGAGTTGGTGGTCAAGCCGGTGGCCGAATCCGGCGGCTACGGGTTGATCATCGGCCCGCACGCCACCCGCGCCGAATGTGCGGAGTTCCGCGAGCGGCTGAAGCACAACCCGTCCAACTACATCAGCCAGCCGACGCTGAAGCTGTCGGTGTCCCCCACTTTGACCGATGAGGGCGTGCAGCCGCGCCATATCGACCTGCGGCCGTTCGCCGTCACCGGCCGCGACACCTGGGTGCTGCCGGGCGGGCTGTCGCGCGTGGCGCTGCGCAAGGGCACGCTGGTGGTGAATTCCTCGCAAGGCGGCGGCACCAAGGACACATGGGTGCTGGCTTAGGGGGGCTGGCCTGAGGGGAATGAGCATGAGCGAAACGATCGAACGGACCCCGCGCATCGCGCACCTGATCGCGCGGCATGCCGAGAGCAATCTGTGGCTCGCCCGCTACATGGAGCGGATCGAGAACGTCGCGCGCCTGCTCGACGTGACCAACACGTTCGCCCGCGATGCCGACGATACCCGCAACTGGCTGACCATCCTGCGCATCAATGGCGACCTGGAGGGATTCTACGCAAAGCATCCCGAGGCCAACCAGGCCAATGTCGCGCATTTCTATTTGCTGGATGCGACCAGCCCGACCTCGGTCCAGACGTCGATCGGGGCGGCGCGGGAGAATGCGCGAACGTTGCGTGCGCTGATCTCCACCGAGATGTGGCTGCAGATCAACGTGTTCTACACCCGCATCCGCGCGCTGACGCCGACCGATCTGCTACCGGACCATTTCACCGCGGTGTGCGGCATGCTGAAGGAGGGCACGCAGGCCCATACCGGCATCACCGAGGGCACGTTCTACCGGGACCAGGCCTGGCACTTCTACATGATGGGCCGCTATCTGGAGCGTGCCGACCAGACCACGCGGCTGCTCGACACCCGCTTCCACGCGTTGGCCCCGCAGGCCCCGGCAGGCGAGGGGGAGATCGACGCCGGCCAGTGGAACGGGCTGCTGCGCGCGGCGGCCGGCTATCACGCCTATCGCCGGGAGCACCCGAACGGCTACCGCCCGACCGAGGTCGCTGGCTTCCTGCTTGCCAACACCGCCTTCCCGCGGTCGGTGGGGCTGAACCTGGCGCAGCTCGAATGGCATTTGTCGCAGTTGCGCACACGCTACTACCTGCGCGGCTCGATCCCGGCGCTGGAGCGGCTGGACCAGTTGAACGGCACGCTGACGCACCAGAATGTGGCCGAACTGGTGAAGGGACGGTTGTCGCCGTTCCTGGATTTCGTGCAGAAGGAGATTGCGGGGCTGCACGCGGACATTGTCCAGGGCTTCTGCGGCGGCGCAGCCTGATCGTCTCGCGTATAGTAACCTGAAAGGACGCACTCGGTCCCTGCGGGAACTGGCCGCTGCAGATGCGCCGCTGTCGTGACCCGTGCGCCCTTCGCATCGCGCTTGCGGCAGAGATTCGGCTGCGCCGTTCCCTCCTGAGCCGGCCTCCCTGGCACGACGCAGTTGTAGGCTCACCTGCCGCGGGGATGGCAGGCAAGGCTGCCATAGTGGTTGCAAGCGAAAGTTGTCAGCGGCAAGCCGGCGTCTTGGGGGCGAGGTTGGTCGGACCAACGCTGTCCAGCCCCGTGACCGTATGCGTGGCTGCTGTGCATTGTGCACAATGTGTGGTCAGGAAGGCCGCGCCCAGGATGCGGACGACTTTGAGAGAGGTCCCCTGGCGCCCCGGCGAAGACAGCACAAAAAGACATGCAAGATCATAATATTACAGAGAACTCTCTGGCAAAAAGGCAGCGATGGCACGCTGCTTGCTGACCATGATCTCCGATGATCCGGCGACAATCCAGCCGGATCGATGCGACAATGAAAGGCCAGTTCGAGTTGCCGATGAGTTGCCCAGTGCCTGCGCCTACGCCGTTTGTGCTCTCGCGTCGCCGCGTATTGGCCGTTGCCGGGACCGCGGCCGATGCGCTTGCGGCGCCCGGCATTGTGCGTGCCGCCACGACCGGCGTGGCGTTCGTCGAGCCTGTCCGCAACCTCGGCTATGTCGGCCAGTCAGCAAGGTATTTCGAGCAGCAGAGCATCCACCTCGATCTGACGGCGGCCGGCGGCGATACGCAGGCTTTTGCCGCCATGTCGCCTCCAAGGTCGCGATCTCGACGCGGTCGGTTGTCTTCGTCGCGATCGTCATCGCCTGCAAGCGCACCTTCGGTGTCGATCCCGACCCGATCAATCTGATGCGTTCGCTCGAGGGCCGCCGCGTACAGATATTCCGCTACCTCATCGTGCCGGCCTCGATGACCGACATCTTCGCCGGCCTGAAGATGACGTGGGCTTCGCATTGGTCGGCGAGCTCCTGTCGTCCTCTGATGGCCTGGGCCGCCAGATCTTCAAGTCCGGCAGTCTGCACGCGATCTCCGCCGTGATGGCGGACCTTATCGCCACCATCGTGCTGGCGCTGCTGCTATCCGGGATGGTGGTCCGGGTAGCGCGGTGGCTGCGGCCCTGGCGCCATGATTTGTCCCGATGCCATTTCCTCTCCCGCACAAAGGTTGATGCCATGCGTACCCTGACACGCCGCTCCGTCATCGCAACGGCTGGCGCCGCACTCGCAGCGCCGGCCATCATTCGCCCGGGCTGGGCCGCCGACACGGTCAAGCTTGGCTGCCTGTTCTCGTCTTCGGGCACCATGGCGAACCTTGAAGGCCGCATGAACTACGTCGTCCAGATGGCGGCCGCCGAGGTCAATGCGTCCGGCGGTGTGCTGGGACGGCAGATCGAGGTCGTGACGACGAACCCGGCTTCCGACTGGCCGACCTACGCGCAGATGGGGCGCCAGTTGCTGCAGGAGCAGAAGGTCGCGGCGATGTTCGGCTGCTGGACCTCGGTGTCGCGCAAATCGGTCCTGCCGGTGGTCGAGCAGAACGATGGCCTGCTGTTCTACCCGCTGCATTTCGAAGGCGAGGAAAACTCCAAGAGCGTCGTCTACCTCAACTCGCCGCCCTCCAGCTCCGTGCTGCCCGCGGTCGACTACCTGATGAGCGCTGACGGCGGTTCGGCCAAGCGCTTCTTCATGCTGGGCAGCGACTATGTCTGGCCGCGCACCATCAACAAGATCCTGAAGGCGTACTGGGCGAAGAAGGGCATCCAGCCCAGCGCCTGGCAGGAGCAGTATGTCCCGTTCGGCTTCAGCAACTTCCAGAACCTGGTCAACCAGATCCGCAGCTTCACCAGCGCGGGGGGCGGCCAGCCGATCGTCGTGCTGACCGTGGTGGGCAGCTCGATCCCCGACTTCCTGCGCGAATACACCAACCAGGGACTGAAGCCGACCGATATCCCCGTGCTCGGGCTCGACATGGTGGAGGCCGACCTGGAGGGCCTGAACACCGAAGGCCTTGTCGGCAACCTGAACTGCTGGGCCTATCTGCAGAACGCACCGGGCCCGCGCAACCAGGCGTTCCTGGCGAACTGGGCCGCCTATGTGAAGAAGAGCGGCGCGCCGTATCGCCCGGATGTCGCGATCGATCCCATGGTCTCGGCGTATGACGGTGTGCATCTCTGGGCAGCGGCAGCGAAGAAGGCCGGCTCGTTCGACGTGCCGGAAGTGCGCAAGGCGTTCGGCGGCCTGACCTTCGATTGCCCGTCCGGCTATACCATCGGCATGACCGCCGAGAACAACTACGTCAGCCGCGGCGTGTTCATCGGTTCGGTCAACGAGAAACAGGGCTTCGATGTGTTGTGGCAGTCCAAGGACACGCCGAAGCCCGTTCCGTTCAGCGAGAGCTGACGGCACCGGCGTGCGCAGCTTTGTGCGAACCTGGCTCGCGGGCGGGCTCGTCATCCTGCTGTTGCTGCAGGGACGGGCCTTCGCCGCCCCGGCAGCGAGCATGTCCAGGACGGATGTGTTGGCGAAACTATGTGCCGCGGGCGGCCAGGACGTGCCATCCGCGCTGCGCCAGATGCTGGACGGCGCGGTCGACGCGTCGGCTGCCGATCGGGACTGGGCGAAGCGGGTGGTGCAGGGTTTCTCCACCCGCAGCCTGCGTTGTGCCGACGACGGCAGCGCTTTCCTGACGGGGCCGGGCGGTGCGGTGAACGCCGCAACGCTCGCCCCGGGTGCGTCGCCGGACGGGCTGCGCGCACCGCTGCCCAGCCTGCGGACCCGTGCGTTGCTGGAGCAACTGGATGCGGCGTTGACGTTGTTCGTGGCGCCGGCGGCGGCGGATCGGCTGGCGGCGGTGCACACGCTGGAGCGTCGCGGCGACGGCTTGCCGCCGGGGCTGTTGCGGCATGCGCTGGACGCCGAGCATGACGCACAGATTGCCGCGGGACTGCGTGGCCTGATTGTCGCGGCCGGGCTGCATTCGCCGGACATCCCCGAACGGCTGGCAGCCATTCACGCGCTGGGTCGCGATCCGACGTCGCAGGTGGTGACGACGCTTGCCACGCTGCGGGCCGATCCGGGATACGCCGAACCGCCCGGCGTTGCCGCGGCGCTGGACCAGGAACTGACGCAGGCGCGCTGGTGGGTGCGCATCGGGGATGGGCTGTCGCTGGCCTATAATGGCGTCAGCGCGGGGTCGGTGCTGTTCCTGTCATCGGTTGGCCTCGCGATCATTTTCGGGCTGATGGGCGTGATCAACCTGGCCCAGGGCGAGCTGATCATGATCGGGGCGTACGCCACGTTCTGCGTGCAGCAGGCGATGCGGAGTGTGGCGCCGAGCATGCTGGATTGGTACCCGCTGGTGGCGATCCCGGTGGTGTTCGTGGTCACCGCATTGGTCGGCGTGGCGATGGAACTGCTGGTGATCCGGCATTTGTATCGCCGCCCGCTGATGACGCTGCTGGCGACCTGGGCGATCAGCCTGCTGCTGGTCAACCTCGTGCGGGTCGGGTTCGGCACGCAAAATCTGGAGTTCCAGACACCGTCCTACCTCACCGGCGGGGTTCGGCTGGTGGGGGATTTCCTGGTCACCTGGAACCACATGGGCGCGATCGCCTTCGCGCTGGCGGCATTCGCCGTCACGCTGGCGCTGCTGCGGCTGACCGATATCGGCCTGTTCATCCGCACCGTGACGCAGAACCGCGCGATGGCCGGCTGCGTCGGCATCTCCACGCGGCGGATCGACATGGCGGCGTTCGGTTTCGGCGCCGGCCTGGCCGGCCTGGCCGGACTGGCGTTGTCGCCGATCTACAACGTGAACCCGACGATGGGCACCGGCTTCATCATCGACAGCTTCATGGTGGTCGTCCTGGGCGGCGTCGGCAGCCTGTTCGGCACCGCGGTCGCGTCGCTGGGGATCGGCCTGGTGAATGTCGGGATCGAGCCGTTCTATGGCGCCGTCGCCGCCAAGGTCGTGGCACTGCTGCTGGTCATCCTGCTGATCCAGCGCCGGCCCGAGGGCCTGATCGCGCTGAAGGGCCGGCGATGAGCAGCGTGTTCGACCGCACCGCCAGCGCCATCACCGGCCTGCTGCTGGTCATGCTGATCGCGTTGCTGCTGCTCGGGCACGGCATGCCGGTCTACCTGGTGAACCTCGCCGGGCAGGTGATGTGCTTCGTGCTGCTGGCGATGGCGGTGGACCTGATGTGGGGCTCCGCCGGGATTCTCAGCCTGGGGCATGGCCTGTTCTTCGCAATCGGCGGCTACATCGCGGCGATGCACCTGCTGCGCACGGCGTTTGCCGCGACCCATGTGTTGCCGGATTTCATCCAGTTCATGGGCAATGGCGGCTTCCCCGGCTGGTGGGCGCTGTTCGACTCGTCGCTGTTCACGGCGCTTGCCGTGCTGGTGGTGCCGGCGCTGGCTGCGTTCGTGTTCGGCTACGTCTCGTTCCGGTCCCGTGTGAACGGCGTCTACTTCTCCATCATCACCCAGGCGCTGACCTACACCGCGATGCTGCTGATGTTCCGTAACGATACCGGTTTCGGCGGCAACAACGGCATGACCGGTTTCCACGCCATCGCCGGTCTGCCCGCGGGCGGCGGCGATGCCGGCGTGTTGCTGGCGAGCCTCGCGACCGCTGCCGTCCTGGTCTGCCTGATCGGCGGCCGAACCCTGCTGGCGTCCCGCTTCGGCCGGCTGCTGGCGGCGATCCGCGACGACGAGCCCAGGCTGCGCTTCCTCGGCTACAACACGCTGTGGCTGAAGCTGGTGGCGTGGTGCCTGTCCGCCTCGGTCGCCGGGGTCGCGGGCGCGCTCTACGTGCCGCAGGTCGGCATCATCAACCCGTCGCTGCTTGACCCCGCGCTGTCGCTGGAGGTCGCGGTCTGGGTCGCTGTCGGCGGCCGAGGCGGCCTGTGCGGTGCCGTGCTCGGCGCCACGCTGATCAACCTGCTGCGGAGCTGGATGGCGGCCTCCGCGCCGCTGCTCTGGCCGTTCGTGCTCAGCCTGCTGGTCCTGCTGGTGGTGCTGGCGCTGCCGAACGGGCTGCTGGACATGCGCAACCGCTCGCGCGGCTGGATGCACAGCCTGCTGCCCGCGGTGGGACGGCCCCGGCCATGAGCGGCTCTGCCATCGCGGTGGCCGGCCTGACGGTGGCGTTCGGCAACTTCGTCGCGCTCAATAACCTGACCTTCGAGGCATGCTACGGCCAGGTGCACGGAGTGATCGGCCCGAACGGCGCCGGCAAGACCACGCTGCTCGACGTGCTGACCGGCAAGTCCGCGCCCCGCCAGGGCAGCGTGCACCTGGACGGCACCATCGACCTGGGCCGCATGACGGAGGTGCAGCGCGCGCTCGCCGGCATCGGCCGCAAGTTCCAGAAGCCCAGCGTGTTCGAGGCGCTGACGATCGCCGAGAATCTCGATCTGGCGCTGCGGGTGCACCGAAACTCCCTTCTGCGGGAGGTGTTGGCCCGTCGCGCCGACAAGGATGCCGCCATCGACCGGCTGTTGCAGACGGTCGGGCTGGCAGACCGGCGCGACACCCTGGCCGGCGTGCTGTCGCACGGCCAGAAACAGTGGCTGGAGATCGGCATGGTCCTCGTGCAGGATCCGAAAGTGCTGTTGCTGGACGAACCTGTCGCCGGCATGAGCGACGAGGAGACCGCGCATACCGCTTCCCTGGTGCAATCGCTGCGCTCACCCGATCGCAGCATCATCGTCGTCGAGCATGACATGGATTTCGTCGAGCAGGTGGCCGACACGGTGACCGTGCTGCATGAGGGCGCCACGCTGTTCGAGGGCAGCATGGCGGCCGCGCGCGCCGACCACCGGGTGATCGAGGTCTATATCGGCCGATGACCCAGCATCTCAGCATAGACGGCCTGGACCACCACTACGGCAGCGCGCAAAGCCTGCGAGCGGTGTCGATGGCGATGGCCGACGGCGAATGCCTGGCGCTGCTCGGCCGCAACGGCGCGGGCAAGACCACGCTGCTGCGCTGCATCGCCGGGCTGCTGCGCCCGACCGCCGGGCAGATGCTGCTGGACGGGCAGGAGATCGGCGCCTGGCCGTCGTTCCGCCGGTCGCGTGGCGGCATCGGCTATGTGCCGCAGGGGCGGGAGATCTTCGCCGACCTTTCGGTGGGCGAGAACCTCATGGTCAGCATGAAGGCGCATGGCGTGCGCGACCCGGCGGTGCTGGAGGAAGTCTGCGCGCTGTTCCCGGTGCTGCGCACGATGTGGCGCCGGCGCGGCGGCGATCTGTCCGGCGGCCAGCAGCAGCAGCTCGCGATCGGTCGCGCGCTGATGGGCCGGCCGCGCCTGCTGCTGCTGGATGAGCCGACCGAAGGGATCCAGCCCTCGATCGTCAAATCGATCGAGGCGGTGATCGCCTCGCTGAAGGGCCGCATGTCCATCCTGCTGGTCGAGCAGTACTATGATTTCGCCCGGTCGCTGGCTGACCGCTATGTCGTGCTCAACCGTGGCGCCGTGGTCGCCGCCGGGCTGGGGGCGGAGATGGACCGCGACGACGTCAGCCGCTTTCTCTCGATCTGATCTTTCTGAACCTGACAGGTGCCGCCATGGATCTCGGACTGAACGGACGCAAAGTGCTGGTGACCGGTGGGACGAAGGGCATCGGCCGCGCCATCGCCGCGCTGTTCGCTGCCGAGGGCGCGTATGTCGCGATCTGCGCGCGTGACGAGGCGGAGGTGGAAGCCGTCACCGCCGGTCTGGCGAAGACGGCCGGCCGTGCATTCGGCGCTGCATTGGACGTCGCGGATGGCCCGGCGCTTACCGCCTGGGTCGCCGACGCGGCGGCCGCACTCGGCGGGATCGACATCGTGGTGCCGAATGTCAGTGCGCTCGCGGTCGCCGGCGATGACGCGGCCTGGCAGGCCGGCTTCCAGGTCGACCTCATGGGCAGCGTCCGCGCGGTCACCGCGGCGATGCCCTGGCTGGAGGCGTCGGATGCCGGCAGCATCGTGATCATCAGCAGCGTGTCGGGGCGGGAAGTGGACTTCGCCGCCGGCCCGTACGGCGCCTTCAAGGCGGCACTGATCCATTACGCCCAGGGCCTGGCGTTCCAGCTCGCACCGAAGAACATCCGCGCCAACACAGTCTCGCCCGGCAACACCTATTTCGCCGGCGGGGTGTGGGAGCGGATCGAGCAGGGCAACCCGACGCTGTTCGCCCAATCGCTCGCACTGAACCCCACCGGGCGCATGGGGACGCCGGAGGAAGTGGCGCGGGCGGTCGTCTTCCTCGCCAGCCCGGCGGCCAGCTTCATCACCGGCACCAATCTTGTCGTCGACGGCGCGCTGACCCGCGGCGTCCAGTTCTGACCCTTCAGCCTCGAGAGCACACAGCATGGCAAAGCATCACGAGATCCCCGCGACGCCGGACAAGATGGTCCTGGGCTACCTGGACGCGACAACGCCGCCGGTGCTGGAGGTCGACTCCGGCGATACCGTGACGCTGCACTCCTTCCCGGCAGGCGGCCGCGAAACCCTGCCGGACAAGCTGCCCATTCCGGCGGACTACCGCGCCGCGCTGGACGCCTTGCCGCCCGGACCCGGCCCGCATTTCATCACCGGTCCGGTCTATGTGCGCGGCGCACAGCCCGGCGACACCCTGCAGATCGATATCCTCGATGCCAAGGTCCGCATGGACTGGGGCTTCGTTTCGATCATGCCGCTGCTTGGCACCCTGCCGGACGAGTTCACCGAGTATGAGACGATCCATCCCACGGTGGACCATGCCCGCGGCGTCGCGACGCTGCCCTGGGGCACCGAACTCGCGCTGGAGCCGTTCTTTGGCATCATCGGTGTGGCGCCGCCCAAGGCATGGGGCCGCTGCGGCTCCCCGGTGCCGCGTGCGTTCGGCGGCAACATGGACAACAAGGAACTGAAGGCCGGCACGACGCTTTATCTGCCGGTGTTCAACGACGGCGCGCTGTTCATGGCGGGCGACGGTCACGGCATGCAAGGCGATGGCGAGGTCTGCATCACGGCGCTGGAGATCGGCCTGTCGGGCACCTTCCGGCTGACGGTGCGCAAGGACATGAAGCTCGATTTTCCGTTTGCCGAGAACGCGACGCACCTGATGTCGATCGGTCTGGACGAGGATCTCGACGACGCGGCCAAGCAGGCGGTGCGGGAGATGGTGAAGCACATCTGCCAGCGTACCAACCTGTCGCGCAACCAGGCCTACATGCTGTGCTCGCTGGCCGGCAACTTGCGGGTCACGCAGTTGGTGGACGGCAACAAGGGCGTTCACATGATGCTGGCCAAGACCCACCTCTGATGGCCTGCTCCCCCTACGTTCGCTGCCCTTTGTAGCGAACGTAGGGGGGGCAGCAGGCCAAAAGGATCAGCGTCGCGATTTCCGGCCCCTGCAGCATCGCTGCGAACCCCGGAATCGGGTTACTGACGGGCGCTGCGGGCCGGCGGGAGCGTTGCCGGGTTGGGCGGCGTCCCGCCGGTGGCCCCCGTGATCGGCGGCCAGGTCGGCGCCGACTGTACCCATGGCGAAGCGTTATCCGCCGCGCCCTCCGACGGTGCGTTGCAGCCGTTCGCGCTCCTGCGTCGCCTTTACCAGCTTGGCCGCGGGGACGCCGCGATGGGTCAGTACCACTTCGGTGCCCGCCTGGACGGCACGCACCAGCCGGGTCAGCGAGCGGCGCGCCTGTTCGGGCGACAGCCAGATCGCCGGGGCGTTCGCCGGGGCAGGCTGCGACGCTCCCGACGGGCGCGGTTCGGCCGGCGGGGCAAGCCCGTGTGTCGCCTGGAGCGCAGGCGGGGGAGCCGGCGGGATCGGCGCCGGTGCCGGCAGCACCCAACTGCCGTCCACCGCCGCGTGGGCGACCACCAGCATTTGGCTGGCCAGCAATTGCGCCAGGCCCAGCCGGTCGACGCGCTCGTCCTCCTGGAACCAGATGGTGGCCTCGCTGAGGGCGCCGACCAGCTGGCGCACCAGCAGGCCGCCGATTTCCGGGTGGGCGTCCAGGCCGGGGACGCAGCCGAACAGCGCCTCCCGCAGCGTCGCGATGATCTGGCGGGAGCGGCCGATCACCGCCGGCCGCCGCTCCTCCGATACCAGCTTCGTGTTCAGCCGCAGCGCGCGGTGTTCGTTGCGCTGGCCGAGGGCGACGCGGAGGAAGGCGTCGAGCAGGGCGGTCATGCGTTCGGGCGGCGGCGCCTCCAGCGTGGCATCGAACGCGGCGCAGACGGCGGCGTTCAGCGCCAGGACATGCTCGACCAGCGTGTCGGCGAGGAGTTCGTCGGCGTCGCGGTAATAGTAGCGTATCAGGTCGGAGTGCCAGCCGGCTTCCCGCACAACTGCCCGCATACTGACGGCGGCAATGCTGTGGCGGGCCAGCAGGCGCGCCGCCGCGCGGCGCAGCAGCTCCTTCCTGGCCTCGATGTCCGGCCTGTAGGACAGCTGTAGCTTGCCGCTGCGCAGGCCTGAGTCGCCGCCTTGCGGCGAGCGCAACCGTCGCTGTTTCCGGCAATCGCGGAGCAGGGTCGCGTCGTCGTCCGGGGGCGGCTCCGGCGTGCTGTCGTGCTGAAGGGTCATGTCACTAAAACTAACGTGAACGGCGAGGCCGCGCCAAGCGAGGATCGATCGGGCTGACGCTGGGGGCGATGCCATGGCGTTGCCGGTCGCCGATCTCTCCGCCGGAACGGCAATCGGTTGCCGGGCCGGATTTCGCGGATCCGATGTAATACCAACCGCCGTTGAGACCGACTCATAGGTTGCGGCGGCAGCAACGCCTCCCTCTCCCCTTGAGGGAGAGGGGCGGGGTGAGGGGGCGAGCCGCACCGCCGGTGGTGGTACGACCCCTCACCCCAGCCCTCTCCCTCAAGGGGAGAGGGAGAAGTGTCATTCTCTTCGGCGGTTGGTATAAGGCAGCCTTTAATATGGATCGCTTTATGCTTCCATGTTAAAGCTAACCTTTCATATGAACCCGCGGGATCGTCCATATGCAAGGCGCCACACATAACGGACCGGCCGCCCCGGGCCGCGCGGGTGTCTATCGCAGGCAGCCCCAGGGCTACCGTGCATTCATCCCCGCGCCCCTGCCACCCAGCCCGCCGATCCGCTTTGACGGTCCGTTGCAGGCACAGCTCTCCCGCGCCGACCTGGCGCTCGGGCGCCTCGCCGGGTCGATCGACACGCTGCCGAACCCCGACCTGTTCGTCTTTATGTACGTCCGCAAGGAAGCGGTGCTGTCCAGCCAGATCGAAGGCACCCAAAGCTCCCTGCAGGACGTGCTTTCGGCCGAGGCTCAGGTACTGGACCCGCTGCAGCCCCGCGATGTCGACGAGGTCCTGAACTACGTCGCCGCCATGAACCTTGGCCTGGACCGACTGGCCACGCTGCCGGTCTCGGTCCGCCTGTTCTGGGAGATCCACGCCAGGCTGCTGCACGGCGTCCGCGGCTCCCGGCTGACGCCGGGGGAGCTGCGGACCAGCCAGAACTGGATCGGCCCGGGCGGCTGCACTCCGAACGAAGCCAGCTTCGTCCCGCCGCCGCCACACGAAGTCCCCAATGCGCTCGGTGCGCTGGAGCAGTTCCTGCACGCCGATGACAGCCTCCCGCTGCTGGTAAAGATCGGTCTGGCCCATGCGCAGTTCGAGACGATCCACCCGTTCCTGGACGGCAATGGGCGCGTCGGACGGCTGCTGATCACGCTCCTGCTGTGCGAGAAGCAGGTCCTGCAGAAGCCGGTGCTGTATCTGTCGCATTACTTCAAGCGTCACCGGCAGTTGTATTACGACCACTTGCAGGCGATCCGCGACACCGGTGACTTCGAGGCATGGCTGGATTTCTTCCTGACGGGCGTGACCGAGGTCAGCCTGGAGGCGGCGACCACGGCACGGCGCATCCTGCTGCTGCGCGAGCAACACCGCAGCCTGATCGCGGAGCGCCTGGGCTACGCGGCCGGCAATGGCCATCGGACGCTGGAGCATCTGTTCGAGCATCCGATCGTCTCGGTGAACCAGATTCGGGACCTGACAGGCACCACCTATCCGGCGGCCAACCAACTGGTCGAACGGTTGGCGGAGGCCGGCATCCTGACCGAGGTCACTGGTCGGACGCGCAACCGGCGGTTCCGGTATGACGCGTATATCCAGTTGTTTGCGGGGGAGTAGGGACGGATTCCCAATCATATACTTGCAGGCCACGCCGCACGCCGCACGCCGTCGTCCCGTGCGCCCTCACGGCTATTGTCGGCGTACCAGGAATTGCCACTGGACTTGGGGACCTTCCTGTAGAAACCAAGACGTACCGCAGCATCGTCGATGCCGGCCAGTTCATTTGTCATACGGTACAGATGCCGCGGTGCGAACCACCGGTCGGTCCCTTCGATGGCGCCGATGTAGAGGGAACAGAACATCGCCTTTGCCGTGTTCGGCCTGACAATGTGCTCCCTGTTCGGCACGCCGTCCGGGAAGATCGCCGCGAGGCGTTGGGTTATCTGTTCGACCGGCAACAGTGGCGGAAGGCTCACGCCGTGATACCGTAGAGCGCACGCAGCGCCGCTTCCGGATCGCGCTTTGTCATTGCAGCAACGATCGCCGCCGCCGGCGGCAAAGGCATGGCCGCGATCTCGCTCGCCGACACGGCGACCGAAGCGTTGATGCAACGAATGATTCGGTCGGCTGTCTCGGACGCGAAGAATGCGGCAACGATTGTCATTGGGACGGCGGGTTTGCGGCGTGCGGCAATCACCATGTTGAGGTGATTCTCGACCGCCACTTTCCCGTGCGCCACAATAACGGCTTTCGGCAGGACTGCCGAGACGAGACGCCTCTGCTGTTCCTTCGACGTGGTCCGCTGGATCAAGACACAGGGGGCGGCAACCAGATTGGGATCGGCGGGACCGGCGGGGGCATAAAAAGCGGCATGACCCCGCTTTTCCGGCTTAAGCCGAAACCCACCCTGCCCGGTCACGGATTCCGCCCAGACGACGGGCACGGAACTTGGCCGCGGATCGTCGTGCAAGCTGGCCTTTTTCCTGTTCCAGACCAGCGGTCCCGTGCTGACCGCGTAGCCCCAGTCGGACAGGCGCCCGGGCATCGACAACATCCGCTCGACAAACGGGACATCGGCGGATTGCCGTGGCATCAGCCACGCAGCCTCCGGGTCCTTGGGCAGCACAAGAGTGCCGGCCGGATCGACGTGAATCCCGTCCGTGTTCACGTGCAGGACCGCGCACCGTGCCGTGCGTCGGGGAGACCCCCGGCGGAACACGCTCAACGCGACTTCCTGAAGGACCTGTTCGAACACGCCTTCCCGGCTGTCGACGATGTCGATGCTGACCGGCGGTGCTTCCCTGGCCAGCAGGCGGCGCAACGCCTTGAAATATTGGCCGCCGAGGTAACTGGTCGGCGTCAGGTATGCAACGATGCCACCCTTGGCTGCGGCCAGATGCACGGCCAGGTCCATGAACAGCCCATACAGGTTCGGATGACCATACAGCGATCGGCGGAAGCGGTTCCTGGTCGCTATACTGTCTTTCAGCTTGCCGAATGCCGGGTTGTCCATGACCAGGGCATAGCCGCCTGCATGCCCGTCCCAGCCTGCCAGGCTGTTCCTCGCCTCGGTGATCGACGAGAGCCGCTTGCCCGACGCGATCACTTGCGACAGCAGCGACGCCTCGACGCATAGCTGGGACAGCCATGCAGCAAACGGGTCGAGGTCCCAGCCGCGCAGCCGCCCCGAGATCGCGGCGACGACGATGGCCGGGTCGGCCGGACCCAGCGCCCTGACCATCCGGGACGCTGCCTCCACCAGGAATGCCCCTGCGCCGCAGCTTGGATCGATGACCTTACCCATCGTCCAATCGTGGCCGGCCGCCTCGGCGCTATCCAGCAACCGGCATACCAGCAGGGGCGGCGTGTAGAAAATGCCGTTGGTTCCCCGGTGCTTCTCGGTGAGCAGCGACGAATACAACCGTCCGATTTCAGCGCTGGCGGCGTGCACCGGCCGGAATGACAGGTGTGTGCCCAATCCTGCGGCGATGGCGGCAACCTCGGGCTGCAGCATCGCGAGGTGGCCTGCGTATGATACGGCCGGAATGGCTGCGGGACCGGCTCCTTGCGCCTCGGTCAGGGCGCGCCACCATGCCGAGGCAACGCAATGGACGACGGCGCATGCCGAATTCTGGTCAACCGTTGAAACTGCGTGAACCAGGGCGCGAGCGCGGTCCTGAATGGACCCCGATGGACCCGCGCCATCGAAATCGAGCCTCAGGTTCCGAGCAACCCCGGCCATCCGGTATTCTCCCGTGCACGCGATTTCAGGCTAGCCTGCCCGTGCGCAGTCGGGGAATGCCGCGATTTGCGGTTCAGGCGCCGGTAGGAACACGGGGGCGCGGCCCATCGGCCTCCCGCGCATCCCGATGTCCTTTCCGGTAAGTTCTCTATACGTTCTATTGCGACTGTGGGCCAGCGAAAACGCTTCGGGCTGATGATCTCGATCAGTGGCCCGGCATCGCGCCCTGCCTTCAACGGAACAGCTGCCGCGGCGGCATCCCGACACAAACTTCACCCGGTTTGCCTGCACGGAAAATCACATCCGGCGCGCACAGCTCCGCCAGAATCCCTCCCGAACCCCTGATGGAAGTCGCAGATCGCCGACCGAACCGCCCGTTCAATCCCCACAACCTGACACAAAAAATGCCCCAAAACGGGGCACATTCTGTGTCACATCCGCCCCATGCCTATGCCTGTTTCAGCTCGATCAGGCTCCGCCGGATCTTCCGACCCCGCTCCACCTTGTCCTCGATATACGCGGCATCGCCCCACCGGACCGCCCGCGCCATCGCCTGCGCGTCCTCCATGAACCGCGCCAGCATCTCCAGCAGCGCTTCCCGGTTATTGAGAAAAATATCGCGCCACATCACCGGGTCGCTCGCCGCGATACGGGTGAAGTCGCGAAAGCCGGAGGCCGCGAAGTGCAGCACCTCCTGCCGGCTCTCCGCCTCCAGGTCGTCGGCGGTCCCGCAGATCGTGAACGCCAGCAGATGCGGCAGGTGGGACACGATCGCCAGCACCCGGTCGTGGTGTGCCGGCTCCATCCGCTCCACCATCGAGCCGCAGCGCCGCCACAGCTCCTCGACCTTCACGATCGCTGCCTCGTCGGTGCCGGGAGGCGGCGTCACCAGCGTCCAACGCCCTTGAAACAGCGTGGTAAATCCCGCGTCCGGCCCGGAATATTCGGTGCCCGCCACCGGATGCGCCGGCACGAAATGCACGCCCTCCGGCACCAGCGGCCCGACGTCGCGGATCACGCTCTGCTTGGTCGAGCCCACGTCGGTCAGGATCGCTCCGGGCGCCAGGCTGCCGGCAATCGCCGCGGCCAGTCCGGCGAACGCGCCCACCGGCGCGCACAGCATCACGCAGTCCGCACCTGCCACCGCGCGGGCCGGGTCCAGCTCCACCCGGTCGGCGATCCCCAGCTGCATCACCCGGTCGAGGGTCGCCTGCGTCCGCGCGTTCACCACGACTTCAGCTGCGATATCAGTGCGTTCCCGCACAATCCGCGCGACGGAGGAGCCGATCAGCCCAACCCCCAGCAGCGCCAGGCGGCGGAACAGCGGCTCAGCCACGCGCCGAATCCCTCTGGAAAGCGGTCAGCGCATCGATCACCAATTCCACCTCTTCGCCGGTCCCGACGGTGATCCGCAGGCAGTGCGGCAGCCCGTAGCCGCCCACCTTCCGGGCGATGATCCCGCGGCCCTTCATGAACCCGTCCGCCGCGTTCGCCCGCTCCGTCGTCCCGAAGTCAGCCAGCACGAAATTCCCCTCGCTCGGCCACACCTTGATGCCGGCCGCCTGCAGCCCCTCGGTCAGGCGCGGTCGCCATATCGCATTGTGATCGCGACACATTTCGACCCAGCCCGGCTCCGCCAGCGCGGCGATCGCAGCGGCCTGCGCCGGCAACGAGACATTGAACGCGCAACGCACCCGGTTCAGCACGTCGATCACCGAAGGCGGGCCATAGCACCACCCCACCCGCATGCCGCCCAGCCCGAACACCTTCGAGAAGGTCCGGGTCATCACCGTGTTGTCGGTGGCGTCCACCAGCCGCACGCCGGCGTCGTAGTCCGCCCGGGTGACATATTCCGCGTAGGCGGAATCGAGCACCAGAAGCACCTCGGGCGGCAGGGCTGCGCGGAACCGGGCGATTTCGGCCTCGGTCACCATGGAGCCGGTGGGGTTGTTCGGATTGGCCAGGAATATCAGCCGGGTAGAGGGCGAGACCGCCGCCAGCATGGCGTCCAGGTCGGTGGTCAGGTTGCGCTCCGGCACCTTGATCACGCGGCTGCCCGCGAAGGTCCCGGCGATATGGAAGATCGCGAACCCATGGGCGGACATGATGATATCGCGCCCCGGTCCGCCATAGGCCAGGCTCAGCAGATAGAGCAGGTCGTCGCTGCCCGTGCCGCAGACGATCCGGTCCGGGTCCAGGTCCCAGCGCCGCCCGATCGCCGCCCGCAAGGCGTCGGACCCGCCATCGGGATAGCGGTAGGAGGCCGCGATCGCCGCCTGCATCGCGGCCTGCGCGCCAGGGGGTACCCCGAAAGCGCCCTCATTGGAGGACAGCTTGATCGTCCGGTTGGCCCCCGGCAACGTCGACTCGCCGCCCACGTAGGCCTGAATTCCCAGGATTTCCGGGCGAGGCAAGGCGGTGGTCATACAGTTCCTCCGACCGGCACGGCGTAGCCTCCCAGCACCACCGGCCGGCGCAGCACACGTCCGAGCGCGGCGAGGCGCGGGTCGTCTTCGCCGAGGGCACCGGCAACTTCGACCAGCACCTGCGCCTCCGTGGTGCCCGCCTCGCGGGACACCACGATGGCTTCCGGCGGCAGGCCGGCATTGCCAAGCTCGCTGGCGATGCGGGCGCGGCTGACGTCGGCGTCCAGTTCCAGGGCGAGGAAGGAGCGGTCCTCCCCGCTGGCGTCCGGCGGCGTAGAGGCCACAACCAGCGCCTGGGCGTTTGGCGCGCCATCCGGGCGAGGCGTCCAGAAGGGCAGCCGCGCGTTGATGTAAAGCCGCTGATCGAGCCGCAACAGCGCAGTCCACCAGGGGCTGCGGGCCTGATCGCCACCCATGGGGAAAGGCAGCACCGCGACAGCCGCATTGCCGTTGTGCACCTCGTTCAAGGCCTGGCCCGCGCTGCCCAGGACGCGAAGCGGGGTCAGTGCCCCGAAATGTTCACGTGCCAGCTGGGTCAGGCTGTCGCTCGTCCCGTCGGCGGCCACAGCGACCAGGAAGGGGCCTTGCATGGCGGTGGTGCCCGCCAATAGCTCGCGCCATACCCCAAACAGCGTCTGGCGCGGCAGGCGGCCCTCATGCTGCGCCAGCAATCGGCGGATGATCGCCGCCTCCCGGCCTGGCCGAAATGCCGCTGGCTTGCCAGATCTGGCAACATATTCAACGATATGAGCCCGTTCGATCAGCAAAGCGTGGATGCCGTTGTCGATCCGGTCCAGCTCCGCACGCAAGGCCGCCAGGTCGCTGAACAAGCCGTCCTGGGCAGGTGCCGCCGGCTGCCCGGCAGAAGCCTGCAAGGCGGCGGCGGCGGGCGCGGCATTGATGATCGGAGGGTTGTTGGGCATTGCTCGGGCCGGGGGAAAGGGGCGGAACTAGTAGCCGAAGGCGGCCCGCATGCAAACCCAGACGCTTGCGAGGTCCCGGCACAGGTCCTATGCAAGCCGGCCCATGAGTCCAAGCGACGCACTCACTGAAACGGTCCACACCCATGTCCGCTTCGATGAGGACCTGGCGTTGGAATGTGGCGCGGTGTTGCCTCGCTACACCGTGGCCTACCGGACCTACGGCACGCTGAACGCTGCTCGCAGCAATGCGATCCTGGTCTGCCACGCCTTGACCGGCGATCAGTACGCAGCGGAGCCGCATCCGATCACCGGCAAGCCCGGCTGGTGGGATCAGGTCGTCGGGCCCGGCCGGCCGGTCGACACGGAGCGATATTTTGTTATTTGCGCCAATGTGTTGGGTGGCTGCATGGGCAGCACCGGACCGCGTGACGCCCGCCCGGACGGCAGCGGTCCGTGGGGCACTGATTTTCCACCAGTAACCATAAGGGACATGGTCCGCGCCCAGAAGCGCCTGGTCGACCACCTGGGCATCGCGCGGCTGTTCGCCGTGATGGGTGGCTCGATGGGCGGGATGCAGGTCCTGCAATGGGCCGCGCTCTACCCGAATGCGGTGTTCGCTGCTCTGCCGATCGCGAGCGCGGCATACCATTCGGCCCAGAATATCGCCTTCCATGAGGTCGGCCGGCAGGCGATCTTCGCCGATCCCGACTGGCAGGGCGGCCGCTACTGGCAGACCGGTCGCATCCCGGCGCGCGGCTTGGCCGTGGCGCGGATGTGCGCCCACATCACCTACCTCTCCGAAGAAGCCTTGACGCGGAAATTCGGCCGTCGCCTGCAAGGCGCGCCGAAGGACAGCAGTGAAGCGATCAGCCTGTTCGGGGAGATGTTCGAGGTCGAGAGCTACCTCCGCCACCAGGGCTCGACCTTCGTGCAACGCTTTGATGCGAATAGCTATCTCACCATTACCCGGGCGATGGACTACTTCGACCTGGCGGCTGACTACGAGGGCGACCTGGCCAACGCCTTCCGTGGCACCCGCACGCGGTTCCTGCTGGTCTCGTTCACCTCCGACTGGCTGTTCCCGACGCCCGGGAGCCGTGCCATCGCGCGGTCGCTGAACCGTGCCGGCGCCAACGTGTCGTTCGTGGAGATCCCGTCCGACAAGGGCCACGACGCCTTCCTGCTGGACGAGCCGGACTTCCACCGCACCCTCGCCGGCTTCCTGCACGGCTGTGCCATGCATGCGGGGCTGCCGACGTGACTTCGCACGATCCGGTCCGGTTCGTGGCCAAGAACATGCGGCTCGACCTGGCGCTGATCGCCGGCATGATCGCGCCGGGGTCTCGCGTGCTGGACATCGGCTGCGGCGACGGCACGCTGATCGACCAGCTTTTCCACACCAAGGGTTGCGACGCCCGCGGCATCGAGATCGACATGGCCGAGGCCACCCGCGCCGTCGCGCACGGCCTGCCGGTGATGCACGGCGACGCCGACACCGACCTTGCGCACTATCCGGACGGGGCGTTCGACTATGTGGTGCTCTCCCGCACCTTGCAGGCGGTCGAGCGCCCGCGCGCGGTGCTCGCCCAGATGCTGCGGATCGGCACCCGGGCTGTCGTGAGCTTCCCGAATTTCGGGCACTGGCTGGTGCGCTGGCAGTTGCTGGTGACTGGCCGCATGCCGATGACCGCGACCTGGGATCGCCCCTGGCACGAAACTCCCAACATCCACCCCTGCACGATCCGGGACTTCTTCGTCCTGTGCCAGGAGGAAGGCTATCAAGTGGAGACGTGGCTGGCGGTCGACGATGCCGGCCGCCGCGGGCCCTGGCGTCGATTCCCGCACCTCGCCAACATGTTCGGCGAGCAGGCGCTCTTCGTGCTCCGCAGGCTTTGACCTGCGCCAGCGCCGATCGCGCGCGTCAATTGTCTGTTCGCTTGCCCCTGCGCTTGGTATCGTCAGCTCAACCAATACGCGAGGGAAGCCAAGACCATGCAGTACTGGATCGAATTGAGCGTCGGAGCGGTTGCCGGCATTGCCGTGATTTTCGTGGCGTTCGAGGGGGTGCGGATTTTCGTCGCCTGGCGCCGGGCGAACGCCGAGACCGCCGATCTCTGAGCAGCAACTGCGCCCTGGAACAGCAACTGCGCCATGCTGCGGAGGCCGGTCCGTTGCGCGCCGGACCTGCTGTCGGGTCGTCAGGTTGCCGGGTCGTCAGGCCGCTTCGGCCAGAACCAGCCGCCTTCGGGGCACCGGCTTCACCGGCATTGCCGCATAGACGTCCTTCACGGCCTCGGTGATCGTCACTCCGGCGAAGCCGGGCATCAGCCGCCGCCCGACCCGTTCGAACAGCGGCGCCGCCCGCAGCACGAGCCGTCGGCTGGTCGGTGGCATCCACAACGCAAGGTCGCGCCGCTCGACCCGGAACAGGGCACTGCCCAGGAGGCGTCCAAGCTGGCCGGTGGAGTAGGGTTGACCGTGGCCGAACGGGGTGCTTTCCCAGTAGGCCCACATGCCGCTGCGATTGGGCGCCACCACCAGCAGCCTTCCGTCGTCCTTCAGCACCCGCCAAGCCTCGCGCAGCAGGCGCCGGGCGTTTTCCGCCGCCTCCAGGCCATGCATCAGCAGCACGCGGTCGAACACCAGGTCGGGGAATGGCAGCGCGTCCTCCTCGGCGGTGCAGGACAGGCCGGGCGCGCCGGCCGGCCAGCGCGTCGCCCCCATCTGGGCCGGCGTCAGGGCGATGCAGCGGCGCGCCTGCTCCCGCCACAGCCGCAGGTAGGGGGCGGTGTAGCCGATCCCCAGCACCGCCTCGCCCTGCAGGTCCGGCCAGAGCGTGGTCAGCCGCTCCCGCAGCAGCCGCGCGGTCACTGCCCCGCGGGCCGTCGCGTAAAAGTCAGCTGCTGCGTGCGCATCTGCCGCCATGACTCCACCTTATAACACGCTGCTCTGTTTCCGGCCGCAAATGCCGGTGCTAAACTCGGAGCCATGACAGTCTCAGCACAGCTCATCCCCATCCTGTCCGACAACTACGCGTGGCGGCTCGTGGACAGCGAGACCGGCGCCGTGGCGATCGTCGATCCAGCCGATGCGAAGGCCATCATCGCGGCGCTGGAGGCGGCGGGCGGCCGCCTCGACCTCATCCTGCTGACCCATCATCACGATGATCACATCGCCGGGACCGATGCGGTACGCGCGCATTTCAGCGTCCCGGTTGTGGGTGCTGCGGCGGACGCCCATCGCCTGCCGAAGCTCGACCAGGCAGTGCGGGAGGGCGATACCGTCAAGCTGGGCAACGCGTCCGCCCAGGTGATCGAGACGCCCGGCCATACCCGCGGCCAGATCAACTTCTTCTTCCCGGACGGTGAGATACTGCTGTCGGGCGACACCCTGTTCAGCCTGGGCTGCGGCCGGCTGATCGAGGGCACACCGGCCGAGATGTTCGCCAGCCTGCGCAAGCTGGCCGCCCTGCCGCCTGGCACGAAGGTCTGCTGCGGCCACGAATATACCGAAAGCAACGCCCGCTTCGCGCTCAGCATCGATCCGGACAACACCGCGCTGCAGGCGCGGGCCGCCGAGGTCAAGGCTCTGCGCGCGGCCGGCAAGCCCACCGTGCCGTCGCTGCTGTCGGACGAGCTTGCGGCCAACCCGTTCCTCCTGGCGCCTGACGTGGCGACGTTCGCCGCCCGCCGTGCCGGCAAGGACAAGTTCTGAGGATGGGCTGCCAGCCGTGAAACTGTTCTACTCGCCTGCCAGCCCGTTCGTCCGCAAGGTCCTCGCCTGCGCCATCATCCGCGGTCTTGAGGGTGGCATCGAACGGATTCCTTGCAATCCGCACGCTTCCACGCCGGACCTGCTGGCAGCCAACCCGCTGTCGAAAGTCCCGTGCCTGGTGACCGATGACGGCCTGGCGCTGTTCGACAGCCCGGTGATCTGCGAGTACCTGGATTCCCGCGGGGAGGCACTGCCGTTGTTCCCTGCGCATGGCGCCGCGCGCTGGCGGGCGCTGAAGCTGCAGGCGATGGCGGACGGGATCATGGACGCCGCGGTCGCGGGGCGCGGCGAGCAGCTCAAGCCCAGGGAGGCCGCGCGCGAGGCCACGCTCGCACGCTTCAGGGCGGCGATCTTCCGGACCCTGGATGCGCTGGAGACCGATCTGCCGCACCGGCTGGTCGATATCGGCTCGATCGCTGCGGCCTGTGCCCTGGGTTACCTCGATTTCCGCTATGCAGCGGATCCGTGGCGGCCGGGGCGGCCGAAGCTGACAGCCTGGTTCGGGGCGTTTTCACAGAACGCCGGCCTCGCCGAGACCGAACCGCACGAATGATCGACCTGCGGGATGCTGGCGCCGACCCGGGCGGGGTGATCCGTGTCCTGGGCCTGCAGCCGCATCCGGAAGGCGGCCATTATCGCGAAACCTGGCGAGACGTGCCGCCGAACGGCGGGCGTGGCGCCGGCACCGCCATCCTGTTCCTTCTGCAGGCCGGCGAGCGCAGCCATTGGCACCGTGTCGATGCCGCCGAACTCTGGCTTTGGCAGGGCGGCTCGCCGCTGATGCTGGAGACGGAACGGCACCCTGCGATCTGCCTGGGGCCGGACCTCGCGGCCGGCGAGACGTTGCAGGGGATTGTGCCTGCGCATGGATGGCAGGCTGCTCGGAGCCTGGGCCGCTGGACGCTCTGCAGCTGTATCGTGGCGCCGGCGTTCAGCTTCGCGGGCTTCGAGATGGCAGACCCCGGCTGGACGCCCGCTCCGGCGGGAAGGGGCTAATACCAACCGCCGCAGACACCGACTCTCCTGCCTTCGTCATGGCCGGCCCCTGTGCCGGCCATCTGTCGCGGCAGACTGCCTCACGGATGGCCGGCACGGAGGCCGGCCATGACGGTTGGGAAGGTCAGTGCCAACGG
>JARLIJ010000100.1 GCA_031291795.1 Acetobacteraceae bacterium | reverse complement strand
GACCACGACGCCGATATCGGTGCCGGTCTGCTCCATCACCGGCCCCTGCTCGATATGCAGCTCCAGCCAGGCCGCCCAGCCGCGCGGCGAGGGCACCAGCGGACCGGCCTGCCCGGTGGCCTGCAGCGCCTGCGCCACGCTGATGCCGCCGTCGTCGGTGACGGCCAGCGCGGCCTCCAGGCTCATGTCCCCGGCGTGGACGCGACTGCCCATCATGGCGGGGCGGAAGCGGCTGCCCTCCTCGTTGGTCCAGTTCACCAGCTCCAGCGGCACGCGGGTGGTCACGCCCGCCTCGTGCAGCGCGCGCATCACCTCCAACCCGCTGAGAACGCCCGAGATTCCGTCGAATCTCCCGCCGGTCGGCACGGTGTCCAGGTGGCTGCCGAACGCCACCGCACCGGCGTCCGGCTGCCGGCCCGCGCGGCGCAGGAACATGTTGCCGATGGCGTCCTGGACGTGGGACAGGCCCAGCGGGGCGGCCCATTCCAGCAGCAGGGCGCGGGCAGTGGCGTCTTCGGCGCTCAGGGCGAGGCGACGGCTGCCGCCCTCCGGCGTCGGGCCGATCTCGGCCATGCGCATATGCGCGTCCCATAGGCGGTCGGCGTCGATTTCAGGGGTCCGTGTCATGCGGCGGCATCCTTCGTCAGCCGATAGCGCAAAGCAAGTCTTGCGCCAGAAGGTTGGGGCGCTGCCCATTGGATCCCCGCCAGGGACACAGTCCGTGGACCCATTTCCTTGGTGTTCATCCGGGGGAGAGCAACTGTCCGGCGCCCATCGCGGGCCACCGTCCATGACCGCGCCCTGCCTGTCGGCCGATCGCGCTCGGATTGTCGCAGGTCGACCAGTTCACGGTCCGGCCGGGCGGGTTTCGCTGATCGACGCCGGATGAACCGGGCGTGTCGGCCGGTGCGCCCCTCGCATGGGGCCGGAGAGGGCGGGAAGGTCCGCGCGGGCGATTCGACGGGGTGTTGCCGCTCCGCGCCCGCATGGGCGACCCGTGTGGCGAATCGCCGTCGTTGCCAGGCACGGCGCCCCTGTGCACCTGGCGCGACCGCAAGGTGCGCCGCGGACGCCTCGTCCCTGTTTCTGCGGGTAATCTCAGCCGCCAGCCGGCGTCGTCAGCGCAGCTGACGGGCCAGTCATGGCAGCAACCCTGTGATTTTGCGGCGGCAATGCAACACCGTGCTAGTTTGGCAACATGCAATAACAATGTTGCCACTGACTCACTCAATTTCTAGTGAATAGGACTGTCATCCTAATCTCGCAGGTTATCCACAGGGCATCCCCGCTTAATCGAAGCGCCGCAGGCGGAACGATCTTCGCTGCGGGTTGTCAGCTTTGCAACCCTGCTGCTACCGCCACTCGGGTCTGGGACTACCAGCGGAGGCAACTCTTATGACGCGCGACGGGCATAGCAGCACGAAGACCTTGATTCTCGGCTCCATTCTGGCGATCTGCTGTCCATTGCTCGCCGCCCACGCCACGCCTGCACCCCATGGCAACGCCGCTCACGGCAAGGCCGTTGCAACCCACGGGAAGGTCGTCGCGACGCACGGGAAGGTCGTTGCACAACGCGCTCCCACAGCCCGGATTGGAAGCCACGGATCGTTCCGAGGCTATACCATGCGGGCGATGTATCTTACAAAATCCGGCAAGGCGGCGCACGGGCACCTGATCGCACGCGGCGGCGGCGGCGGCATTTCCTGCGTGCCGTATGCCCGCAACGCTTCGGGGATCCAGGTCGCCGGCAACGCCTGGCAGTGGTGGGACAACGCCCAGGGCGTCTACGCCCGCGGCCGCGTCCCGGAGCCCGGCAGCGTGCTCGCGTTTCGCTCCAACGGCCGCATGCGCCTCGGCCATGTCGCCGTTGTCAGCCGGGTGATCAATGCCCGCGAAATCGAGATCGACCACGCCAATTGGGGCGGCTACCGGGGCGGCGTCGCCCATGGCGTGTCGGTGGTCGATGTGTCGGAAGCCAACAACTGGACCGCGGTGCGGGTCGGACTGGCCCACACCAACGATTTCGGCAGCGTCTATCCGACCTACGGCTTCATCTATGACCGGGCCGACACCGGGGTCGTCGAGGCGCACAACGCCGTGCCGGCGCCCACGCCCGCGATGAACCCGGTGCCGTCGGACCTGCGCCCGGCCGCCGAACGGCCCTGGCGCGTCTACGAGGAAGTGGCCCAGGCGCCCGCCAAGCTGGTCCTGCCGTCCGGGCAGATCGCAGGCCAGGTCCTCCCGGCCGACGGATCGGATCACAAGTAACACCAGGCCTCGTTGGCTCTGACCCTTTCGCAGGGCCAGCACTGCCGCGGCACAGGCGCCGGTACGGACAGCCGGGGCGAGCCCCAATACGCGTTGAGATAGCGGCCGGGATGGGACTTGTCCCGTCACCCGCCTCGTCCCTGGGTTTGATCCGGGGATCGGGCGCGAATCCACGGTTTACGCCGCTCCGTGCTCCCGCGCCGTGGCGGACTCTCCGCCTGGCATCTCACGCCTTTGCCCCATGCGGCGCCGAAAGCCGCGGGTCGCCGGGACAGGCGTGGACAAGCCCGGCCCATGACGAAGCGGCAGCCCCGAGGTGGGCGGCGACGCGGTTCAGCCCCATCGTTCCGGCCAACGCAGCGGGCAGCGATCCTGGCTCGTCGGACGCGCCCGGACGTGGGATGATGCGCCGCGCCACGCTCAGGAGCTCCCATGCGCATCGCCCTGATCCACGCGTTGAAGCATTCCATCGCGCCCATCGAGGGCGCGTTCGCCCGCCTCTGGCCCGACGCGCGGCTGGCCAACCTGCTGGACGATTCGCTCTCGGCCGACCTCGCCCGCGATGGCGCGCTGACGCCGGTGATGACCGAACGGTTCCTGACCCTCGCGCACTACGCCAGGGCGACCGGCGCGAACGGCATCCTGTTCACCTGCTCCGCCTTCGGCCCCTGCATCGCGGCCTGTGCCCGCGCGCTGGCGCCCGTCCCGGTGCTGAAGCCGAACGAGGCGATGATCGAGGAGGCCATCGCGCTGGCCGGCCCGACCGCCCGCATCGGCCTGCTGGCGACGTTCGCCCCCACGCTGGCCTCCATGCCGGCGGAGTTCGCAGCCGTCGCGCCCCGCGCGACGCTGGTGCCCTGCCTGGCTGCCGCGGCGCTCGAGGCCCTCGACCGCGGCGATGCGCCGGCGCATGACGAGCACGCCGCCCGCGCCGCCGCCGCCCTGCGCGACGTCGACGTCGTGGCGCTGGCACAGTTCAGCCTGGCCCGCGCGGCCCCCATGGTGGAGGCCGCGACCGGCAGGCCGGTGCTGACAACGCCCGACAGTGCAGTGCGCAAGCTGCAGCGCCTGCTCCTCACGCAAAAGGCCGTGTAACCATGGACCTCACAGAGTTCCGCGCCTCGCTGGCGCAGCCTGAACCGCCCGCCGGGCTGAGCCTGGCGCTGCAGACCCTCTGGTGGGACGCCAAGGGCAATTGGCACAAGGCGCATGACTGCGCGCAGGCGGACGAGGGCCGCACCGGCTCCATCGTGCATGCCTACCTGCATCGCAAGGAGCCGGACCTGCCCAACGCGCGCTACTGGTACAGCCGCGCCGCCCGCCCGGCCGCCACCGGGGCGCTCGAAGACGAATGGACGGCGCTGGTGCAGGAATTCCTGGCGGCGTGACGACGTCCTCGGCGCCCAGGCGCGCCTATGTGGCAGTGCTTGCACTGACGGTGGCGTTCATCCTGTACGGCTCGCTGTTCCCGTTCGCCTGGTATGAGCGGCCGGGCTCCGCGCTGGCGCACCTGCTGGGCACCTGGCAGGACTGGGACCATCGCGGCGACCTGCTGGCCAATATCGTGCTCTACGTGCCGTTCGGCTTCTTCCTGGTGGCCGCCGCAGCGCCGCACCGGCCGGCCGCGACCAGGCTGCTCATCGCGGTGGCGGCGGGATCGGCACTGGCCTGCGGGGTCGAGCTGACCCAGTACCACGATTTCGGCCGTACCACCTCGATGGGCGACGTCTACGCCAACGCGATCGGGTCCGCGGCCGGCGCAGTGGCGGCGGTGCTGTTCGGAGCGTCCATCCGCTGGCCCCTGGTGAAGGAGGCCGCTGCGCATCCGGCGCCCGCGCTGCTGGTGGTGATGTGGGCCGGCAGCGACCTGTTCCCCTACGTGCCGACGATCGACATGCACAAATACTGGCACGCCGTGCGCCCGCTGCTCGACCTGCCGGTGCTGCCGCTGACGGACGTCCTTGCGGCGCTGGCGGTGTGGGCGTTCCTCGGCTTCATCGTGTTGTCGCTGTACGGCTTCCGGCGCTTCCTGCTGCTGTTTCCGCTGCTGGTCGCAGCCGAGGCGCTGGCGAAGGTGCTGATCCTGGACAACGCGCTGACCCATGCGAACCTGCTGGCGGCAGTCATGGCCTATGGCGGCTGGATTGTGCTGCACCGCCGGCCCGGCCGCGTGGTGCTGCTCACGCTGGGGGTGGCCGCGGTGGTGCTGCACCAGCGCCTGTCGCCGTTCGACTTCTCCGGGCCGCCCACGCCATTCGCCTGGCTGCCGTTCCACGACCTGATGACCGATGCGGAAGGCCCGGCTGTCCCGCTCTTCTGCCAGAAATTCTTCCTGATCGGCGGCCTGGTCTGGCTGCTGGGCCGCTGCGGCATGCCCCTGCCGGTTGCCACGGCGCTGACCGCCCTGGTGCTGTTCGGCACCGGCTGGGCGCAGACACGGATACCAGGACACAGCGGTGAGGCGACCGACGCCGTCATGGCGCTGGCGCTGGGCACCGTGTTCATGCTGCTGCGCGCGATCGCCGCCCCGCGCCGGGATGCCATGGCAGTGGAACTGGCGCCGCTCGCGCCATCGCCCGTGCCGGTCGGACGCCGCTACGCGCCCTATGTCCCGCCGCATTTGCGCTGATCTACCCGGAACAACGCTGCGAAATCGGTGCGGGTCAGCAAACTGAGGCGGCCGTTCCCAAACTGGTCGAGGTCGGGGATCGCCCCTGCCTCCAGCAGCAGAACGTAATCGACGCCGCACAGATCGACCTTCGGCAGTGCGTCGGAATCGATCTCGCCGCCCACCCGGTTCGCCAGGGCACGATAGGGCTCGCGCGTCGTCACCGGCTGCTGGGAGTCGTTGTCGAACAGCATGGGCCACCACGCGCGGCGCTCGATCGGCAGCAGTGCCGCCATATGTCCATCGAGCCGCAAGCCGCTCGACAGGCGGCGCCCGAGCGGGGCATGGGCCCAATAGGCCGGGGCTTCGCGGACGGGGACGGAAGCAAGGAAGACGGTGCTGCCCGGCGACACCGGCGCGATGGCGGTTCGGAGTTGCGCGAGATCCGACGCATGGCCGGCCCAGACCGTTGCCAGCACCGCCATGCGGACGGCGAACAGTGCCGCGAGCAGGAGGCCGGTCGCGCGGGACAGCCTGGGACGGAGTGCGCCGAACAGCAGGAAGCCGAGGATCACGACGAACCGGGTGTCGAAATTCGCCACGCCCTGGAAGTCGAATGGCGCCGCCAGATAGAGCAGCGCCAACAGCGCGACGGTCAGGGCCGATGCCAGCGTGGCGCGTGGCCGGCCCTGCAGCAGCGTGGCCAGAACAATGACGCCGGTCGCGATGTCGAGCGGCAGGACGTAGCCCTCGAACGGCACGAGCAGTTGTGCCAGTTTCTGGGGGACCGGGAGAAAATCCATGTCGCCCGCCATGTGTCCGAGCGCGGAGACGGCGTAGAGCAGGAGGGGGACGACGAACAGCGCGGCGGTGCTGAGCAGGCGCAGGATCGCCTGGCGTCGGTGGCACCAGAGCCAGGTCAGCTCATACGGACCGATCAGCAGGGCAAAGCAGGCCAGGCCCATCAGGTGGCAGAAGAACAGGCCGATCGCGCCCAGGAATGCCAGCGCCAGGGTACGGGCGGGGTGGCGCTCGCGCCAGGCGATCCAGGCCGCGGCCAGCAGCATGCCCAGCCCGATGCCCGCAGTGAAGTTGAGGAAACCCAGCAGCGCGGCCTGGTTCCAGGCGACGAGGCCGACGCCCAGGACCCACCAGCTACGCCGGCCGAACACCGCGCGGCTGTAGGCGACGGTGCCGAGCACCGGCAGCAGCACGATCACAGCAAGTACCAGTCGGCCGGCGACATGCACCGGCAGCAAATGCAGCAGCGGGGGCACAACGATGTCGATGCCGAGGTCGGGGATGATCGCCCAATGCGGCGCATAGAAGCGCACCAGGTCCGGGTCGGCGGGGTTCGCGAGCACCACCATGCGGGCGAGATGGTTGGGGTAGTCAGCCAGCGGGGGCACGTCGACCAGCAGCAGCGGGGCGATGAGCAGGATACACACGCCCACCAACACCGCGCGCCAGAGGCGGGCGGAGGGCGGATCGCTCAGGGTCGCCTGTGTCCAGGGAAAAGACCGCATGTCCGGATCAGCTCAAGCCTCTCGGGCGCGGCGATTTCATGGCGGCATTGAAATGGGTGATGTCATCACGGCATTGCAATGCCGGAACGTACGGCGATTCGCTATTCCATCCGCCAGCCACGATCGCGCAGCAGCGGCGTGTGCGTCTCGGCCGCCCGTTCGGCCTCGCTCATCGCCAGCCACACCTGCAGCCGCTCCAGCACCCGCCGGGTCGGCAGCGCCAGGTCGAGCGCCAGGGCCTCCTGCAGGCCGTAGTAGCGCAGGTTGTCGAGTTCCCCGTCGCCACCGGTCAGCGCGCCCGACACCAGTTCCGCCCGCATTGTCAGGAAGCGCGCATTGAAGCGGATCGGATTGCCGGCCGGGGTCACGGCGCGCGCCAGGTAGTCCAATCCGGCGAGGACCGGCGGATGCCCGAGGCTCAGGCCGGTTTCCTCCGCCAGTTCGCGCGCCGCGGCGATGCCGATGCCATGTGCCAGGTGCGCGTTCGCCTGCTTGCGCAGCGCGCGTTCGGTGCGCGGTGACAGAGGCGATGCGCAGGGCGCCGTCAGATCGACCCGATCGACCGCGCCGCCGGGAAAGACCAGCCGGTTCGGCATGAACCGATGCTTCGCGCCGCGCATACCCATCAGCATTTCCGGCTCCGTCCCATGCATCCGGTAGACGATCAGGCTGGCGGCATGGCGTGCCCGGACGGTCTTCGGCCGTGGCGACTCGTGCTGGTCGATCAATGGGGCCAGGGGGTGTCCAGGCGCGTGGGCGTGGTCTTCAGGCAAGATCGAATCCCTTGGTCTTGAGATACGCCGCAAACCCGAACCGTTCGGGGACCGAAAGCTGGCGGGCGACGTTCTCGCTCCAGCCGACCCCCTCCCGGGACGGATAGACGTCGTTGTTCTTCAGGCTGCCGGCGGCAACGGGATCCCTGGCGCGACGGCGTTCGTCATACGCCCCGACCGCATCGGCCAGGGCGGTATCGTCGTAGCGCTCCCGGTGCACCACCACCGACGGCGGCAGCCGCATCGACACCGGGCGACGGAATGCCGGCCAGCCGACGGTCAGCCCGGCCACCGGGTAGACGCCCGACGGCAGTCGGAGCAGCGGGGAGACGCGCTCGATATGGCTGCGGACGTAGCTGATCGGGCAGGTGCCGAGGCCCACGGCGTCGGCCGCCGCCATGAACTGGCCCATCGCCAGGGCGCAATCCACCGCGGTGTTGAGGAACGTATCGAGGTTGTTGTTGGCGTGCGGCATGCCGTGCAGGTCGCACAGGCGCTGGCCGCGCCGCATGTCGCCGCACCAGACCAGGAACACCGGCGCCGTGGCGATCCAGTCCATCGTCTTGATCCAGTCGGCCACCTGCCTGATCCGCGCACGGTCGCGCATGACCACGACGGAATATTGCTGCAGGTCCGACTTGGCGGGCGCCGACTGGGCCGCGGCCAGCAGCGCGTCCAGCAGCGGATCCGGCACGGCCTGGTCGGTGTAGCGCCGCACCACGCGCCGATCGAGCAGGCCGGCGATCGCATCCGGCACCTCGGCGCCGGGCACATCCATGCCGAACCGCGCCCGCAACAGCTCTCTCCCATCGGCCATCGCCACCCCCTGCCGCATCGCTGTTCCCCGCCCGTCACCCTTGCCGGAACGCCTGCGCCGCGCAAGGCTGCGGGCAATCAGGAGGAACACGCATGCCCGCACCGTACGCAACGCACCGCGCTCAGCTCAACGCCATCCTGCTGGCCTGGGGCATGCCGGAGGAAAGCGCCGAGACCACCGCCGATGTCCTGTCCTGGGCCGACCTGCACGGGGTCGACAGCCACGGCATATCGATGATCCCCGGCTACGACAGCCTGCGCCGCACCGGCCGCGCGCGGATGGATGCGCGCCCCACGATCGTGCGGGAGAGCCCGGTCTCGGCGCTGGTCGATGGCGGCGGCGGCCTCGGCCACGTGCCGGCACATTTCGCCATGGGCGTTGCGATCGCCAAGGCGAAGCAGTCCGGCATGGCGATGTCCGCGGTGCGCAACTCGGCGCATTTCGGGGCCACCGGCTACTACACCGAGATGGCGGCGAAGGCGGGGCTGATCGGGATGGCGGGCACCTCGGCGTCCGGCATCCAGGTGGCGCCGACCTTCGGCAAGGAAGCCAAGCTGGGCACCGACCCGTGGTCGTTCGCCGCGCCCTCGGCCGGCGGCAAGCCGTTCCTGCTGGACATGGCGACCACCACGGTCGCCGCCGGACGCGTCCGCAACAAGGCCAACGAGGGCCTGCAATGCCCGCCCGGCTGGGTGCTGGACAGCGAGGGCGGCCCCAGCACCGACCCGCTCGTGGCCAAGGAGAAGGGCGGCTTCCTCACCTCGCTCGGCGGCTCGCCGGAGAACTCCAGCTACAAGGGCTACGGACTGGCGGCGATGGTGAATATCCTGTCATCCTGCCTGTCGGGCGCCACGCTGATCACCGACCCGCTGCACACCAAGAAGCCGCAGGGCATGGATATCGGTCATTTCTTCATAGCAATCGACCCCAACCTGTTCCGCGAACCGGGCGACTTCGAGGCCGATGTGAGCCGCTTCCGCGACGACCTGCGTGCGACCAGGCCGATCGACCCGGCGCAGCGCGTCATGGTCGCGGGCGACCCGCAATGGGCGTATGCTGAAGACCGCATGAAAGGCGGCATCCCGGTGGGCGCCGGCCTGCTGCAGCAGGTCCGTCAGATCGCCCAGGCCGCCGCCGCGCCCTGGCTGCTGGACTGAAACGAGCGCCTGGATCACGATCCCGTTTGACGACCGGTGGGGCGCTCGAATCGACAATATTGAAACCGCGTCGCAACCGAATGGCGGCAAAGTGACGAGCGGTATCCGGAAAGGAGAACCGGTGCTATTTCGGTGGGCCAAAGGTTTCTTCGTCACCATCCGGGGCAAGATCCTGCTTGCCTTCCTGGCGCTTGCCGCGATCACGGGCCTGCTTGGTGCCTACGCGGTCCGCAGCGTCGTGGAATCGGGCCGCCTCGTGGTACAGACCTACGACCGGCCGCTGATGGCAATCAGCTACGCGCGCCTGGCCCAGGCGGACTTCACCGCCATGCGGCTCGCCTTGGAGCACCGCAGCGCCGCCCAGACCGAAGCGTTGCAGCATGAGCAGGATATCAAGCTGGACGATCTCGCCCGCGCCGTCCGCGAGGACCTCGGCGTCGCGGAAGAACGCTCCAGTTCGTCCCGCGCCACCGACGTCGGCGCGACGGCGCTGCGGGCGTTCCAGTCCTGGGACCAGTTGCGCCGCGACCTGACGGCCCAGGGCGCCTCTCGCGACAGCCAGGCCGTGCTGCATATCCAGGCGGAGCAGGTGCTCGAAGCCTTGGATAGCCTGGGCGAGGTCACCGCGGATGACGGGTTCCGGGATCGCGAGGCCGCCCTCGCCTCGATCGACCGCTATCGCATCGTCAGCACGGTCGCCGCCCTCAGCGCCCTGGTGTTGGGGTTGTTGACGGCGATCATGCTCGCCCGCCACATGGTGCAGCCGATCGCCATCGCCTCCCGCGCTGCCAGCCGCATCGCCGCGGGCGAACTCGACGTCAACATCGTCCCGGCCGGACAAGACGAGCTCGGCCAGTTGCTGACCTCGATGATGGTGATGCGCGACAACATCCGCGCCATGGTGGAACGCGAGGTCGCCGCCCGGCGGTCCGCCCAGAGCCAGCTGGTGAGCGCGATCGAAAGCTCCCATGACGGCGTGGCCCTGATCGACCCGGACCATACCGTGCTGATCGCCAATTCCCAGATGGCGGCGTTCTTTCCCGGATGCGCGCCCGACCTGGCCGCCGGTGCGCCCCTGCCGGCGGAGATCGAGCCCGCCATGGCGCAGCCGACGCTGGAGATGCGGCTGGCCGACGCGCGCTGGGTGCGGCTGTCGCGCAGTGCCACGCCGAATGGGGGCTGGGTGCTGATCGCCAGCGATATCACGCTGCTGAAGGACCGCGAGGATCGCCTGCGCGCCGCCCGCGATGAGGCCCAGGCGGCCAACCGCGCGAAGACCGACTTCCTGACCAATATGAGCCACGAGCTGCGCACGCCGCTGTCCGCGGTGATCGGCTTCTCCGAGATGATCGTGCAGGAGACCTTCGGGCCGGTCGGCAAACCGCAGTACCGGGATTTCGCCGCCGATATCCTGCACAGCGGACGCCATCTGCTGGAGGTGATCACCGACATCCTCGACATCGCCAAAGCGCAGTCGGGCACGATTGCGCTGCGCCTGCGTCCGGTGCGGCCGCAGGCCGTGATGCAGGATGCCATCCGCATCGTCCGCAACCGCGCCGAGGCGGACGGCGTCACGTTGGACGTCGCGATGGACGACGCGCTGCCGACCCTGACCGCAGATGCGGTGCGGCTGCGCCAGGTGCTGCTCAACCTGCTGTCCAACGCCATCAAGTTCACCCCGCGTGGGGGGACCGTGACCATCCGGGCCGAGACGCTTGGCGGCGGCCTGCTGATCACGGTCCGCGATACCGGCATCGGCATGGCCAAGCAGGACATCCCGCGGGCGCTGGAGCCGTTCGTGCAGGTCGATACCAGCCTCAATCGTCGCTATGGCGGCACCGGCCTGGGCCTGCCGCTCTCCAAGCTGTTCGTGGAATTGCACGGCGGCCGCCTCACCATCGACAGCGAGCCGGGCCAGGGGACCGTGGTGCGCGTCTCCCTGCCGGCCGCCGACGCGACCGCACAGACATCGAATCAGGCCCTGCCCGGCCAGGTGGTTCCGCTCAAGATCGCGGTCTGATGGTGCAACATGGCGAAACGGCACCCTGCTGACACGGGATCGGCGAGCAGGCAGGCACAAGGATTTGCCGTCGGCCGGGTGTCGCGCCTGATGCGTTGCGTGCTCCTGGCACTCCTTGCGTTGCCATGTGCGGTGCTGGCCAGTCGCGCAGACGAACCGTTGCAAGACCTCAAGGCGCAGTACCGGCGCGAGACGACCGTTCCGTTCCCCTCGAGCGATCCCTATTCCGCGGCCAAGCTGCGCCTCGGCAGGATGCTGTTCTTCGAACCCAAGCTGTCCGGCCCCGGCACGCGCTCTTGCGCCACATGTCACAACCCCGCCCTCTCCTGGGGCGATGGCCTGCCCCGTGCGGTTGGCGAGCAGGCGCTGACATTGCGGTCCCCGACACTGCTCGGCGTCGCCTGGATCCCGGTACTGGGCTGGGACGGCAAGTATCCTACCCTGGAGGACGTGGCGATCGGCCCGATGCTCAGTCCGGCCAACATGAACATCACCGAACGGGAAGCCCTGCGGCGGCTCTCGGCAATCGCCGGCTACCGCGCAGCCTTCGCCGAGGCCTTCCCCAGATCCGATCCGCATGAGGCGGTCTCCCGCACCCATCTGGAGCAGGCGCTGGCGACATTCGAGCGGACCATCGTGGCCGCCCCTGCCCCGTTCGACGCCTGGATCGAAGGCAACGAGGAGGCGATCGGCGAACGGGCCAAACGCGGCTTCCTGCTGTTCACCGGCAAGGCCGGTTGCGCCGAGTGTCATTCCGGTCCGAACTTCACGGATGGCTCGTTCCAGGACATCGGCCTCGCAGCGGAGGACGATATCGGCCGGGGCCGGCTGTTCCCCTCATCCGTGAAGCTGCAGCACGCTTTCAAGGTCCCGACCTTGCGCGACGTGGCCCGGCGCGCGCCCTACATGCATGACGGGTCCCTGCCGGACCTGGCGGCCGTGGTCGCGGCCTACGACCAGGGCGGCATCGACCGCCCCAGCCGCTCGGAACTCATCCACCCATTGTCGCTGACCCCGGAGGAACGGAGCGAACTCGTGGCATTCCTGCGCACGCTCACCGGCGACCCGCAGCCCTTCGAGGCCCCCGAACTGCCGCGATAGAGCGCGTTCATCCTGACTGGAAACATCTCCCCCCACCCCCCGGGCGGGGGGGGGGGGGGGGGGGGGGGGGGGGGGGGGGGGGGGGGGGGGGGGGGGGGGGGGGGGGGGGGGGGGGGG
>JARLIJ010000013.1 GCA_031291795.1 Acetobacteraceae bacterium | reverse complement strand
CTCGGATGGTCCGGGTTGGCCCCTCTCCCCCGAAGAACACCAACAGAATGGGTCCAGGGACTGTGTCCCTGGCGGGAGTCCAGGGGGCAGAGCCACCTGGCGGGTTTCAGGGCAGAGCCCTGATCCTTCTGCTTCGAGCGACTACCCGCGCAGGCTCAGCGGGTAAGCTCCAGATATCCCAGCCCGTTCACCGTCATCGTCCAGCCCGGCCCGACCAGGGTGGAGGTCTCGTCCTCCGCCACGATTGCCGGGCCCCGGACGCGCGCGCCGGGCGCCAGGCGGATGCGGTCATAGATCGCCCAGTCCGACACCTCGCCGGTGACCGTGTCGCGCACGGCCTGGGTGCGGATCGGGGCGGCGTCGGACGCCGCGGCGGCGACCTGGGGCAGCGCCTCCACAGCGGCGGGGACGGTGGCGACGACCACGGCGTAGCTCATGATCTCCACGTCCGATCCGGGGACCGGTCGGTCGTAGAAATGGGCGTATTCCTCATCGTAGCGGGTCCGGATCAGCGCGACGTCGGCCGCGGTCAGGGCGCCGGCGGGCAGCGGGACCGGGATTTCGTGGCCCTGGCCGACATAGCGCATATAGGCCGTGCGGGTCTCCGCCACGGCGGCGCCAAAGCTGGCTTTCTCGACCGCGGCCAGCGCCTCGGCATGCATGGCGTCGAGCAGCGCGTTCACCGCTTCCACGTCAAAGCTGGAGAAGCGCTGGTACAGGCTACGGACCACCTCATAGCCGACCGGCGCGCGCAGGAAGCCGATGGCGCTGCCGACGCCGGCGCCGGAGGGCACCAGGACGCGGCTGATCCCCACCTTCTCCGCCACCCGGCAGGCATGCACCGGCCCGCCGCCGCCGAACGCAATCAGGGTGCGGCCATCGTAGGTCTTGCCAGATTCGATGGCGTGGACGCGGGCCGCGTTGGCCATGTTCTCATCGACCATCTCGATCACGCCGAGCGCTGCCAGTTCGGCGGTCAGGGCCAGTTTCCCACCGACTTCCGCCAGCAGCGCCTGGTGCGCCGCGGCGACGTTCAGCGGGATCGCGCCGCCGGCGAAGCGGGTCGGGTCGTAGCGCCCCAGCGAGAGATTGGCGTCGGTCACGGCCGGCAGCTTGCCGCCCTTGCCGTAGCAGGCCGGCCCGGGGTCGGCGCCGGCGCTCTCCGGCCCAACGCCGATGCGGCCCATGCTGTCGACATGCGCGATCGAGCCGCCGCCGGCGCCGATCTCCACCATCTCGATCACCGGGATGCGCAGCGGCAGGCCGGATCCCTTGCGGAAGCGGCCGACGCGGGCGACCTCGAACGTACGGGCGGTCTGCGGCTTGAAGTCGTCGATCAGGCAGATCTTCGCCGTGGTGCCGCCCATGTCGAACGACAGCACGTTCTCCAACCCGCACTGACGGGCGATGAAGGCCGAGAAGATCGCGCCACCGGCCGGACCGCTCTCGACCAGGCGGATCGGTAAGCGGCAGGCGGTCTCGATGGTGGTCAGGCCGCCGCCGGACATCATCAGGAACATCGGCGCCGCCAGGCCCAGCGCGTGGAGATCGGCCTCCAGGCGCTTGAGGTAGCGCGCCATCATCGGCTGGACATAGGCGTTGGCGACGGTGGTGGAGAAGCGCTCCCATTCCCGCATCTCGGGGGAGACCTCGCTCGACAGCGAGATGGCAATGTCAGGCAGCGCCTGGGCCAGGATGGTTCGGACCTGCTGCTCGTGCACGGGGTTGACGAAGGCGTGCAACAGGCCGACGGCGATGCTCTCCACACCCTCCCGCTGCAGGATCGGGACCAGGGCGCGGACCGCTTCGACATCCAGCGGGCGCAGGATTTTCCCTGTGTTGTCAAGGCGCTCCGGGACCGGCAGGCGCAAATGGCGCGGCACCAGCGGTTCCGGGAGCAGGATGTTCAGGTCGTACTGGTCGTAGCGGCTCTCGTTGCCCATCGCGATCACGTCGCGGAAGCCCTCGGTGGTGATCAGGGCCGTGCGGGCACCCTTGCGCTCGATCACCGCGTTGGTGGCGAGCGTGGTGCCGTGGATAACCAGCGCGATGTCCGAGGGGGCGAGGCCGGCCGCCTGCAGGATGGAGCGGACCCCGGTCATGACGCCCTGTTCGGGCGCTGACGGGGTGGTCAGGACCTTGATTGTGGTGCGTCCGCCGTCGTGCTCGAGCGCCAGATCGGTGAAGGTTCCGCCGATATCGACGGCCAGGCGAGCAGACGGCATCCGAACCTCATCGCAGTGCAGCACTGTCAGGCAGTCAACTCTCTGGGCGGGCTGCTGGCAAGGCGGCGGATCGGGGCCGCCGGTGGCCCCGCTCTTTCGCACCCACGCTCGCCCCGCCATGATGGGGAAAACCTGAGGAGCCAACGGATGAAGTCACGGCTGGTGCTGGGCGCCCTGATGCCCACCGACGTGATCGCCCGCGCCAAGGCGGAGTTCGACGCCATCGTCAGCGAGGGCCCCGGCGACATGACCGCGCGGGAAATCACCCGTGCCGCCGCCGACCATGAGGCGGAGGCCATCATGTTCGTCAATACCTTACCGCTCGATGCGGCCACTATCGCCGGCTTGCCACCCAGCGTCCGGGTGGGCGCAACCAGCAGCGTCGGCTACGACCATATCGACGTTGCGGCGGCCCGCGCCCGCGGCCTGGTGGTGACCAATACCCCCGGCGTGCTGACCGAGTGCACCGCGGACCACGGCATGATGCTGTTGCTGGCCGCCGCCCGCCGCGGCGCCGAATACGACCGGATCATGCGCCAGGGCTGGGGCTACCGCATCGGCCAGGGCGACCTGCTGGGCGTGCGCGTCTCCGGCAAGACGATCGGCATCCTGGGGATGGGGCGGATCGGCCAGGCCATGGCCCAGCGGGCGCGCGGCTTCGACATGCGGGTGGTCTACCACTCCCGCAAACGCCTGCCGCCGGCGCTGGAGCAGGGCGCCACGTATTTCGCCGATTTCCACGCCATGCTGCCGCATTGCCATTTCCTGTCGCTGCACGCGCCCGCCGGCCCGGCCACCGACAAGATCATCGACGCCCGGGCGCTGGCGCTGCTGCCGGACAAGGCGGTGCTGGTGAATGTCGGCCGCGGCGCCCTGGTGGACGAGGACGCGCTGTACAACGCTTTGACATCAGGCAAACTTTTCGGCGCCGGGCTGGACGTGTTCCGCACCGAACCGAACTACGACACGCGGTTCGCCGGCCTGGACAATGTGGTGTTATCCCCGCATGTCGGCAGCAGCACCCGCGAGACCCGCAATGCCATGGGTTTCCGGGCGCTCGACAACATCGCCGCGGTGCTGGCCGGTCAGCCTGCAATCGACCCGCTGTGGCATTAAAGGAGCCTTATCAGTGACGTACCGGATTGCCATCGGCGGGTTCATGCATGAGAGCCACTCGTTCGCGCCGCGCCCGACCACGTGGCCCGACTTCCTCCATCCCGGCGGCTTCCCGCCCTTCCAGCACAGCGCCACGCTGCTCGATACGCTGCGCCCAACCTCGGTGCCGAGCGCTGGCGCGATCGCGGTGGCGGAGAAGGCAGGGGTGACGCTGGCGCCGCTGACCTGGTGCTTTGCCAACCCCGCCGGCCCGGTGCAGGACGAGGCGTTCGAGCGCATCGCGGCCTCCTTGATTGACGCGCTGGCCGCTGCGCTGGACGATGGGCCTTTGGACGGCATCTACCTGGACCTGCACGGCGCGGCGGTGGTGGAGAGCTTCCCGGACGCCGAGGGCGAGCTGCTCCGCCGGGTGCGCGCCGTGGTCGGGCCGGACATGCCGCTGACCATCAGCCTGGACCCGCATTGCAACCTGACGCCTCAGATGGTGGCGCTGGTGGACGTCTGCGTGCCGTACCGCACCTACCCGCATGTCGACATGAAGGCAGCCGGGGCGCAGGCGATGCGGTTGCTGCTGGCGCGGATCGAGCGCGGCCAGACCTGGGCCAGTGCCTTCAGATCACTCGACTTTTGGATCCCGCTCGGCAGCCAGTGCACGCTGATGGCACCGATGCAGACGGTCATGGCGGTGCGCGCGGACCTCGCGGACCGGATGGGGACGGTGGAACTGGCGTTCTGCTTCGGCTTCCCCTACGCGGACTTTGAAGGCTGCGGCCCGGCGCTGGCGGCCTTCGCCGACACGCAGGCGCAGGCGGACGCCGCCGCCGACGCGTTTCTGGCCGAGGTCGCCGCGCGGGAGGCCACGTTCGTGCAGGATACCCTGCCGAGTGCCGAGGCGGTGGCCGAGGCGAAGCGGATCGCGGCCGACCGGCCCGGCAAGCCGGTGGTGCTGGCGGATACCCAGGACAACCCCGGCGGCGGCGGCCATGGCGACACCACGGAGCTGCTGGCGGAACTGGTGCGCCAGGGCGCGCGCGGCGCGGTGGTGTGCCTGATCAACGACTCGGAGAGCGCCGCCGCCTGCCATGCGGCCGGCCAAGGTGCTGTTTTGTCTCTATCTTTGGGCGGCAAGTCGGACGGCATGCCGTTCGCCTGCGAGGCGCGGGTCGAGCAGCTGACCGACGGCGTCTTCACGCTGACCGGCCCGATGGGTGCGGGCAATCCGGGCAATCTCGGCCCGACTGCGCTGATCGACGTGGCAGGCGTGCGGGTGGTGGTGGTGACCCGGAAGATGCAGGCGCTGGACCAGGCGATCCTGCGGCATGTCGGGATCGAGCCGGCGGACTGCCCAATCCTGGCGCTGAAGTCCTCGGTCCATTTCCGAGCGGATTTTGGTCCGATCGCGGAGAAAGTGGTGGTGGCGATTGCGCCGGGGCCGGTGGTGGCCGACCCGGCGGTACTGAACTTCCGGCATGTCCGGGCGGACGTGCGGCGGCGGCCTCGGGTGGGGTAGGACGCCGCCGGGGCGTGCCTGGCGGTGACACAGAATGTGCCCAGAATGGGGTACTTTCTGTGTCAGGCTGGCCCTCCGGACGGCTGGGTTTGAGGAGCCGGCGGGACGGATCTCGCGGGATGGGACGAAATCCGGCCGGCCGGGATCGTCGCACGGGCCGGGTTCCTGGGCCTGTGTCGGGTTCCGTGCAGGGAAACCGGGTGAGGTTTTTCAGGCGCTGGCCGGCCGACTAGAGCAGTCGCGGCAAATTGCGTGCGCTGTGGAGCACCCGCTCGATGCGCACCATATTTTCCAGGGGCCGATCACGGTACAGGACGAGGTAGCGACCATGCACCGCCATGCGGAGTCCGGGCGCCAGGTCGGTCCGAGCAGGGTATAGCTCCGGCGTCTCGGCGACCGCGCGGCACCTCGCTTCCAACTCGGCCACAAAGGTCGCTGCCCGGACCGGATTGTCGCGAGCAATATAGTCGGCAATCTCTTCCAGATCAGCCGCAGCGCGCGGCGAAAGGAAAAGCCGACGCGGCATGCTCACCTGGCCGGCGGCTGACCGAACCGGGCGCGCAGGCGGGTAAACACCTCCCCGGCCTCCAGGCTTGGCCCACTGTCCATGCCTTCCTGCACCAGGCGGCGCAGTTCCTCGGTCTCCAGCGTCTCGATCTTGCGGCGCAGGCGCCAGTCACGCAGGGCCTCGCGCACGACCTCGCTGACGCTGCCATAGTCGCCGCCTTCCACGGCCGCACGCATCTCGGCAACCATATCCGGGGTCAGGGCGACGCTGAGCTTTTCCACGTTGGCCATGGCATCATGATGCCATGGCGGG
>JARLIJ010000099.1 GCA_031291795.1 Acetobacteraceae bacterium | reverse complement strand
GCCGAGCAGGCGGCCGCGGCGCTGGGCGGGGCGGGGCTCAGGCGCATCATCGCCTCGCCCTACACGCGGGCGCTGCAAACCGCCGCCCCGCTGGCGCGCGCGCTGGGCCTGCCGGTGTTCGTCAACCCGGTGGTGCGCGAGCGCTACGCCTTCGTCTGCGACGTCGGCACGCCCCGTGCCGAGCTGGCGCCGCGCTGGCCGGGCCTGGATTTCTCGGTCCTCGAAGAAGTGTGGTGGCCGCCGGTCGAGGAGCCGTTCCAGTCCATGCTCGACCGGGCCGTGCTTTTCCGCGCCGAAATGGCTGAGTTGCCCGACTGGTCCGACACGCTGGTGGTCAGCCATTGGGGCTTCATTTACGCCATGACCGGCGAGCGTATCGGCAACGGCGAATGGCGCCGCTGCGACCCGACGGCACCGCCGCCGCCCGACCTCGCCCAGCCCCACTGATCCCCGGCACCGCTGCCCGCCGCGTCCCGTCCTTTTGTTTCGCCTGGGCCTGTGCTACCCGGCGCGAGCGGTCCCGCAAGAACACGGAGATGGCCATGTCCGAGACGACTCCCACCCCACCTCAGGGGACTGCCCCACAGACCCCGCCGCTGGTGGTCAATATCCAGTACGTGAAGGATCTCTCCTTCGAGGTGCCGGGCGCGCCGCAGATCTATACCCAGCTGCATGCCGCCCCGCGGGTGGACATCAACCTCGACGTTCAGGCCCGCCGTGTCACCGAAGGGCAGAGCGCCTTCGAGGTGACGCTGTCCATCCGCGCCGAGGCCACCGAAACGCCGGCGGCGGGCAGCACCAACGGCGGCGGCGCCACCGCCGAGCCGGGGAAGCGGGTGTTCCTGGCGGAGCTGGCCTACAGCGGCGTGTTCACCCTGACGGGACTGCCGGACAACACGGTCGAGCCGGTGCTGCTGGTCGAGTGCCCGCGCATCCTGTTCCCGTTCGCCCGCAACATCCTCGCCGATATCACCCGCGACGGCGGTTTCCCGCCGGTGCTGTTGCAGCCCATCGATTTCGTCGCGCTGTGGCAGCAGCGCCGCGCCCAGATGGCCGCCGGCAACGCCACCCTGCCCGCGACCGCCTGAGACGACCGCGCTCGTTTCCAGGGGTTTCACCCCTGGAACCCACCAAGTCCGTCGCGCGCCTTCGCGCGATGCGGCCGGGAGGCCCTTGGCAGGTCCAGGACGACTCCCGCCTTGCTGCCCCGACGGGTCAGTCCTTTGGACGGCTGGCATCGCTTGGTTATAGGGCGCCCCATTCAGATCGGGCGGCGTTTCCCTTTGGCCGCCGCGCTCGAAAAATGTTCCAGCGATTCCCCGCTGATCTCCTTCAGCACCGCGATGAAGCGTTCCGCGGCGGGCGAGAGGGAGCGGCCGGCTTTGCGGAGAATACCGATCTTGCGGGTGAGGCCGGGAGTATGGATCGGCCGGACGACGACGCCTTCACAGGACGAGGCGTTAACGGCGGACTCCGGGAGGATCGAAATGCCGAGCCCGGCATGCACCATGCTGACCGCGGAGGAGAGGTAGCTCGCGTCGCAGGCCAGGCTGATGTCGAGCCCCTCGCGTTCCACCACGCGCTCCACCATTTGGCGTACGCTGGTCCCCCGCGTCGTCAGCACCAGCGGAAACGCCACGACGTCACGCAACAGCAACGGGTTGCATTGGGCGAGGGGGTGGCCTTCGGGCATGTAGGCGCACATCCGGTCGATGAGGAAGTCGCTCACCTCGATATCCCGGTCCGGTCCCAGCCGGCAGCCGATGGCGAAGTCCACCTCCTCGGCCTTGACCAGGGCAACGATGCGCTCGGCCACGGCATCGTGGATGGTCAGGCTGATGTTCGGGTTTTCCGTGGTGAAGCGGCGGATGGCGGTCGGCAGCGGCCCGACGGCGACCGACGGCAATGCCGCCACCGCCACCGAGCCGCGGCGCAGGCCCTTGAGGTCATGGCTCACGTTCATCACCGCTTCCAGGTCCGCGAGCACCTTTTGCAGCGGTGCCAACAGGTCGCGGCCGGGCTGCGTCAGCATGACCTGGCGGTGGCCGCGGTCGAACAGGCGCATGCCCAGCGCCTCCTCCAGTTGGCGGATCTGCATGGTGAGCGCGGGCTGCGAGACGTGCATTTCCTGGGCGGCGCGGGTGAAGCTGCCGAGGCGGGCGGCGGCGAGGAACGAGCGGATGGGGCGGATTCCCTGGAGCATGCTGATCCATAAGAAATTCGGAATTGAGCGATAACGCAAATCGATTTGACTTATCTATACGCTGTGCCAGTGTCGCACAAGAACGAAAGCTTCCCGTGGCGCAAATCAAGCACCCATGGGAAACTTTCAAAGTCCAAAGCCTGATGACGACAATCCCGTTCGGAACTGGGAGGGGGATATGTTGTCATTTTCGATCATCCCACCAAACACCAAGCGAGTCGTTCCGATCAATAATCCTAAAGATCGGCAAAATAGTCTGGAGGAGGCGTCATGCTTGCCCTGATAGGACTGATCACCATCGCCGTCCTGCTGACGGTCATCATGACCAAGCGAATGTCGCCGCTGGTCGCGCTGATCGGTGTGCCGATCGTCGCCGCGCTGCTGAGCGGCTTCGGCGTGCAGACCGGCACGTTCATCATCAACGGCATCCGCAGCGTCGCCTCCACCGCCGGTATGTTCATCTTCGCCATCATCTACTTCGGCGTCGTCACCGATGCCGGCATGATGGACCCCATCATCGAACGCATCCTGCGCCTGGTCGGCACCCGTCCGGCGCGGATCACCGTCGGTACCACGCTGCTCGCGCTGCTCATCCATCTCGACGGTTCCGGCGCCGTCTGCTTCCTCATCACCATTCCGGCCATGCTGCCGCTCTACGAGCGGCTGGGCATGCAGAAACGCATCCTGGCGCTGTGCGCCTCGATGGCGGCCGGCGTAAACTTCCTGCCCTGGACCGGCCCGATGATCCGTTCCGCCGCGGCGCTCAAGGTGCCGGTGACCGCCATCTTCAACCCGATGATCATGGTCCAGGTGGTCGGGCTGATCTTCATCTTCTCCGTCGCCTTCCTGCTTGGCAAGCGCGAGGAGCGGCGTCTCGGCCTCGGCGCCGCCGCGGCGGCGGGGGGCGGTGCCGCCATCGGGCCGGCGCCGCGCGTGCTGACCGAGGCGGAGCTCAGCCTGCGCCACCCGAAGCTGTTCTGGGTCAATCTCGGGATCACCGTCTTCATCATGGCGGTGATGATCCAGGGCACGATCGATCCGGTGGTGATGTTCATGATCGGCTGCGTGCTGGCGCTGATGATCAACTACCCGAACGTGGACATGCAGAAGGCCCGCGTCGACGCCCATGCCAAGGCGGCGTTGATGATGGCGAGCATTCTGATGGCCGCCGGCGTGTTCACCGGCATCATGAGCGGCACCAAGATGCTGACCGCGATGGCCCAGGCCGCCGTGGCCATCGTGCCGCACTCGATGGCGCATCAGATTCCGCTGGCCCTCGGTATCGTTTCGATGCCGCTGAGCCTGGTGTTCGACCCCGATTCCTTCTATTTCGGCGTCATGCCGGTGGTGGCCGAGGTCTACAAGACGCTCGGCGGCGACCCCGTGCAGGTTGCCCAGGCCGCGGTGCTCGGGCAGATGACCGTCGGCTTCCCGGTCAGTCCGCTGACCCCGGCCACCTTCCTCGTCGTCGGGCTGACCGGCATTGAGCTGGGCGACCACCAGAAATACGCGATTCCCTACCTTTTCGCCGCCTCGCTGGTCATGGTCGCCGCCGCCGTCATATTTGGCGTCATCCCCATCTGATTGCCGTCACGTCCGCACGCAGGAGATCCCATGAAAACCATTCGTATCGGGGCCGGGGCCGGTTATTCGGGCGACCGTATCGAGCCGGCCGTCGAACTGGCCGAGAAGGGGGAGATCGACACTCTCGTCTTCGAATGCCTGGCCGAGCGCACCATCGCGCTCGCCCAGCAGACCAGGCTCAAGGACCCGACGCTCGGTTACGATCCGCTGCTGGTCGAGCGCATGGAGGCGGTGCTGCGCCTCTGCCACGCCAAGGGCATCACCATCATCACCAACATGGGGGCGGCCAACCCCCAGGCCGGCGCTGCCAAGGTGAAGGAGGTCGCGCATGCGCTCGGCCTTGGCGGGCTGAAGATCGCCGCCGTCACCGGTGACGACGTGCTGGAGGTGCTGCGCGCCGGCGACTACCGCATCACCGAAACCGGCGAGCCGATCTCCGCGCTGGCCAACGCCGTGGTTTCCGCCAATGCCTATTTCGGCGCCGCCCCCATCGTGGCGGCGCTGGCGGCGGGCGCCAACGTCATCATCACCGGCCGCGTCGCCGATCCCGCGCTGTTCCTGGCGCCGCAGATCCACGCCTTCGGCTGGTCGATGGAAGACTGGGACCGGCTCGGCCGCGGCACCGTGGTCGGCCACCTGCTGGAATGCGCGGGCCAGGTCACCGGCGGCTATTTCGCCGACCCCGGCGTGAAGGACGTGGCCGGCCTGGCGCGGCTCGGTTTCCCGATCGCCGAAGTCAGCGAGGACGGCAGTGCCGTCATCACCAAGGTCGAAGGCTCCGGCGGCAGTGTCACCACCGCCACCTGCAAGGAACAGTTGCTTTACGAAATCCACGACCCCTCGGCCTATCTGACGCCCGACGTGGTGGCCGACTTCTCGCGGGTCACCTTCACGCAGATCGGTCCCGACCGCGTGCGCGTCGGCGGTGCCACCGGGCGGGTGAAGCCCGAGCGGCTCAAGGTCTCGGTCGGCACCATCGACGGCTACATCGGCGAGGGGCAGATTTCCTATGCCGGCCCCGGGGCGGTGGCGCGCGGGCGGCTGGCGCTCGATATCGTGCGGGAACGATTGCAACTGATCGGCGTCACGGCGAGCGAATGGCGCTTCGACCTGATTGGCCTTGACGCCATCCACGGCGAGCAGCTGGCCGCCGCGAGCGGGCGGGAGCCCTACGAAGTGCGCGTGCGCGTGGTCGGGCGGACGGCATCGATGCGCGAGGCCCGGCGCATCGGCAACGAGGTCGAGGCCCTCTACACCAACGGCCCGGCAAGCGGCGGCGGCGCCAGCAAGTCGGCCAGGGAAGTCATCGCCATGTTGTCCGCGCTGCTGCCCCGGCGGCTGGCGCGCGCCGCCATCGATTACGTGGAGGCCTGAGATGAAACTGCGCGACATTGCCCACTCCCGCACCGGCGACAAGGGCGACATTTCCGATATTTCCCTCATTGCCTTCGAGGCCGGGCACTATCCGTTGCTGGAACGTTACGTCACCGCCGACCGGGTCAAGGCGTTGTTCGCCGGCATCGTGCACGGCGAGGTGGTCCGTTACACCGTACCGAGCCTCGGCGCGCTGAACTTCGTTCTTTACTGCGCGCTCGGCGGCGGCGTCACCCGCTCGCTCGCCCTCGATGCGCATGGCAAGTGCCTGGCCTCGGCGCTGCTGGATATGGACATCCCGGAGACGGCCGAATGAACTTATCGCCCAGCGCGAACGGCCTCTGCACGGGGGAGGCAACCTGAGGAAACTGATCGGGCTCGCCGCGGCTGTCGCGGCAATTCCCGATGGTGCCGGGTCGCATGGTTCCTGGCAGGGCGGGGCCATTCGCCTACCGCGCCCATGGTGTCAGCAAACGCCGTGAACTGACACTGAATATGGATCACCCTGCAGGGCAGGCCACGGTGCTTACTTGCACCGGAACCGGGACGCGGCGCCGTCCAATGGCAATGCAGACCGTCGGCAACGAGGAGGCGTGCGTCCTTTCGGAAGCGGCTGCTGACCTTCGCGCCCTGGCGGCCCCCTCGTGGCTCACCATCGCGATCGGGAAACCATTCACGCAGGACTACGCCCGCGATCGTGTCAATCGCTCACCCGGGCATGATCCTGTGGATAGGCATCTCACCGCGATCGCGGTCGAATGCGCCGCAACGCGTTGATATTTCTTCCCAAATGTTTGTGCTGGGGTCCTGGCCGGCGCCAACCCGGCCCCGTCCGAACGAAACCAAGATTGATATTTCAGGACCTTGCACCGCACCGGACTTGCCAGCCTCTCGAGATTAAAGGGCCGATGCACCGCTTACAGAGGCACGGCAGAGCCCCGGAGAGCGCGAGATTTGGACTTCCCCCAACCCGGGCAGGTATGATTTGCTCGTCGCATGTCCATGTCGGCCAAGCAGTCTGGTTTGTTGCCTGCCGAGTTGCACGCTTGCTTGCAATGTTGCAGAGCAAAGCGGCGGCCTGGATCACGGTGGACGACCCCGGTGCGATCACGGCCGCCGGTTCGGGCGCGTGCGATCTGCGTGCCTCGTTGAGCCCAATGACCCCGAGGCGCCCCTCGGGTCCCGTTTATTGGGAGATTGGTTTGCCAGATCGACTAAGCATGTGATCAATAGAAAGCCATTCAGGCACCAACAAAGACCGGCATAAAATGCGCAATATCGACTCCAATCTTGCCAAAATATTCGTCTCCATCGCCGAAGAGGGCAGTATTGCCAAGGCGGCCCGACGTGAGAACATTGTGTCGTCAGCCGTAAGCAAACGCCTAGCCGAGCTTGAAGCTCTCCTGGGGGTGTCGCTGGTCGAGCGGGGGCGGCGCGGGATCGAGCTGACTTCCGCCGGCGAGACGCTGCTGTACCACGCACGGCTGGTCCTGCAGGCGATCGACCGCATGCATGCTGAGATGTCCGAATATGTTAAGGGCGTTCGTGGGCGCATTACGCTCCGCGTCAGTGCCTCATCGCTTTTGGCGGGGCTTCCCTTGGACATCCAGAAATTTATGTCGATTAACCAACAAATAATGATTGACATAGAAGAATGTGAGACGCCATTGATCATTCGGGACATCGTAGAAAGCAGAGTGGATCTCGGTATCGCGCCAAACATATTCCAGAACTCTTTAATTCAATATATACCGTACAAGAACAAGAGCTACGATCTAGCTGTCGCCATGGCTCCGCAGCACCCGCTGGCCAAATTGAAAGAAGTCGCCTATCTGCAGACCCTTAGATATGACTACGTCGAGCAGAATCGTGGGACCGCTATATCTCAACTGCTCGACTACGCGGGAAAACAGAGTTCGGCGACCAGACGCACCCGCATCCGGGTACGGGGCTGGGAGGCTGTGTGTCGCATGATCAGCTGTCGCATGGGGATCGGGATCGTACCATCTCTGCTGGAAGTCTCGTATGGCGCGCTGTACGACCTGAAATTCGTTCCCCTGACAGACGATTGGGCACATCAACGCATTTGTATTATCGCAAGGGACTTTGAAGGCTTACCGAGTGCAGCCAAAACGCTCGTGAGTTACTTGCGCTGATTTCGTCAGCCCTTTGGTTTTGGGCTGGCGTCCGGCCGCGCCGGCGACGCGCTCGTCGGTTTATCGGCTGCCTCGATCCGTCTGCGCCGTCACACCCGGATCGGACGGCTACCGAAGCGGCTGCCGGGTAAACCATCTTGATTCGAGATGGGTATATTCCCGAACTATCGCTTGTCAAACGCGCCAGCCGGGCTAATCTTGATACGAATATAAGCATTATATGCTGGGTAATATAAATTACAGCACACCGAAGAGATGTTAACGATTCTTACATCACAACTCATGCAGCCTGTTGTGTAAACCATGCATATGGGTCAACTATTTCCGCTGGGGCGGCTTTCAATCAAGATCCGGGTCGCTGATAGATGCATGATCAAGACCAGAGCCGCGTCGACACGAATACATTCCGTCACCAACGTTAGGAGCGCCCAAGGACAAGAACTGCCTTTCCGCCCGGCACCTCCGGACCAGAGATGCGCGGGGTCGCCCGGAACCCGCCGACAGGCGCACGCACAGGCATCGATACTGGAACAACCAGCCGCCCACTCGGAGAGCCAGCGATGAACGACCAGACCGAAATCCAACTCACGAACGAACAACAGCAAGAACTGGAGGCCGTTCTTGATCGTGCCCGCGCCGCGGCGGAGATCATCGAGACCTTTGACCAGGCTCGGGTAGATCGCTTGTGCCAGGCGGTGGCCTGGGCCGTGGCCAACAAGAAAGTGTTCCGCGGCCTTGCCGACATGGGCGTCCTGGAAAGCGGTCTTGGCGATCCGGTCAGCCGCATGGGGAAGAGAATGAAGATTCGTGGCATCCTCCGGGACGTCCTTCGCCAGAAAAGCGTCGGAATTATTGAGGAAATACCGGAAAAAGGCATCGTAAAGTACGGAAAGCCGGTTGGAGTCATCGCATCGATCATTCCGATGACAAATCCGGAACTTACTGCTGCTGGAAACGCTATTTTCGCGATCAAGGCAAGAGACGTTGTAATATTTTCCCCTCACCCGCGAACCAGGAAAGTGTCGTATGAGGCCGTACGCCGCATGCGGGAAGCTCTCGAACGTGAGGGCGCACCGGCCGACATCCTGCAATGCCTGATCAATGCCAGCATTCCGCTGGCTCAGGCGCTGATGGCGCGTGCCGATCTGGTGATGGCAACCGGCGGACAGGCTCTGGTGCGCGCCGCCTATCGGTCGGGGATCCCAGCCTACGGCGTAGGGGCAGGCAACGCCACGGTCATTATCGACGAAACGGCGAACGTTGAAGAAGCAGCCCATAACACCATGGTGAGCAAGACCTCCGACTATGGGTCGGGCTGTTCTTGCGACGGCAACCTCCTGATCGACGCGAGCATCTTCGACCGGATGATCGGGCAGTTGGTCGCGGAAGGAGCCTATGTCGCCACCGAGGAACAGAAAGCGAAGCTGCGCGCGGTGATGTGGGACAGCGCAGGCCATCGGCTGCCGAAGACGGTCGCGATTTCTCCTCAGCAACTGACCGAATGCGCCGGTTTTTCAATTGCTGCGGATCGCAAGTTCATCGTCGTCCATGGGGATGGCGTCGGCAAGCAGCATCCGTTCTCGAGCGAGAAGCTGACCAGCTTGTTGGCTGTCTACAAGTACAGCGAGTTCGACAATGCCCTGAAGATGATGAAGGAGATTTTCGAGGTGGGAGGCAAGGGGCACTCTTGCGGCCTCTATTCCTTCAACCAGGAGCACGTGCACAAGCTCGCTTTGGCGGCGCCGGTCAGCCGGATCATGATCAGGCAGCCGAACTCAGCTGCGAACGCGGGGTCTTTCAGCAATGGAATGCCAATGACACCCAGTCTCGGCTGTGGAACATGGGGGGGTAATGCCGCAAGCGAGAACGTCACGTTAAAACATTATATGAATACGACATGGGTGTCGATTCCCATTTGCGAGGACAAACCATCGGATGCCGAGTTGTTTGGAGACTTTTATGACCCAGAACAGGAACAGTAGGAAAATTCGGCAGTAGCGATGCTGCACCCTTTGGGCACGGCATACTGGAGCGGTCGGGTCCTTCCGGCGATCTCCCGAGCCTGCCGTCCAATGGCGCGGCACGCGGCGCCAATGCCGGAACCTGTTCTCACTGATCTCGCCCACCGTGGATACGGACCAACGCACGCAGCAAGTGGCTCCTCCTTTCCCCAGCAATCTCAATTTAAGATGGGTGCGATCTTGACTTATCGCTTGTCACGCACGGTGACCAACCGGATAATCCAAAATAACGCCAGTTTATCATGGTGAATGCTTGGTACGGAGGTTCGTCAATGCCGGTTATCGATGTTTTCGGTCAAGAATCTGTCCAAATCCCCGCTCCCAATGAGCGAATCATCCGTGTCTTGCTGGCGCCGGATACGCAAGATATCGTTTCGGGAATGACCGTCAGTCACTGCGTTATCGCGCCAAACGGGGGCAAGACCGACTTCCATATGCACCCCGGCGTCGAGATGATGTATATTATTACCGGCCATGGGAAGTGCACGATCGGCGAGGAGGAATTCAACCTAAAGCCTGACGTACTAATCGTCGCGCCGCCGAAAACCATGCACGATATGCGTAACTACAGCGATGAAACCATGAAACTGGTTGCCATGTACATCCCGGCCGAAACGTCGAGCCAGATCTACGAGCGGGCCAGGAAGGCCGCCAGGACCAGTTGAAACACGGGCCTGCCGCCACGCTTGGCTCTCGGAAAGCTTAAGAACAAGATGTGTAAACGGAGGAACGAACATGAAAAGAAGGACGGCCCTTACCATCACGGCGGGATCTGCCTTTTCCGCACTGGCCGGATTCCCGGCGCTCAAGGCGGCCGACAAGCTTGTTATCCGCATCGCCACGGGCACGGCGCCGGAACACCCGGAAAACGTCGGGTCGCGGAAGTTCAAGGATATCCTTGAAGCCAGCAGCAAAGGGCAAATCGAGGTCCAGGTTCACCCGGCCGGCGAACTCGGCTCGCAGCGCGATTTCGTCGAAGCCCTGCGCTCCGGCACCCTGGAAATTTCCATGGTGACCATCGGCTTCTTCTCATCCTACGATCCCTTGCTCAATATTTTCGAGCTGCCGTACTTGTTCCGCGATGGTCCGCACGCCTTCCGGGTGGTCGACGGCTCGATCGGCAGACAGATCGCCGAGCGCGTGGACAAGAAAAATGTCCATGTGCTGGCATACTGGTCAGCAGGACTTCGCGACATCACCAACAACGTTCGGCCGATCCACGTGCCGGGTGACTTGAAGGACCTCAAAATCCGCGTTCCCGAAGCGAAAATCAGTATCGATACCTTCAAGGCATTTGGCGCCAATCCGGCACCGCTGGCCTTCACCGAACTTTACATGGCCCTGAAGCAGGGCGTGTTCGACGGCCAGGAGAACCCCCCGGCAAATATCTACGCTTCCAAGTTGTACGAGGCCCAAAAATATCTGTCGCTAAGTGGACATCAGTTTCTCGTGCACATGTTCATGTACAGCGGACCGCTGTGGGAAAAACTGCCAGCCGACACCCAGAGATTGATTACCTCTGCAGCCGTCGAAGCCGGTGTCTTCCAGCGCGCCTACGACGCCCAGCAAAATGTCGAGCTCGTCGTGAAGCTGAAGGGCCTCGGCATGCAGGTCAACGACGTTGACAAGCAGGCATTCATGGATAAGGTCAAGCCGCTGTACGCTGAATACGGCAAGACTTATGGCGAAGACGCCAAGGAGTTCATTGCGGCGGTTCAGACCGTCAAATAGCAACGCTGCCACAGGAAAAAGGCCGTCAGGCCTTTTTCCTGCACGGCACGCCGTGCCTCGTTCGCTATTGCGGCCTGCGGACAACGCGTCTGCGGCGTCGTGTCGATGGTTTCTGCAAGCTTGCAAATGACCCTTTGACTTATTTGGAGGTGTAGTCGATGCCCGAGCCGGTAGTGGCCCGCTTGGCTGGCGGCACTTTTCAACGTTGGCTGGATTTGCTGCTGGACATTCTGTTGGCGATTGCTTTGCTGGGTCAGCTCGGCGTTATGTTCTTTACGATTGTTGGCCGTTATTTTTTTGGCTATCAGCTGTTGTGGGGTCAGGAAATCTCGATGATAACCCTGACCTCGCTGGCGTTCATCGGCGGCGCGGTGGCTTATTCGCGCAACAAGCACATGGCGGTCGAGGTTCTGTCCCGCCGTCTGCCGACCGACGGACGTCAGCTTTTGGCCGCAATCGTCGACTGGCACGTCATGCTGTTCGCGGTGCTCAGTTTCTATCTGTGCCTGCCACTTGTTCAGTCTCGCATGGATATGCTGTCACCGATTATGGGAGTGCCCGAGGCTCTGTTCATGGGTCCGCTGCCGACCGGCATGGTGCTGATTTGCCTCGTCGGTTGCCAGCGTCTGTGGCGCCGATCCTACAAGCACACGCTGCTGGCCGGGGCCCTGGTATTGCTATGCTTTGCCGCCCTGTATTGGGCCAGGGAAGCGATCGGCCCCTTCGGCATGAATACCGCAACGCTATGGGCGACGCTGATCGTCTTCGTCGTGTGGCTGGCAATAGGCGTGCCGATCGGCTTTTGCCTGGCGCTCACGGCCATGTTTTTCCTGTTCATGACGGGGCAGGCACCGCCGAAATCGGTGCCGCAGACGATGTACGGTGGCATCCTCGGTTATGTACTGCTGACAATTCCATTCTTCGTCTATGCCGGCTTCATCATGACCGACGGCGGCCTGAGCCGCCGGTTGGCCGACTGCGTCATCGCCCTGATCGGCCGCCTGCGCGGCGGCCTGCTCCAGGTGATCATTGTCGCGATGTATATCGTGTCGGGCATATCCGGCTCGAAAGTTGCGGACGTCGCCGCCGTCGGATCGTCGGTAAAGGGAATGTTGCGCCGAAACGGCTACAGCATGAACGAGGCGGCCGCGGTGCTGGCGGCTTCGGCCATCATGGGCGAGACGATCCCGCCCAGCATCCCCATGCTGGTCATGGGGGCCATTACCACCGTGTCCGTCGCTTCGATGTTTGCGGCCGGACTGGTGCCGGCAGCTTTCATGGCGGTCTGCCTGATGACACTGGTATTTTTCCGCGCCAAGAGGCTCGATTTTCCCGTTGGCATCAAGGTGCCGCCGCGCCAGGCCGTGCGCGCCACTTTGACCGCCCTTCCGCCGCTTCTGGTGCCGATCTTCCTCATCGCCGGCATCATGGGAGGAATCGCCACCCCGACCGAGATATCGTCGGTCGCCGTCGTCTACGCGCTGGTGCTGGCCATCGTATTCTACCGGGAAATGGACGCCCGGCAGTTCTGGGCGACGGTTGTCGAAACCACGACGACCGGCGGCATGATTTTGTTTATCATAAGCGGCGCCTCGGCCTTTTCGTGGGCACTGGCCGCCGCGAACCTCCCGGAAAAGATCGCCACGGCTCTGTTGTCGCTGGGCGGCAGCAACACGATATTCTTGATGGGGACCGTCATAACCCTGATCGTCACCGGCGCTTTCCTCGAGGGCCTGCCGGCGCTGCTGATATTTGCGCCGATGCTCATGCCGATCGCGGTGAAATTCGGCATCAACCCGGTGCACTACGGTCTGGTGCTGATCATCGCGATGGGATTCGGGACGTTCACGCCACCGGTAGGCATCGGCATCTATGTCACCTGTGCGATAACCGAAACGTCGATGGAGGACACCGGCCGGGCGCTGATGCCCTATCTCGTTCTCCTGTTCTTCGGTGTGCTCGCGGTGGCGTTTGTTCCGTGGTTCAGCCTGATCCTGCCGCAATTGCTTCACATGACGACACGCTAGCTCAGCGCGCTCAACGAGGAGAGTCACATGGAACGAAAGTACGCTGTCATCACCGGATTTCTCGGGCGGCTCAAGGACCGCTTCATCGACTACCAGCCGCCGCGCGACATGGAAGAGATGCTGGAGATGGCGAGCCGCATCAAGGGTTGCTCGGGGGTGGAGGTCGTCTATCCGCAGAATTTCTCCGATCCGGCCATGCTTAAAGCGTTGCTGAATAGGTACAATTTGGGGGTTTCCACCGTCAACCTCAACATCAAGTCCGACGCGACCTGGCGGTTTGGCACGTTTTCCAACCCCGACGCCGGGATCCGCAGGGAAGCCATTCGTCACATGAAGACGGCTATGGACTGCGCCGCAGAGCTCGGCTGCAACATCGTCACCAGCGCCTTCCTGAACGACGGCGCCGACTATCCCTTCGAACTCGACTACATCCGCGCCTTCAACGATACGCTGGAGGGGGTGAAAGAGTGCGCCGACTACCGGTCGGATGTCAGGATCAGCCTCGAGTACAAAGCATCCGAACCCAGAGTACACTGCCTGCTGAACAACGCCGGGAAGATGGCCTATTTCTGCAGCCTCGTCGGCCGGGACAACGTCGGCGTCACCCTCGACGCCGGACATGCGCTGCAATGCCAGGAGATCCCCGCCGATTCGGCCGCCTTCCTCGGTGTCACTGGCAAGCTGTTTTATGTCCACATCAACGACAACTACCGCAACTGGGACTGGGATATGGTGCCGGGAACGGTGAACCTGTGGGATTACATCGAGTTCGCCCTCTATCTCAAGCGCGTCAACTACCAGGGCTGGATCACGGCCGACGTCTTCCCGCAGCGCCATGACCCCATCCGCATCATGGGAAAGACCTTCGAGTGGATGGACTACGTGTTCGACATCGTCGATGCCATGGACGAGAAAGTCCTGTTCGCGATGATGCAGAACAAGGATGCCTTCGAAATCCTCGACTACGTGCGTTCCTTCGTCAGGGAATACCCGGACGCGAAGCGGGCTTGATCACGGCGGACCGAGGAGATGACCGGATTGCAGTATTCTTCGATCATGGTTGCGTCGGAAGGCGGCGTCCGCATCCTGACGATCAATCGTCCCGCCCAGACCAACAAGCTCAGCAATCAGTGCCTCGATGAACTGGTTCATGCGCTCGCGGCGGCCGAGGCCGCGGCGGATTGTCGTGTCGTCGTGCTGACCGCGGTCGGGGAGTATTTCTGCAACGGCGGCGAATTGGGCGATTGCCGGACCCAAAGCCCGATGGAGATCCGGGCCTTCGGCGATCGCTTCGTCAGGTTCCACACGGCAATCGTGCGGCTGTCCAAGCCGGTCGTCGCCGCGGTGCAGGGCCATGCCCATGGTGGGGGGTCCAACCTGGTGGAGGCGTGCGACCTGGCGGTGGCATCGAGCGCGGCCACCTTCGCCGTGCCCGAGATGAATTTCGGCCTGGCGCCGATGATGGCGCTCACCGGGCTCACGCGGGTGATGTCGCGCAAGGGCGTCATGGAGTGGTCGCTGCTCGGCGAGGCCATTTCGGCCGCGCGGGCGGCCGACATCGGGCTGATCAACTGGGTGTGCGAACCCGGGGAGGTCCTGGTGAAGGCCATGGCCGTGGCCAACCGCCTGAGCCTCGCCAGCCCGACAGCGGTCGCGACGTGCAAGCGTCTCTATTACGAGGCCGACGCCCTCAACTACCAGCGGCAACTGGAATGCGGCCTGAGCATGCTGGTGACGCTGCTGAAATCGGAAGACGCCGCCGAAGCAGCGACGGCCCGCGAACAGAACCGGGCGCCGGTGTGGAAAGCGAAGTAGCCAGGGGGAACGCTTCATGCTGACGCGCAGGCAACACCAAGAGGCCCGCGACCGGGCGGCGGCCATGATGCGTGGCGCCGGCGTCGGGCTGACCGACAAGGAGGTTGCGGCGATGGATGTGGCCGATTTCGGCCTCGGTCATCTCGAAGCCGAAGGGGCGCAGATCGTTTCCTTCTTCAATTCCGAACGGGTGAGCGCCAAGGTCATCGCCCTCTTTCCCGGCCAGACCCTGCCGGAACACTGGCACTCGGCGGTCGGCGAGGACCCCGGCAAGGAAGAGACCATCAGGGTAATCGGCGGCACCGCTTACGTCTACATTCCCGGCGAGGAGAGTATCGCGTGCGGTCGCATCCCGGCCGGAAAGGATGGCTGTTATTCGGTCAGGCATGAAATTGTCATGCGGCCCGGTGACCAGATCACGCTGGAGCCTGGCGTGAAACACTGGTTTCAGGCGGGCAGTGAGGGTGCCGTCATGTTCAGCTTTTCGAGCGCCGCCCGCTGTGCGCTCGACCCGTTTACCGACCCGCACATTGTGCGGGTGACAAAGATCACTGATTAGTTCGCCGTCGCTGATGGGGGATGGGTTTCTGCACCAGGCCGTGGTCCTCAGCGACGACGCCGGGCAGTTCGACGTCGGCGAGCACGTGCTGTGCTGGGTGCACGCCAACCCCCGGATCGAAGAGCCCGGGGGCTGGTGCGCAAGCTGAACGCCTTCACCGACCAGCAGCATGCCAGCCAGCAATACCTCCGCGAGTTGATCTGGTGGTTCTATGCCGACCTCAAGAGCTACCGGCGTGAGCCGACGGCGCGCCGCCGCGGCGAACTGCTGCGCGTGCTCGACCGGCCGGAGGTCCCGCTCAACACCAACGGCTCGGAAAACGACATCCGCTGCCAGGTCACCAAGCGTCAGGTCAGCGGGGGCACCAAGAGCGACGTCGGGCGCGACTGCCGCGATGCCTTCCTCGGGCTCAGCAAGACGCGCCGCAAGCTCGGCGTCGCCTTCTGGGATTACCTCGGCGACCGGCCCCGTGTTCCTCGCAGCCTGTCCGTTCCCTACCTCCCGACCTCGTCCGCTGCCGCGGACAACCTGCCTGACAACAAACTTCGCCCGGGGGTTTGCCCCGGTTACGGTTTCCCGGCGGGGTCCGGATCCGGCACCTATTCACAGGGATTGCCATCGGCGCCAACCCGTTGCTGCCGTCGCGGGGATATTGACAAGCCCGGCCCGGGCGGCTAACGTCTGGTGGTCAGGCCACACCATGCTAACAGGTCACACCACCAGAGGCTAAGGCGTTGCAGAGAAGCGCCATCACCCGACCGGAAGAAACACCGAGCAAGGGCTTCAACAAAGTCTTCGCCTTTCTGCGGGAACAATTCCTCTCCGGCGCGATTCAGCCCGGCGACTTCCTTACCCCTGAGCGTGAGCTTTGCCTGCAACTCGGCGTATCCCGCCCCGCGCTGCGTGAGGCCCTGCGGGCGTTGTCGATGATCGGGGTCGTTGAGATCCTGCACGGAGTCGGCACCATCGCCCGCCGCCCCGACATCTCCGTGCTTGGCGAGTTCTTCGCTTTCGCCCTGGCGCAACAGACGGAAATGGCCGACGACGTGATGCAAGCCCGCGTCGCCATCGAATACCAGGCCGCTCGCCTGGCGTGCACGCGCGCCACCCTCGCCGATCTCGAACGACTGCGCGCCGCCCTCGAAAACATCCGTGCCACCATGGACGACGAAGCCGCGGGTGCCGCCGCCGACTACGCATTTCACGACGCCCTGGTGTGCGCCAGCCATTCGCCGGCGCTCCTTTGCCTGTATCGGGCCGTGACCCCCTTACTGCATCGCTTGCATCGCGAGCGGCGCAGCCTGATGCGTCGCTACGCCGACCTCAAGGAATGCGTCGCCCAGGACCATGCGCGCGTCTTCGAGGCCATCGTTGCCCGCGATGAAGCCGGGGTTGACGTGATCATGCGCAGGCATTTCGCCATCGGCGACGAATACCGCCGTCGCGCTGCCACCGCCGAGGTTATGATATGAGAGCACAACGTCTGCTGCTTCACGACAACACAAGGCATATCGAAAACACGTAAACGCCGACACGAAGAATGGGAGAGAACGCCAATGAACATCACTCGCAGAACCCTCGGCCTCTCGGCGGCAGCCGTGTTGGCCACACCGGCGATCTTGAAATACCCAGCCGACGCCGCCGAGTTCAACTACAAGTTCGCCACCAACCAACCGCTGACCCATCCATCCAATATCCGAGCCCAGGAATTCATCGACCGCGTCCGCGAGCAGACTAACGGCCGTATTGCGATCCAGTTGTTCCCGAACAACCAGCTTGGCGCCGACACCGAGATGCTGAGCCAGGTGCGGGCCGGCGCCATCATGTTTTTCCCCATCTCCGGCCTCATCATCCAGATGATCGTGCCGGTGGCCGGCGCCAACGGTGTCGGATTCGCCTTCAAGGATTACAATACGGTCTGGGCCGCGATGGACGGCGACTTCGGCAAGTATCTGCGCGAGCAGATGCGGTCGGCCGGTCTCTATGTGTTCCCGAAGATATGGGACAACGGCTTCCGCCAGATCACCGCGGCCGCCAAGCCGATCGTCACGCCCGCCGACCTCAAGGGCTTCAAGATCCGTGTGCCGGTCATGCCCCTCACGGTCTCGCTGTTTGAAGCTTATGGCGGGGCGCCCACCGGCATCAACATCAAGGAAGCATACTCCGCCCTGCAGACCGGCCTGGTGGACGGCCAGGAGAATCCGCTTTCCATCATCTACAACTGGAAATTCTACGAAGTGCAGAAATACCTCTCGGTGACCAACCACATGTGGGACGGCTTCTGGCTGATCTCCAACCTGCGTGCCTGGGACAAGCTGCCGAAGGACATGCAGGAAGTGGTGTCGCGCAACATCGATCGCGCCGCCGACGACCAGCGGGTCGACATCCGCAAGCTCAACGAAGGGTTGCAGGGCCAGCTCGAGAAACTTGGCATGATCTTCAACACGCCGGAAATCGCACCCTTCCGGGAGGTACTGCAGAAGAGCGGCTTCTATGCCAGATGGCAAAAGGAGTTCGGCCCGGAATGCTGGGGCCTGCTGGAAAAATACACCTCGAAGCTGGCATGAACGACACGGCATTGCAGGCGCCGGGGGCGACCGTTGTCGCCCCCGATGTCGCGGGCCGGCTCGACCGCGTCCTCTGCCTGCTGACGGAACCTCCCGCCGCCGTGCTGCTTGTTGTGGAGATGGTGCTGCTGTCGGCCGGGGTCACGGCGCGCTACGTGTTCCACCGTCCGCTGGTCTGGTCCGATGAGCTGGCTTCGGCGCTGTTTCTGTGGCTGGCGATGTTCGGCGCGGTCATCGCACTGCGCCGCGGCGAGCACATGCGCCTGACCGCTTTCGTGAACTTCGCCCCGGATTGGCTGCGTGGCTGGCTGGGAGCACTGAGCGCGGCGATCGTCCTCACCTGCCTGCTGGCCCTGGTGTTGCCAGCCTGCACCTACATGCAGGAGGAGTGGGTCGTCATTACGCCGGCTTTGGGCATCCACAACGGCATCCGGGTCGCGGCGATCCTGGTCGGCGTCCTGCTCATGGCCTGTGTCGCCGCGCTGCGTCTGCTGCGCGATGCCACCCCACCTCAGGCGATCCTGGCTATTTTGCTCGTCGTTGGTGCCGCCGCCGGCATCATGCTGGCCCAGCCGGTGCTCGAACCGCTCGGCAATATCAACCTTGCGATCTTCTTCATTGGCCTGGTCAGCGTCGGCGTCTGCATCGGAACGCCGATCGCCTTTGCGTTCGGCGCCGCGACCCTCGCCTATATCGCCGCCACCACCGACACCGAACTGTACATCGTGATCAACCGCATGGACGAGGGCATGTCGGAATTGATCCTGCTCGCCGTGCCGTTGTTCATCTTCCTCGGCCTGCTGATCGAGATGATGGGGCTGGCCAAGGCCCTGGTGGACTGCTTTGCCGCTCTGCTCGGCCATATCCGCGGCGGGCTATCGTACGTGTTGATCGCGGCGATGTACCTGGTGTCCGGCATTTCCGGCGCGAAGGCCGCCGACATGGCGGCGATTGCCCCCAGCCTGTTTCCCGACATGAAGCGCCGCGGCGCGAATCCGGGCGAACTGGTTGCCCAGCTCGCGGCTTCCGGCGCGATGAGCGAGACCATCCCGCCTTCGTTGGTCCTGATCACGATCGGCGTTTCGGCCGGCGTGTCCATTGGCGGGTTGTTTACCGGCGGCCTGCTGCCGGCCGCGGTCGGCGCGGTGGCGATGGGGGCGCTCTGCTATTTCCGTTCGAGCAAGGCCGACGTGGGCACCAAGCGTGCGCCCGCCGCGGTTATGCTGCGCCGCTTCGTCATTGCCATCCCCGCGATCGCGCTGCCCTTCCTCATTCGCGGTGCCGTCGTCAAGGGTGTCGCCACCGCCACCGAGGTCTCCACCGTCGGGATCCTCTATACATTCGTCTGCGGCTTCCTGGTCTACCGCCAGTTCGACCGGCGCCGTCTCTATCCGATGCTCATCGCCACCGCCTCCCTCTCGGGGGCGATCATGCTGATCATCGGCATGGCCACCGCCATGGCCTGGGCGATCACCCAATCCGGTTTCAGCCAGACGCTGGTGGAGATGATGTTGCGCATCCCCGGCGGTCGCGCCGGATTCATGGCGGTTTCCATCCTGGTTTTTGCCGTGCTGGGCTCACTGCTTGAAGGCATTCCGGCCATGGTGCTGCTCGGGCCGCTGCTGTTCCCCGCCGCCCGCGCCATCGGCATCCACGAGGTGCAATACGCGATGGTTAGCGTCCTCTCGATGGGTCTTGGCCTGTTCGCCCCACCCTTCGGCATCGGCTACTATTTTTCCTGCGCCATCGGTGGCGCGTCTCCCGACGAGGCAATGGGCCGTGTCTGGGCCTACCTGGCCGTGCTGCTGGGGGCGGTCATCATCGTCGCCATCTTCCCCTGGCTTTCCATCGGATTCCTGTAAGGGCCGCGTCGAAAATCGGATCAACGGCCAGAACCCGCCAATGTTAACGGAGCGAAACATGAAAATTGCGATTGGAGGCGACCACGCCGGATTCCCGCTGAAGTCCACGATTATCGAGGCGATACGGGCACTTGGCCACGAGGTGACTGACCACGGCTGCTTCGACGAAACTCCGATCGATTTCCCCGACATCTCGCGCGAGGTCTGCACCGCGGTGACCAGCGGCGAGGCCGACCGTGCGATCCTGGTCTGCGGCACGGGTGTCGGCGCCTCGATCGCGGCGAACAAGATGCCCGGCATCCGCGCCTCGATCGTCCATGACGGGCACATCGCCCACCAGTGCGTCGAACATGACGATGTGAACGTCATGTGCATCGGCGCCAAGATCGTCGGCCCATGGCTCGCCGTGGATCTGGTGCGCGGCTACCTCGCCGCCGAGTTCAGCACCGACGAAGACTGCCGCCGACGTGTACGCAAGCTGATGGAGTTGGAACGCGCGTTCAGCCGCGCCGCCAAGTAGGAGTTGCCACCATGTTCGACCAGAACATTCCCGCGCAACGATGGATGCGGATCATTCCCGTTGCGTTCCTGATGTACACCATTGCCTTCATCGACCGGAACAACATCGCCTTCGGCTTTGCCGGCATGCAGAAGGATCTGGGGTTCGCTGCTACCGCTTCCGGGCTCGCCGCTGGGATTTTCTTCTTCGGCTACCTGTTCCTGCAGGTACCGGGTGCGTGGCTGGCGGAGACATGGAGTGCCAAGCGTTTCATCACATTGAGCCTGCTCGTCTGGGGCGTCGTGTCGATGGCGACGGCGTTTGCCCAGAGCCTCACCGAACTGCTGATTATTCGCTTCGTGCTCGGCGTGGTGGAAGGCGGCGTGTCGCCGGCCACCATGATCCTGCTGACGAAATGGTTCCCGCTCAGCGAACGTTCGCGCGCCAACGCCCTCTGGTATCTGTGCATCCCAGCCGCTTCGATGATTACAGGCCCGGTCTCGGGCTGGATCCTGACTCACTACGACTGGCGGATGCTGTTCCTGCTGGAAGGCGCGCCGGCGGTGATCTGGGCAATCATCTGGTGGTTCGTGATCGACGATTCGCCCGCCACCGCGAAGTGGATCAGCCCCGAGGAGCGTGACTATCTGGAGACCACCATCCGGGCCGAAAAAAAGGCGATCAAGGCCGAGACGCCGAGCATCCGCCAGGTGCTGCATAACCGCAACGTCGTCATACTGCTAGTGCTGTTCTGCTTCCTGCAGGTGGGCTTCTACGGCTACGGCCTCTGGCTGCCGACAATTGTGAAGGCACTATCGACGAGCAGCAACATCCAGCAAGTCGGCTGGATCACGGCGATCCCGTGGGGTTGCGCCATGATCGGCTCGGTGCTGATGGCGATGCGCGCCGACAAGACCCGCGACTACCGGGCCTGGATTGCGGGGCCCATCCTGATGGCGGCGCTGTTCCTGACGCTGTCCGTTCTTGCCGGACCGCAACGGCCGGTGCTGGCCATCACCGCGCTCAGCATCTGCCTCGGGTTCATGTACTGCTACCCGGTTTTCTGGACCGCGATGACGGCCTTCGTGGCCGACGAAGTGCTGGCCGTGGCGATGGGAACCATCAACGCGATCGGCAATCTGGGAGGGTTCTTCGGTCCATTCCTGGTCGGCTTCCTGATCGACCGCACCGGGTCGGTGTACGCTGGCGAGGTGCTGCTGATCGTCTTCATCGTGATCTCCGGCCTGTTCGCCCTGCAACTGCGCAATCGTCCCGCCCCCGCCGTCGAAGCGCCTGCACGCGCGAGACCGGCGGAGTAAGCAGAGTAGCCGCCGGGCGGAACCTGGGCTGAAGGGAGGGCATGATGGCTCTGACAGATCGAGCGCGCGAGACCATCGCGCGGCGGCTACAGCATCTGCAATCGGCGCGGGATCGGGTAGTGATCGACGCCGACACGCATCCTTCCTCGCCTGCCCTCTATTCGGACGCGCTGCGCCATCGGCTGGCCGTGGATTCCAACTATTTCCACGGCCGGCCGATCAGCGGCGATCAGCTCATCCGCGACATGGACCTTGCCGGCGTGGACATGGCGCTGTGCTGGCAGAACCCGGCCGTGATCACCTACACCGATGACCGGCGCGAGAATTTCACCATGCTGAGGGCCGCCAACGAGGCGATTTTCGAGTTGGCCCGGCGTCACCCCACAAGGGTGATCCCCGCGGGATGGACCGACCCGCAGGCACTGGGGGAAGACGCGGCGGCACAACTCGTGCAGACCTGCGTGGAGGAATGGGGCTTCCCCATCGTCAAGCTGAACCCCGCCCAGAACCGCTATCCGATCGACAGTCCGGTGGTGCTGCGCATGGTCGAGCGGATCGTCACGCTCGGTGCGGTGCCGGCATTCCATTTCGGCGCGGACACCGAATTCACTCCGGCCGAAGGGCTGCGCACCGTCGCGCAACAGCATCCGGACTGGCCGGTGATCGGTGTCCACATGGGCGGCGGCGGTCCCGCGTATGTCGAGGGCGAGTCGCTCTATCAGGCGGCGCGCACGCTGGGCCTGGCCTGCCCGAACATTTTCTTCGTGCTCAGCGCCAAGCGCGATGCGCACATCGAAAGCGACCTCATCACCTATCGGCTCGCGGGCCCGCCCTTCGCTCGCAACCTTGCGGTGGCGAGCGACGCGCCGTATGGCCGGATCAGTTGGAATTTCGGCGGCTTCCGGGCGATGTTCGCCGCGCTGAGCAGCGGTGCGGCGCACGGCGATCCGCGACTGCGCGCCAACCCCGGCCTGTTCGACGGCGCGGCGGTGCAGGATTTCATGGGCCGCAACCTCGCGGACCTGGTGATCCGGATCGATTGCCGCCTGCTTCACGTCCCCCATGCGCATGAGCCGGCCCCGGACCGGGCGCTCGAGTAACAACGGCAACGATGAAGACAATATCGGGAGGTATGCCGCAGTGCCCGTGATGGGTTGCCGGACCGGATCGGGTCACGCAACGAACATACAACAAAGGCAGGGGCCATGGACTACCGTCGGCTGAATCACACCGACCTCGACATGTCGCGCATCTCATTCGGTACCATGACGTTCGGTCGCCCGGTGGAGCAGGCGGCCGCCGATCGCATGGTCCAGCGCTGCATGGACGCCGGGATCAACGCCTTTGACAGCGCCAACGCCTATCAGGCCGGTCAGGCGGAGACGATCCTCGGCAACGCGCTGCGCGGCAAGCGGAACCGCATCATTCTGTCCACGAAAGTTGAACACAAGATGGGCGAGGGCCCGGACGAGTCGGGCCTGTCGAAGGCCGCGATTCTTCGCCAGGCCGAGGAGAGTCTTCGCCGCCTGCAGACCGACTATCTCGACATCTACTACATGCACCAGCCCGACTATAAGGTGCCGATCGAAGAGTCCCTCGAGGCCATGGACATCCTGGTGCGGCAGGGGAAGGTGCGCCACGTCGGGATCGCCAACTACGCGGCCTGGCAGATCTGCGAGATGTCGTGGATATCCGAGAAGAACGGCTACCAGGCGCCGGTGATCTTTCAGCAGATGTACAATCTGGTGGCACGAGGCGTCGAGCAGGAATACCTGCCGATGGCCAGGCGCCTGGGCGTCTCGACGATCGCCTATAATTCGCTGGCGGGCGGCTTACTCACCGGCAAGCACGCGCCCGACAAATACACGCCAGGCGGGCGCTTCGACGCCGCGTTCTGGGGAATTTCGCTGTACCAGGAACGGTACTGGCACCCGCAGACCTTCGCCGCGGTGAACGCCCTGAAGCAAGTCGCGGCGCAAGCATGCCGCACTCTTCCCGGTCTGGCGTTCAACTGGCTGCTGCATCACACCGCGACCGACAGCATGCTGCTGGGCGCCTCGCGAATGGAGCAGCTGGAACAGAATCTCGCGGCCTGCGAGGAAGGACCGCTTTCGCCGGAGACCGTGAATGCATGCGACAGGGTCTGGGAGGAATTCAGGGGGCCGGTCCCCCTCTACAATCGATGAGGAGAGAGTCATGAGGATGAACGCAGGGCAGACATTCAATTTCTTCCCGATCCCGACCGACATCCACTTCGGGGCGGGGATTTTGAAGACCCTACCAACGCATGTGAAAGCCCTGGGCACGCACAAGGCGTTTCTGGTGACCGATCCGGGGCTCAAGGCCGCCGGAATTCTCGATCGCGTGGTGAGCCTGCTCAAAGAGAATGCAATCGAGGTCGAGGTCTGCGGCCGGGTGAAACCCGACTCTTCGTCGAGCCTGGTCGACAGCGCCGCCCAGGAGCTGAGGCAATCGGGTGCCGGCGTCGTCATCGGCATCGGCGGCGGCAGTTCGCTGGACACGTCGAAGGCCGTCGCCGCCATGGCCACCAATCCCGGCTCCTGCACCGACTACGCCGGGATCAACAAGGTTCGCAACAAGCCACTCCCGATCATCGCCATTCCCACCACCGCCGGTACCGGCAGCGAGGTCACGTACTGGGCGATCTTCACTGACGAGGCCCGCAATCTCAAACTCGCCATCGGCAGTTACCTGATCTACCCGACGATCGCCCTTTGCGATCCCGAATTGACGCTCAATCTGCCGCCGGCAGTGACCGCCTCGACGGGCATGGATGCTCTCGCCCATGCCGTCGAGTGCTGCACCAACAATGCCTGCCAGCCGATCTCGCGCGCCCTGGCGATCGATGCCGTGAAGCTGATCGGCCTGCACCTGCGAAGCGCGGTATTGAACGGGAGCAACATCGAATCGCGCTACGGGATGATGTTGGCCAGTACGATGGCGGGAATGGCGATGAATCCGACCCGCCTGGGGCTGGCGCATGCGTTGGCGATGCCGCTGGGAAGCTGGGATCTGCATGTTCCGCACGGTGTCGTGCTGGCCATCCTGTTGCCGCTCACCATGGAGTTCAACCATCTGGCCGAGCCCGATCGCTTCGTCGAGGTGGCCGAGGCCCTGGGACAGCGGGTGGATGGCATGAGCCGGCTCGATGGCGCGCGCCGCGCCGTGGAGGCGGTCCGCGCCCTGGCCCGCGACGTGGGGATTCCCAGCACGATGTCCTCCTTCGGCTTGCAGGAGCGCCATATCGGGCCGGTGGTCGAGGAAGCGATGAAGAGCGGAAACATCCCCGTCAATCCGCGGAAAGTCACCGCCGCTGACCTTGAGCAAATGTTGAGAATGATCCTCTAATACCAAGACTCAATACCGTGGGTCGCGATCAGCGAGCCACGGTATGAGTCACGTGCTCACATTCAACCCGTCGCGAAGTCGATCTGGCGGTAGGCGATGCGGCCGTCGAGCACCGTCATCTGCGGCACCAGCAGCGTGTTTCCGATGAACTCCTCGCCCTTGGCGTCGAGGTAGCACACCCGCTTGTTGACCAGCTTGAGCACCGCCACGTCGGCGAAGGCGCCGGAGGCCAGCGTGCCGAGCAGGCCGGCCTTGCCGAGCTGGCGCGCCGGGGCAGCGGTCGTGGCGGCGATCACCTGGTCCAGCCCGAGGCCGAGGTCGAGGTATTTCGACATCGTGTAGGTCAGCCCGAAGGCATAGCCCGTGTAGGCGGTCAACCCGGTGAGGTCGGTGCTGATGATGTCGGGCGGGAAACCGTCGGCGATGGCCGCCTTGGCCGGCGGGAAGGCGAAGTTGTTGCGGCCGTTGCAGGCATCGAAGATGACG
>JARLIJ010000012.1 GCA_031291795.1 Acetobacteraceae bacterium | reverse complement strand
TCTGACCGGCAAGGAATATGCGATCCTGGAGTTGCTCGTGCTGCGCAAGGGCATGGTGCTGACGAAAGAGGCTTTCCTGAACCATCTCTACGGCGGGATGGATGAACCGGAGATGAAGATCATCGACGTGTTCATCTGCAAATTACGCAAGAAGCTGGCGCAGGCCGGGGCCGACAACCTGATCGGCACGGTGTGGGGCCGCGGCTACATGATCCGGGAGCCGATCGGCGAGGAGGCGACCTTCACGTCAGCCGAGGCGGCGCACCTGGCACGGCTGTCCGCCGCCTAGGCCCGGCGTCCCACGTTCCGGAAAGGCGCGAGCGGCGATGCGGCCGGTCGCGCCTGACCGGTTCGCGCCCGCTGTGTTCATGCCCGTGGGGTTCATGCCCGTGGGGTTCGTCGTTGCCTATGCGTGAGTCTGCGCAGCCAGGAAGCGTCGTGCGAGCGCGCCATAGAGCGGCCGTCGGCACACCAGGCGGGAGATGCCGAACGCCAGGAACGCCGTGGCCATCAGGGGCACGGTGACGCGCTGGTCGTCGGTCATCTCCATCACGATGACGGTCGCGGTGATCGGCGCCTGCACGACGCCGGAGAAATACGCCACCATGCCCAGCAGCACGACCGCTCCCGCCGGCGCCGAGGGCAGCAATTGCGCCAACCATGCACCGAGGCCCGCGCCCACCGAGAGCGATGGCGCGAACAGCCCGCCCGGGATGCCGCTGACGTAGGAGATCACGGTCGCGGCGAATTTCAGCAGCACGTAGCTGCCGGGCAGGGTGGTGGTGCCTTCGACCATGCCGCGCGCCTGTTCGTATCCGGTGCCATAGGTCTGGCTGCCGGATGCGACGCCGATCGCTGCGATCAGCAGCCCGCACAGCGCGGTGAAGGCGACCGGGTAGCGCATCAGCAACTGCCCGGCGCGACCAGGCAGCCCACTGGCCGCGCGGATCAGGGCCGCGCTGAACAATCCGCCGCCCAGGCCCCCGGCCAGGCTGCACAGCACCACAGCGACCCAGCCCACGCCGAAATCCAGCTCTACGGAGGCATGCCCGAAATAGGTGTAGTTGCCCATCAGCGCCACGGTGGTGATGCCGGCCAGGATGACCCCGGCGAGGACCGTCCCGGACGTGCGGGTCTCAAAGGCGTGGCTGAGTTCCTCGATGGCGAACACGACCCCGGCGATCGGCGTGTTGAACGCCGCGGCGACGCCGGCCGCACCGCCGGCGAGCACCAGGGCACGCTCCAGCTCCAGCCGCGGCAGGTGGAGCAGGCGGCCCAGCGTATGCATGATGGAAGCGCCGACCTGTACGGTGGGGCCCTCGCGGCCGATCGAGGCACCGGAGGCGAGCCCCAGCAGCGTCAGCAGAATCTTGCCGACTGCGATCCGCGGCGACAGCACACGTGCGATGGCTTCCCGGTCCGTCATGTGCTGCGCCGCGATGACCTGCGGGATGCCGCTGCCCTGCGCGCCGGGGAAGACGTAGCGCGTGAGCAGGATGGAAGCGGCGAGACCAACCGGGCAGACCACAAACGCGATCCACGGACGGGGCGCCTGCAGCCGCAGAAAAAAGTCGGAAGCGAGGTTGGCGAGCGCGGCAAACCCGATCGCGACCAGTGCCACGACGATCGAGCCCAGCCAGAACACCAGCCGGCGGATCCAAAGGCGCGGCGATACCAGCGGCATGCGGCGCAGCCGTCGCCGTTGCATGTCGGAAATCCAAGGTCGTTTCATCGTGTCCGCAACGCGTTGAGGTCTGCCGCAGTATCGACGTCTTGCAGCGGACGCAACATTGCGACGGATCGCGCCGCGAAGTTGATCAGCGTATCGGCCAGGGCGTGCGGGGTGGACCAGCGGGCGGCGGCGAACGGTCGCGCGGGGCGTCGGGGGCCGAGGGCCACCAGCCAATAGCCGCCGTCGAGCGCGGGGCCGAACGCGGCGTCGACCCGTCCGAGCGCACGGAATGCCGCAGAGACGTCGGCCGCACCGGCATCCGGGATGTCGCTGCCGATGATCGCGACCCTGCCGCGCGCAAAGCGTCGGCAGGCACGGTGCATGCGCCGGCCGACGTCGCCGCCGCCTTGCGGGATGCGCGGCAGGCGCACCGGCAATCGGGCGCATGCGTGGTCCGGGGTGAGTGCGAGCACCGTGCGGAAGCGCCGGTCGGCGGCGAGGGCGCGCAGCAGGCGGTGCAGTGTGGCTTGATGGAAGCGCAGCGCGGCGCGGTCGCCGATGTCGCGCGCAAGCCGGCGCTTCACGGTCCCCAGCCGGGGCGCCCGCGCGAAGACGACGACGGTGTCCTTCACCCGTAGAGCCGGACGATGCGGTGCGGCGGGACCCCGACGAGATAGAGGGCGAGGCAGAATTGGTTGCGCACGGAACGGCACAGCCAGCCCTCGTGCTGCCATTTCCTCGCAGAGGTGACAGCGGCCGCGTCGATTGCCGCCAGGCGCCCACGCCCGAGGCGGTGGGCCAGGTCGACGTCCTCCATCAGCGGCAAGGGCTGCATGCCTCCTGCGGTGCGCAACAGGTCGCGATGGATCAGCAGGCCCTGGTCGCCATAAGGCAACGCAAGGACCCGGCAGCGCCAGGCAACCAGCCGCTCCAGGCGGCGGGCACGTGGGTCGTCACTGTCCAGGGCAAAGCGGAACCAACCGGCGCGGGCCGGGCCGGCCGCGATATGCGCGTGCGCGGCCTGGTGCCATCCGGGCGCAAGGCGTGTGTCGGCGTGCAGCAGCAGCAGCCACGCCTGGGTTGCGGCATCGATGCCGACGGCAAGCTGGCGCCCGCGTCCACGTGGCGCCGACAGGACCCGGGCACCCGCCTGCGTAGCGACACCGATGGTTGTATCGTGGCTGCCGCCATCGACGACGATGCAGTCCGCGACCGGCCCCAACGCCGCTAGCGTCGCAGGCAGGGTTGCCGCGGCGTTTAGCGTAGGGATCACGACCGACACGTCCAACCACTCTCTCCGTCCGACTGAGACGGAGATGTAAGCCGGCCGCGGAAAGCGTCGCAATGGCGCGGATGTCGAGGTCCATCCGGCACGCGTCCCATCCGTGTGAGAAGACCAACCGCGGGCGTCAGATCCGCGACAGCGTCTGCCGGCCAGCCCGCATGGTGTTAGCCGGCGACACTGCTTGCCGGTCAGTGCAAGTCCGGGCCGAGTGTCAGGCCTGCACGTTCAGCTTGTGCTGGGTCGCCGCTCCAGCCTCGGCGGTTTTGGCGGAAGCGGACTCTGTGGCTTCGTCGCCATCCTTGTCCTGGCTGGTCTTCCTGGGTGTTGCGGAGGCTGCCTGCGCCTGGAAGGCGGGAGGGCTGGCGGAAGCGGCGCCGATCATGGTCATCGCAGATATTCCTGTGAGCTGCGCGACGTTTTGCCGCAAATCGCCGGGACGTTGATGACTCCGGCCGGCGGCAGGATGGCAGCGATCGGTTACCGACACGTTAAGCGATGCGGTCCGCTATTCCACTTTGTCCCATTTCAGCACCGGCACCAGCGTGGCGGTCACCTCTTGGCGGTCGCCAAGCAGCCGGCTGGCGTACCGGACGCTGTGCGGCACAGCCCCTTCCGGCAGCGACGCATGGTCGAAGCCCGCGAGGTCGGCTTCGCACACGAACCGCAGCGCCAGCACGCCGCCCGCCAACGTGCGGATGTGCACCGGCTCCGTCGTCTGCGGCAGGTTGAAACGGTCCTGCAGGACGTCGTGCAGCAATGCGAGGGTGCGCGGGTCCGCACATGTGGGCGGCACGCGCGGCAGGAACCATGCGGCAGTACCCAGCAATGCCGTCCCGAGGATGCCGGCTGACACTACCACGCCGCGCCACGGCGCCATTCCATGGCCGGCACAGGCGGGCGGGCGCCCCGGCACGGCTCAGCCGGAGCGGCGGACGAAGCGCCCATCGCCGGGCTGCGACAGCACCTGCGCGCCGTCCCAGATCAGCGTGCCGCGCTGATAGGTCGTTGCAACGCGCGCGCGCATGGGCCGTCCGTGATACGCCGACCAGCGCATCTCCGGCCGATCGACGATGCTCGCCTGGTCGAACGTGAAGTCGCCTCGACGCAGCACCAGCAGGTCGGCGTCCGACCCAACCCGGATCGCGCCCTTCCGCGGCCAGATGCCATGCAGCTTCGCCGATCGTTCGGCGCAGTACGTCGCCATCAATGTCGGCGACAGCCCGCGCTCATCGAGCAGCGAATACATCAGCGGCGCGAAGCTCTGCAGGCCGGTGAGGCCGGCGCCACAGGCGAAGATATCGTCGGCCATCTTGCGCGCCATCGGCCAGGGCGCGTGGTCGGTGGAGACATAAGCGATCTTGTCTGCGAGCAGGCTCTGCCATATCCGCTCCACCTCGGCGGCAGTGCGGAACGGCGGGTTGCATTTGCCGAAGCCGCGCAGGCGAACGATGTCGTCCTCGGTCATGCAGAGATACTGGATGCACGCCTCGCCGGTGGTGCGTGCCCCCTGCGAGCGGAACACCTCGGCCAATTCGAAGCCGCGCGCGAGCGAGGAGTGCGCGATGTGCACATGCGCGCCGGTCTCCAGCGCCATCTCGAAGATTTCCTGGTCCGCCATCGTCTCCGCCAGCGGCGGGCGGGTGCGGCAATGCATGATCGGATCGGTGCGCCCGGCGGCGCGCGCATCCGCTGTCAGGCGCTCGACGAGTTCCTGGTCCTCATTGTGGATCGCGACCGGCAGTCCGGTCTGCGCGATCCGGCGAAACGCCTCCACCATCGTCGGATGGTCGATGCGGGGAAAGCGCACCGGGTCGTATTCGTAGGTCGACAGCTTGAACGCCGAGATGCCGGCCGCCGCGAGGTCCGGAATGGCGTCGATGCCGCCGGATTTTGTGATGGTGCCGTACAGCGCCATGTCGACATGCGACGTGCGTTCCACCCAGCCGATCTTGTCGGTCAGGACCACCGTGTCGGTGACCGGTTTCGGCACGTCGTACGGCATGTCGCAACAGGTGGTAACGCCACCAGCGGCCGCGCAGCGCGAGGCGCTCTCGATCCCCGGCCAGCCGGTCGACGACGAAGTGTGCATGTGCCCGTCGACCAACCCGGGCAGAATGAGATCGTCCCCATGGTCGATCGTTTCATGGGCGGGCGGGGGTTCGCCTTCGCCGATGGCGGCGATGGTTTCGCCACGCAGTGCTACATAACCGAACGGGCGAACCGCGTCGGTGGTGACAAGGGTGCCGCGGATCACCCGATCGAATGGCGTGGACACTCTAATATATGCATCCCTCGGTGCGCGTTGTTGTGCCGGCTGCTTGCCGTTCCGACTGCGCGACCTTACGAAGCAACGCATCGGCCTGTACGCAGGTCAGACCGCGCAGGAACGGCAGCCAGCCGTCCGTCCGGCGCTCAAAGGAGGAACTTTATGAACCTGCACGACGTGAGGGTCTACCCGTCGAAGGAAAACCTGAAGCGGGAGGACCAACTCGCCTGGAAAATCGCCGGTGTCGCTGTCGATCGCGTTGCGGTCCAGAAGGACGTCGCGGCGATGATCATCAACCGGATCATCGACAACGCCTCAGTCGCGATCGCGGCAATCAACCGCCGTCCGGTGGTGTCGGCGCGCGACATGGCGCTGGGGCGGCCGAACAAGGCGGGGGCAACGGTGTTCGGCATGCCGGCGGCCAAGCGCGTCAGCCCGGAATGGGCGGCGTGGGCGAATGGCACCGCAGTGCGCGAACTCGACATGCACGACACGTTCCTGGCCGCCGACTACTCGCATCCCGGCGACAACATCCCGCCGACCCTCGCGGTGGCGCAGACGCTGGAGAAGTCCGGGCGCGAACTGATCCGCGGACTGGCGACCGGCTACGAGATCCAGATCGACCTCGTGCGCGCGATCTGCCTGCACAAGCACAAGATCGACCACATCGCCCATCTCTGCCCCGCGCAGGCTGCCGGCATCGGCACGCTGCTCGGCCTCAAGCAGGAGGTGATCTACCAGGCGGTGCAGCAGGCGGTGCATGTCAGCTTCACCACGCGCCAGTCGCGCAAGGGGCAGATCAGCTCCTGGAAGGCCTATGCCCCGGCCCATTCCGGCAAGCTGGCAGTGGAGGCGGTTGATCGCGTGATGCGCGGGGAAGGCGCCCCGAGCCCGATTTATGAAGGCGAGGACAGCGTGATCGCGTGGCTGCTGGATGGGCCCGATGCGCATTACCAGGTGCCGCTGCCCGCACCAGGTGAGGCGAAGCGCGCCATCATGGACAGCTACACCAAGGAGCACAGTGCGGAGTACCAGTCGCAGGCGCTGATCGACCTGGCGTTCCGCATGCGCGAGAAGGTCGCGAATGTGGAACAAATCGCGAAGATCGTGATCCACACCAGCCACCACACGCATTACGTGATCGGCACCGGCGCCAACGATCCGCAGAAGATGGACCCGAAGGCGAGCCGCGAGACGCTTGATCACTCGATCATGTATATCTTCGCCGTCGCGTTGCAGGACGGGACGTGGCACCACGTCGACAGCTATGCACCGAAGCGTGCGGCGCGCGCCGACACCGTCCGGCTGTGGCACAAGATTGAGACCACCGAGGATGCGGAATGGACGCGCCGCTACCACGCGACCGACCCGAATGAGCTGTCGTTTGGCGGCCGGGTCGAGATTTTCATGCAGGACGGCTCGAAGATCGAGGACGAGCTGGCGGTGGCGAACGCCCATCCGATGGGTGCGAAGCCGTTCGGGCGTGCCGACTACATCCGCAAATTCGAGATCCTGACTGGCGGCATCATCTCGACGCGGGAGTCCAACCGGTTCCTGGAAGCGGCGCAGGACCTGCCGCGGCTGGCGGCGGGCGAGCTGCATCGGTTGAACGTCGCGTTGCCGGCCGGCACGCTGACGATCGGCAAGCCAGGCATTCTGTAGGCATTCTGCAAGGAGGGACCAGGGCATGAGCGAAACCGCAGCGGCATCCAATGTCCGCGCAAAGAAGGGCGTCGGCCTGTCCGGCGTCACCGCCGGCAACACCGCGCTTTGCACGGTGGGCCGGACGGGCAACGACCTGCATTACCGTGGCTACGACATCCTCGACGTCGCCGAGACCTGCGAGTTCGAGGAGATTGCCTACCTGCTGGTGCACGGCGCGCTGCCGACGAGGGCGGAGCTGACGGCCTACAAAGCGAAGCTGAAGGCGCTGCGTGGGCTTCCGGCTTCGCTGAAGACGGTGCTGGAGGCATTGCCGCCGGCGACGCATCCGATGGACGTGATGCGCACGGCGGTCTCCGCGCTGGGCTGCGTGCTGCCGGAAAAGGACGACCAGAACCCGCCCGGCGCACGCGACATCGCCGACCGGCTTATGGCTTCGCTCGGTTCGGCGCTGCTGTACTGGTTCCACTACGCCCATAACGGCAAGCGCATCGACGTGGAGACCGACGACGACAGCATCGGCGGGCACTTCCTGCATCTGCTGCACGGCAAGCCGGCGTCGGGGACGTTCGTGCGTGCAATGCACACCTCGCTGATCCTGTATGCCGAACACGAGTTCAACGCCTCCACCTTCACCTGTCGCGTGGTGGCGGGCACGGGCGCGGACATGTACTCGGCGATCACCGCGGGCATCGGCGCATTGCGCGGGCCGAAGCATGGCGGCGCCAACGAAGTCTCCTTCGAGATCCAGAATCGCTATGCGGATCCGGAGGAGGCCGAAGCGGATATCCGCCGGCGCGTGGCGAACCGCGAAGTGGTGATCGGGTTCGGCCATGCGGTCTACACGATCTCCGACCCGCGGAACAAAGTGATCAAGGAGGTTGCGCGGCGGCTTTCGCAGCAGGCCGGCTCGATGAAGCTGTTCAACATCGCGGACCGGATCGAAGCGACGATGTGGGATGCGAAGAAGATGTTCGCGAACCTCGATTGGTTCAGCGCGATCAGCTACCACATGCTTGGTGTGCCGATGGCGATGTTCACGCCGCTCTTCGTGATCGCACGCACGTCCGGTTGGGCTGCGCACGTCATCGAGCAGCGCATCGACAACAAGCTGATCCGCCCCACGGCGAACTATGTTGGCCCTGAAAACCTCAGCTTTGTGCCGATCGACCAGCGCGGCTGACACCGCGCGGCACGTCTGCGAACAACGCCGCGGCAGCGATGCCGCGGCGGTTTTTTGTTGTCGCAGTCCTGCACTGCGATGCTGCACGTGCAGATTTTTATGCCTGCATCGGGAAGCAACGGTTGCTTTTTGTTGACAGGCGTCGGCGAGACGCGGAATAGCGGAATCAGTGTACGCGAATCGATTCGCGCTGCGTTCGGCTTGTCGCTTCGCTCGCACGTCAACAGAAGGACGGTCCATGGGCCGCAGCCTGGTCCAGGCAGAATTGCACCGGCCGTTTACTTGCACGATGCGAACCATCGTGCGGAGCAACGCGAACATGACGGTGCAATTGGCAGCCCGCGTCGGTCAGCGACCTGATCGGCACGCCCTGATCTCCCGCCCTCGCCGCAGCGCGCGGTGGGATGCCGGCGGAACAAAGGTGGGCGGCTCCGCGGTCGTCCTCGGCGCGACAAACATAAGCACAAGTATGGCACAAAGGAGATTTCACTGGTGAGCACGGAAGAGACGGTAACGGAACAGCCTCGGGCACAGGCCATGGCTGTTCGCGCGGGCGCCCGCAAGACGGCGAAGAAGGCAGCGCCGAAGGCAGCCGCTCGCAAGACCACGGCGAAGTCGACGGCTCGCAAGACGACCGCGAAGGCTGCGCCGAAGAAGGCGGCGGCCAAGACGACCGGGCGCAAGGCGGCCGCGAAGACGACGGCCCGCAAGACGACCGCGAAGGCCGCGCCGAAGAAGGCAGCGGCAAAGACGGCCGGGCGCAAGACGACCGCGAAAGCCGCACCGAAGAAGGCGGCGTCGGCAAAGGCTGCTCCGAAGAAGGCAGCGGCAAAGACGGCTGGGCGCAAGACGACCGCGAAAGCTGCGCCGAAGAAGGCTGCCGCCAAGACCACCGCGAAGAAGGCGGTGAAGGTTGCGGTGAAGGTCACGGCGAAGGCTCCGGCCAAGAAGGTGGTGGCGCGCAAGGCCGCTCCCAAGGCTCCCGCGAAGCGCGGGCGGAAGTCCGAGATGCCGATGACGCCTGCGCCCGAATCGGCGACCACCGAGGCGCCTGCGGCCGAGGAATAAAGCCGGTCTGCTATCGAACCGGAAAGGGGCGCCTTCGGGCGCCCTTTTCTTTTGTGGTGACGGTCAGCCGAAGGTCGCCAGCAGGTCATCGACCTGCGTGGGCGTCAGCGTGCGCGGTGCCGCCGCGTGCAACAGCAGGAACAGCTTGGCGGCTTCTTCCACTTCCTCGGCGGCATAGACCGCATCGGTCAGTGTCTTGCCCGACACCACCGGCCCATGATTGGCCAGCAGCACCGCACGGGCATCCTGGGCCGCGCTGTGGATCGCCGGCTCCATCGCTGCGTCGCCGGGGCGGTAATAGGCGACGATCGGCATGCGCCGGCCGACGCGCATGACAAAATACGGTGTCAGCGGCGGGATCGGGCTGGCGGGGTCCACGTCGGGCAGGCAGGCCACTGCGGTCGCCTGCGTCGAATGCAGGTGCACCACCGCGCCGGCATCCGCGCGTGCGGTGTAGAACGCGCGGTGCATGAAGACTTCCTTGGACGGCTTGTCCCCGCCGATATGGCGGAAGTCCGAATCCAGCCGCGCCAGGCGTGCCGGATCGAGCCGCCCCAGGCTCGAGTTGGTCGGCGTGATCAGGTAGCCGTCGTCGAGGCGGACACTGATGTTGCCGGCGCTGCCGACGGAAAATCCGCGGGCGAACAGGCTGGCCGCGAATTCGACCAGCAGGACGCGGGTGTCGTCTTCACGCATGTCACTGCTCCAGCGCTGCGAAGGCCTTCAGGAAGAACTCGCGCGCACCGAAATTGCCGGATTTCAGTGCGAGCAGCAGGGGCTGGCCGCTGCCCTCGGCATAGGTCCACGGCACGCCGGGGTCGATCTCACCGCCGATGCGCAGGCTGTGCACGCCCAGGCGGGACACCACGGCGCCGGCGGTCTCGCCACCCGCGACGACCAGGCGGCGCACGCCGTCGCGGACCAGGCTTTCCGCAACGCGGGCCAGCGTCTCTTCCACCAGTGCGCCGGCCTCTTCGCGGCCGAGTTTCGCCTGCAACGCAGCGACCGCATCGGGGGGGGCGGAGGCGGCGATCACCACCGGCGTGCGCCCGAGCTTCCCGTTCATCCAGGTGCGCGCCTGTTCGGTGAGGATCGCGGCGTCGGGTGTGGCGAGCGGATCCAGCGTCAGGACGGGCACATGGTCCCGTGCATAACCAAGCTGCGCGAGCGTGGCGCGGGAGCACGAACCGGCGAGCACCGCCGCATGGCCCGCGACGTCGGGCAGGGTGGTGGAATCGTGTTCCTCCAGCAGGCCGGCGCGGCGAAAATTCGCCGGCAGTCCCATCGCGATGCCAGAGCCCCCGGTGATCAGCGCATGGCCTTCCGCTGCCTCACCGATCGCGACCAGATGCGCATCGCTGACGGCGTCGACGATGGCGTAGCGGCGGCCCTGTTCTTTCAGCGCCGTCATCGCGCGGCGGATTGCCTGGGCACCCTGCTCGACGACGGCGAACGGTACCAGGCCGACCGTGCCGTCGGTCTGGCGGGACAGCACGCGCACCAGGTTGGCGTCGGTCATCGGCGTCAGCGGATGGTGTTCCATGCCGCTCTCGTTCAGCAACACGCTGCCAACGAACAGGTGGCCCTGGTAGACGCTGCGGTTGTTCGCCGGGAACGCTGGGCAGGCGAGCGCGAAGCCGCTGCCCAGCGCGTTCGCCAGCGCGTCGGCGACGGGACCGATGTTGCCCTGGTCGGTGCTGTCGAAGGTCGAGCAGTATTTGAAGAAGATCTGGCGCGCGCCGTGGCGGCGCAACCATGCCAGCGCCGCGAGGCTTTGCTCGACCGCCTGCCGCACCGGCGCGGTGCGCGATTTCAGCGCGACGACGACGGCATCGGCTTCGGGTGCGGCAGCGTCGGCGTCAGGCACGCCGATCAGTTGCACGGTGCGCATGCCGCCGCGCACCAGCATGGAGCAGAGGTCGGTGGCACCGGTGAAATCGTCTGCAATCGCGCCCAGCAGCATGGCTCAGTCTCCTTGTGGCGGCCTGGTGGCCGGGGACGTCGGCGAGAGGTCTTCGGTTACACGGCGATGGCATCGGCGAAACGTTGTGCCTGGTCGGCCCAGGAGGGCAGGGCCTGGCCGGTCGCCCAGGCGACCTCGCCCATCTCGCGGCGCAATTCGTTGCTGAAGATCAGGCGGCGCAGCGCCTTGGACAATTGCTCGTGGTCGCCGGCCTGGCACACGACACCGGCCTCGGGCCCGACGAGGGCTGCCGCGGCGCCTCCGGCGGTGATCGCGACGGGCAGGCCGCGCTTCAGCGCTTCGGCGACCGCCATGCCGTAACCCTCGTAATGTGTCGCCAAGGCGAACAGGTCGGCGCGGTGCCAGAGCCGTTCCAGCGCGGCATCCGACACTGTGCCGGCGAAGCGCACGCGCTGGCCGATGCCGAGTTCCTCGACCAGGCTGCGCAAGCCCAGCGCGTGGACCGGATCGATGTCGGGCGAGCCCGCGATTGTCAGATGCCAGTTGAGGTCGAACAGCCGCGCCAGGGCACGCAGCAGCACATCGTGACCCTTGCGCGGGATCAGGCTGCCGACTGACAGGATCTCGCAGGTCGGGCTGGATGAGCCTGTGCTGCGCGGTGCATTGTCGGTGCCCGGCGCGACGATGGCGATGCGGGCCGGGTCGACGCCGAAGCTCTGCGCCATGGTTTCGCCGGTGAACTCGCTCGTCACGATGACGCGCGCCAGGTGGCCGAATAGCCGCCGTTCCAGGGCTTGCAACGCGGTGCGTTCGGCGGCGCCCAGGCCGGTCTCCAGCGCCGTGGGGTGATGGATAAGGCCGATAGCGCTGGTCGCCGCCAGAGCGTCCTCCAGCCCTGCGAAGGCGGGCAGCGCGAGGCCGTCGACGATGCAGCGCGTGCCGGGCGCCAACTGGTCCATCGTGGCACAGGCGGCATCGCGCGCGGCGGTGTCGGCCTGCTTGTGGCGGCCCGGCAGCTCGACCACCGCGACGGTGTAGCCGAACGTGCGCAGGCCGGCGACCATGCGGCGGTCGTATTCATAGCCGCCGGAGATGGTATCGAACGGGGCGGGGACGATCAGCGAGACATGCATCATGGCAGCATAGAGCGGCTGCGCGCATCCAGCGACTGTCCCCATGCGGCGGTCAGGAATGCGTGCCGTCGATCACCTCGCCGAAATGCACCCAGGTCTTGCCGTCCCACCGCTCCAGCTGCATGGCCTTGATCGGGCGGAAATCGGTCGGGCTGGTGTTGACCTTGATGCCGGGCAGCAACGTTGGGATCTCGACGTCATGCAGGTTCGCGGCCTGCTTCATGATGTTCTCGTGTGAGAAGTTGCCGTCGCACTGCTTCAGCATCTGCAGCAGCGTGGCGCTGACGCCGTAGGCATAGACATAGCCGCCGTCCGACAGATCCGCGCCCGGCATGTATTTCGCCATGAAGGCGCGCCATTCATTCATGCCTGCGTCGTCCTTCCAGGCCGGGTCGGTGGGGTCCTTCTGGTAGCCGGCACTGATGACGCCGGTGCCGTTCTCCGCCCCGGCCGGCTGCATCACGGCGGCGGCGGAGATCGATGCGTTGGTCAGGAAGAACATCGGTTTCCAGCCGAGCTCGTGTACCTTGCGGATCGCCTGGGCCGCGAACTTGGCGGTCGCGGCGACCAGCAGCGCATCGGCGCCGGAGGCCTGCAGGGTCTCGATCTGGCTGTCGATGGTTGTATCGGTGACCTCGAAGGTTGCCTCCTTGACGACCTGGCCGCCCAGCACGTCCTTCGCTCCGGCGAGGTAGTCCTTGCCGAAATCGTCGTTCTGGTAGAGCACCGCCAGCCTGGCGTGGGGATCCTGCTGCAGCAGGTATGTCGCGTAGACCTGCGCTTCGATGCGGTAGCTGGGCTGGTACGCCATGGTCCATGGGTAATGCTGATAGTCGCTCCACTTGTCCGCCCCGGACGAGAGGAACAGATGCGGCACCTTCTTCATGTTGACGTAGCGCCGGATCGCCGTGTTGCCGGGCGTGCCCAGCGTGTTGAACAGCAGCGCGACCTGGTCTTGCTCAATGAGGCGGCGCACCTGCTCGAACATTTTCGGCGGGCTGTAGCCGTCATCGTAGGAGATGAAGTCGATCTTGCGGCCACCGACGCCGCCCTGGTCGTTGACCATCCGGAAGAACGCTGCCTCGGCCTTGCCGATCGCGCCGTAGGCGGAGGCGGGTCCGCTATAGGCGTCTGTGTTGCCGATCCTGATCTCGGTGGCTGTCACGCCGGGCAGGTCTTTGGCCACGGCTGGCAGTGCGGTGCCCCCGAGGATGGTCGCCCCGAGGACGGTCGCAATGAAGGCGCCGCACGTCGCGCGCGCCAAAGTCCCGATCATTCGTCATCACCCTTGTTTCATGTTGTGGTGCTTCATGTTGTGGTCTGCCGGGTCCGCGACCGGCGGGCACTGCGAGCGGACACTGGTCGGACGTCGATGGGATCGCAATGGCGGAAAGGCGTTCCCTCGCGGTGCTGCGCTTGGTTGGTCAGACGGCGCGCGGCGGCGGGGGCAGGGGCGACGCCAAGTTGCCCGACCCCCAGGCCAGCAGGGTGGCCAGCGCCGCGCCAAGGCGTTCCAGCATGCCTCCGGGCGTGCGGCGGGGCTGCGTACCAGGCGTGCCGGCCGTCGCACGCGCCGGTGTGCTGCCTGCGATCAGGGTGTCGACGGTCTGCCGGATGCGGCCACGGGCGCGATGCAGCAGGACGCGCTGGTTCGCGGGCGTCAGGCCGAGCAGGGTGCAGGCTTCCTCCGCGTCACGGCCTTCCATGTCGCGCAGGATGATGACCGCGCGCTGGCCCGCAGGCAGGCGCTCGATCGCCGCGGTGACGTGGTCCCAGAGTTGCCGCCCGCCGACGATGCGTTCGGGGCTCAGCTCGTCCCACAGCCGCGGCGCTTCCTGCCAATGGCCGTCCGGCTTGAAGGCAGACAGCGGCACGGCGCGTTCGCCGGCTGGCGTGCCCTCCATCAGGTCCGGCAAGGCGACCAGGCGGGATTCGCGGCCGATCCGGGTACGCGCGCGGTTGAGTACGATGCTGAACAGCCAGGTGACCAGGCTGGATCGGCCCTCGAACCGGTCGATGCCGGAGAACACGGCCAGCCAGGCGTCCTGCACCACCTCCTCGGCCTGCGCTCGGCTGCCGATGATGCTGGCGGCAACCCCGGTGAGCGAGGCGTGGAACCGGCGGATGAGGGCGCGATAGGCGTCGGGCTCCCCTTGACGCAGGCGCGCGAGAAAGGCCGGATCGTCGAATTCGGCGTGGCGCATGGCGGTCGGGCCTTTTTCGCCGGCGTGGTCACCAAGGCGTGTAACGGATAGCCGGTTCCGGGGTCAGAGGGAACGCGGGCATTGGACCGGGAGAGTGTGATTCCGACCTGTCGTGCGATGGCTGAGCTGGTCACGGAGTATTTTGAGGGCACGCTGGCGTGGCATGCCCGGCTTGGTGCACGGCTTCACCTGGTGCGATGCGATGCCTGCCGCCATTATTTTGATCAGATGCGCAAAACCATTCGCCTGCTTGCCGATCACCCGATAGCGCCGCCGGCTCCACCGCTGGTGGAGCGACTGGTAACCGAGGGCAAACGCCGCCTGGATGGCCAGCCGGGGATTTGAGGCGCGCTGCCTCGTCTGGTCCTGGCATCCAAATTGCATCTCCGATTTACATCCATAAAAGCGGTGCCGCCTGAGAACTTCGGTACTGCCTAACGCGATGTGAGGGATGCCATAGCCCGATCCAATTCCCATGTAGTGTACCGAGCATGCTTCGGCGTTGATACGGCGTCCATGACTCGAGGGATTAACCTCCCCTTAAACACACGCGTGTAGGATGCCATGATCGGGCTGCCAACAACCGGCGGTCGCTACGGCATCGGAGAGGCAAAATGCTGCTCGCCCCTGCCCGCTTGTCCGTCCCCCTTCCGCTCCGCGATGTTGGGGGGCAGGCCAGGCTCGGTCCTTCGGTTCGATCTGACGCGGATTTCAGGCCGCCATTACCTGATGCCCGGGAATAAGAGCGTCGATCTGCTCGTCACTATGCCGACATGCCCTCAGGCTCGGTCGCCGATATTTGTGCCGGGACCAGTGATGAATGGTGCACAGTGGCGCGCATTCGCGCCCAATGATCCTCGCCATGTTGCAGACATGATCGCTGTCACCAATAGGCCGCGCAGGCAAAAGAGTTCGCCGACTTGCCTGCATGGTTCACGAATCGGCGAAAAAACATTCACGCGACGTCCCCCCCGTACGCTACGGTTTGCTCTCGCTTGCAATGGGAACCGTGGCGTTACCCTCAGCAATGGAGCGGCCGATGCAGACGGTTGATGATATTTTCACCGCCTATGCCCGTAGCTTCGAGGCGACCCGCGAAGCTGAAATGAGTCTGGCCGAGTATCTCCAGGCGTGCCGTGGCAACCCGATGGTGTACGCCACCGCGACCGAACGCCTGCTGTCGGCGATTGGCGAACCTGAGATGGTGGATACCTCGAAGGACGCCCGGCTCGGGCGTATCTTCATGAACCGGACGATCCGGGTTTACCCGGCGTTCAACGAGTTCTACGGCATGGAGGAGACGATCGAGCGGATCGTCGGATTCCTTCGCCATGCCGCGCAGGGGCTCGAGGAACGCAAGCAGATCATGTACTTGCTTGGACCGGTCGGCGGCGGCAAATCCTCGCTGGCGGAGCGCCTGAAGGCGCTGATGGAAGTCCATCCGATCTATGTGCTGAAGGCGGGCGACGA